>JBMOKV010000299.1:0-14964 GCA_049325495.1 Candidatus Rifleibacteriota bacterium | reverse complement strand
GAAACCTTTTCAGCCGCCGTTTTCTTTGGCTTTTCAGCCTGCGTTCTATGAAACTCCCCACCAAATCGGGGATTGAAACTTATCATTCTTGCCACGGTACACTTTGCAAGAGTCCACAGTTCTATGAAACTCCCCACCAAATCGGGGATTGAAACTTTTGCGCTTTTGCAGTACCAGTCAGGTCTTTGCAGCGGTTCTATGAAACTCCCCACCAAATCGGGGATTGAAACTTTGCCCAAGCATGGCCGGGATCACTAAACATTGTTATGTTCTATGAAACTCCCCACCAAATCGGGGATTGAAACCGGCAACGAATATACCAACCTCACACCATCGGCCTTGAAGTTCTATGAAACTCCCCACCAAATCGGGGATTGAAACCTTTCCAATATATTTCTACTTCTGCCTTGCCAAGCGTTGTTGTTCTATGAAACTCCCCACCAAATCGGGGATTGAAACTTTTGCCACACCCTGACCCATAAGAACAACCTGAAGGGGTTCTATGAAACTCCCCACCAAATCGGGGATTGAAACCAGCACCCCGGTTGCGTAGTTTAACAACATACGTCTTGGTTCTATGAAACTCCCCACCAAATCGGGGATTGAAACATGGCTACCTCGGCTACTAGGGTGATCAGGTGGTGATGGTTCTATGAAACTCCCCACCAAATCGGGGATTGAAACAGCAGCAATACATCGACGGTGAAAACCGCAAGATCGTAAGTTCTATGAAACTCCCCACCAAATCGGGGATTGAAACGATTTTTCTCATTTGTAAAACTCCTTCGATTTTTATTTGTTCTATGAAACTCCCCACCAAATCGGGGATTGAAACTTTCTTAATTTCCATTTTGAACACTCCTATTTTAATTTGTTCTATGAAACTCCCCACCAAATCGGGGATTGAAACATTCAAAAAAAGCTGTCTTATTATCTTGATTTATGGCGTTCTATGAAACTCCCCACCAAATCGGGGATTGAAACTTTTCATTTCTTCAATTCTCATTTGGACACTCCTATTTGTTCTATGAAACTCCCCACCAAATCGGGGATTGAAACAAAAAGGCAGCAAACAAGCTGAGCAATACGGTTTACTGTTCTATGAAACTCCCCACCAAATCGGGGATTGAAACTTTGATTTGCCACCGCAATCGCAAGCTGGGCTTCAATAGTTCTATGAAACTCCCCACCAAATCGGGGATTGAAACCTGTAACGTCTTTTCATTTCGTTTCTCCTTCGTTTCGTTCTATGAAACTCCCCACCAAATCGGGGATTGAAACAGGCTCTGGGTCACAAGCACCACACTGACAGTGGTGTAAGTTCTATGAAACTCCCCACCAAATCGGGGATTGAAACTTACCACCTGCCAATGGACAATCACCGCAAACCAACTTGTTCTATGAAACTCCCCACCAAATCGGGGATTGAAACTTAATTTTTTTGGTTCCACTTACTTCTTCAATTTTGTAGTTCTATGAAACTCCCCACCAAATCGGGGATTGAAACCCTGTTCTTCTGTTAGACCAGCAGCTAACAGTGAGGCTTGTTCTATGAAACTCCCCACCAAATCGGGGATTGAAACTTTCGTGTTCAAAATTTTTTAAAAATTCTTCGCAAAAGTTCTATGAAACTCCCCACCAAATCGGGGATTGAAACTACTTTTCCTTTCATTTAATCAGGGCCTCGATAATCCAGGTTCTATGAAACTCCCCACCAAATCGGGGATTGAAACATTCAATATCTACGCTAGAACCCAATTCGCCTGGCCAATGTTCTATGAAACTCCCCACCAAATCGGGGATTGAAACAAATTGCATCAGTTTACAGGGTATAGCTAGTGTTTTATGTTCTATGAAACTCCCCACCAAATCGGGGATTGAAACGTGTGGTTTGGCCACGGTTAACAATGATGGTTCTCATTGTTCTATGAAACTCCCCACCAAATCGGGGATTGAAACGTTTTCTTAGAATTCGGCTTGAACCAGCCGACAATATCTGTTCTATGAAACTCCCCACCAAATCGGGGATTGAAACCTCGCGGCAGATGCTTGCTGTTTGCCTTTGATTTTCGGGTTCTATGAAACTCCCCACCAAATCGGGGATTGAAACTTCTTGCTATTTCAGCACTCTTTTTGGCCAATAGTTTTGTTCTATGAAACTCCCCACCAAATCGGGGATTGAAACACTACAGCACCTTCAACAAGATCGGGAACAAATTTTTCGTTCTATGAAACTCCCCACCAAATCGGGGATTAAAACGGGGTCGCGGAATTACTGGGATATACCCTGCGTTGTGTGCTAGATAAAACTTCCCACAAAATCAGGGGTTGATGCTGTGTGTATTAAAATTTAAACAATTTTGAGTAGATTTCTACTTCAGCTTTGCCAAGCGTTGTTAACCGTTGATGCTGTGTGTATTAAAATTTAAACAATTTTGAAGCAGGAAATTTTTCTGGAAAACTTTTCTGGGTTTCTTTTTCGAGTCGTTTCAGGCATTCAGAAAGAAGATTTTCCAAGCCGGGTATATCTCTCAAGATTTATCATGGGGGCACGGGGCGGCAAAAATGGTCAGCTTTAGCTCAGCATCGTCGATAAGTTTGTAAACGGGCTTCTGTCCTGATAACTTAAGGCTTTCAGAGATGATAATCGGAACCCCTTCGCCCCTTTTATCCATGATAAAGCTTCTTTGGCTGCCCCTGACATCTAAGTTCATCGGGCAGCGGGCCAGCAGAGAACTGATAAGCTCATTCCGCGCAGACTGCCTTTCAGAGATGCTTTCAATTGTCATGGTGTTAGGGATGGTTCCAGGTGAAAAAATTTCGAGCCGGTCGGCAAAAACGTGCAGTCGAATTTTTGAACCGTATATTGAATAGTCGCGGTGGGCAACCGCGTTTACTACAGCTTCAAAAACCGCATTTAATGAAAATTGTGGCGTTTCAATACGATTGGGTGCTTTGGTTGCATAGACCCTCGTATTACGTTCGACGAATTTGCAGGCGTCGCGAATTTGAGTGTCGAGTGACCCGGTAATATCCTTTGCATCAAGTTGATAGGTCGCATCTCTTTCCGAGCCTCTGTAGCAAACAGCTTGAATGAATGCACCTGAAAGAAAAGTTTCAGGTGACTCGCTCGCCATAAGAATGCCGCCTACTGTAGCTCGCTCATTCCCATCATCATCGCGGGAAATCAGTCTGGTTTTTTCCAGAAATTCATGATCGTTCTGTGGGGAAATTGTGGTTTTGAAGCGCTCCCATAACTTTGGGGAAAGATTATTGGCGGTGGTGCCAGGCACAGCCTGTTCGTCAAACCTGATAATTCTAGCTTGGCTTCGCTGCTGAAAAAGTCTCGCAAGCATATCTGGTTTCATTTCACGTTTTGAGCTGCCAATCCTTCGAAAATAGCCATTGGGGCTTTTGTGAACAAAAAGACTTCTCGGAATATCGACTTGTATGACGCATTTTTCACAACCAGTTGAATCTGGAAGAAAAAGCTTTCTAATTGTACAATCAAGTGGCGGCTCAATCGAATCGTTGCATATTGAACGAATCCAGTTCTCAGTTGCATCTAGTTTTTCAGGTGGAATCCCGACGATCTCACGATTTTTATCATCAACACCCAGTATAACGATTCCCGAGGCAGTGTTTGCCATTGCAGCCAGTTCATCTGCCATGCTGTTTCTGTGTGGGCCAGTGATTTTGTCGCCGTTGAACTCAAGAAGTTTCAGCTCGAGAACAGAATCTTCCCCGAGAGAAATCTTTTTAAGCAATTCTTCGGTATGATTGTTCATTTTAATTCTCCGGCAAAACTGGCAAATTTAGACCCACCTGTAACGCATTTCAAGATACAATCCATTGATAACACCAGTTCATCTTTGAAATCAAGTCTGAATAATTCCCACGCCAGGTTAAAAAAAATCAGCACCTGACGTCCAAATTCAGGAATATGGTCGAAACTTTTGCGACCGGGGCAAAAACTTTCGACTATACTCGAAGGTTTTGTAATATGCGGGAAAATTCTTTTGTTCCCTATAAATTGCACCACCTGGCCAGCGTCGTTAACAAATGTTTCTTACTGCACAAGTTATCGAATTCTTGACCAGATTGAGCGGAAAAGCTATACTTGCAAGGAATTCGTAACGGCCGACCCATGTGTAACGCGCGGGATGGGCTAGTGCCATGTACGGGCCGCATTCAGGATCAGAGAATTTTCTATGCCTCAAAAACCAAAGTCTGTTTCATACATGGAGCCACAAAAAGCAAGGTATGTTAATCCATTCACTGATTTTGGTTTTAAAAAGCTGTTCGGTGAAGAATATAATGCTGACCTGCTGATTGATTTTCTTAACCAGCTGCTGAAAAAAGAGCAGGGCAGAATCAAAAAAATCACTTATCTCAAAAACGAACGGCTTGGTGGCCGAGCAATTGACCGCAAAGCGGTTTATGATCTGTATTGCGAAAATGAATCGGGTGAAAAGTTCATTGTCGAAATGCAGAAGACAAAGCAGAAGTTTTTTAAAGATCGAAGTCTTTATTATTCGACTTTTCCCATAAGTCAGCAGGCAAAGAGCGGCGATTGGAACTTTGAACTGAAAGCTGTTTATGCTGTTGCCATACTTGATTTTGTCTTTGACGAGGATCTAAAAGAACCGAAAAAGCTGCGCTACGATGTTAAACTGTCTGATATTGAAACCAGCAAAGTGTTTTATGACAAGCTCACCTTTATTTATTTGCAAATGCCAAAGTTCAATAAAACGTTAGATAAGCTTGTCGACCGTTTTGACAAGTGGCTTTACATTTTAAAAAACCTGGAGCGTTTGCACAATATTCCCGAAAAATTTCAGGATCGAATTTTCAAGAAGCTATTTGAAACAGCCGAGATTGCCAAATTTAATCCTGAGGAAGTCATGCAATACGAAGACAGTCTGAAAATCTATCGTGATCTGAAAAACTCTTTCGATACCGCAATTGAAGAAGGTTTCGAAAAAGGTGTCAAAAAAGGTCGCGAAGAAGGCAAAGCTCTTAATATTCTCGAGTTGTTGGAGGATGGTGAGATCTCTTTCGAAAAAGCCTGTCAAAAAATCGACCAGTTAAAATCAAAAAATCCCGATGCAGATTTCTGGAATGGAATATACGAATCTTTATTTAAATATAATCCCGATCTGCCAAAGGTTAAAGAATCCCCTGCGAAATACAAATCTCACAAAACAAAAACCAAAAAAATGTTGCGCAATTCAAAAGCTCTTTAAATGTTTTCGACGTCTTTACTGGCTCAGATCTTTCAATCTTTTTCCAATAATGTGATCAAGTAGCTTTTGATTGCGGCTCGTCATTGGAATTTTATACAGCATTTCAAAATGCTCTTCGAACTTTTTTAACAACTTATCCAGCATACTTTCACATGCCACTTCGGGAATATCGAAGCGTTTACCAAACTCAATAAGGTTCTTGCGTTTGATGTTATCGTCATGTCCATCAAGTTTCATTGCCATTTTATGGTCGCCATAAATGCGGGTGCAGATAAGATCGTAAGCGGGTGAGATTTCGACAATTCTACTACCTGACTTTATGAGCAGACTGATGTTTTTGGCATGCAGATCTCCGTTTCCAATTAAATAGGAATACGCATAAAGTTGTAACAGTTTTAAAGTTGCTACCCGTGCAGCGGGAACATGTTTTTTTACCGCTTGAACCACCTCATTAAAGGAAATTCGGTATTTTTCAGCGGGATATTTGTTCAAAAGCTGGCAGGCGTCTTCCTGGTGGTGCATCAGGAAATGGTTCTCTTTTGAACTCCAGCTTCTATCAAATCTGGTTACAAGTAGGCCAAAATTACCGTCTTTGTCTTTGACGAGTCTGGTTGAAGCCGAGTCTATGCCACATTTCCTTGCTAATTCCATGCAGTAATGCTCATTTATTACCAAATTGGTTTTGTCGGCTGGGTTGAGTTTCAAAATGTATTTTGAATGCTGCCTGGCAATATTGATTGGAAAGCTGATCATCGACGCGGAAATCTTTTCCTGAACTCCTGCTATGGACTCATCCTTATGCAATTCGCTTCCTGAAATAATTTTTTGAAAGTAATCGTAAAAGTTAATTTTACTTAATTTGGGCGGAGCTGCTTCATTTGCAGCGGATTCTGTTTTTGCACACACATCGCCGATGACATGACTGCCAATATCGGCAAAGATACTGAACAAATCATCTTCTGAAGTCTTAAGATTTTTTGTTATGGCTTTTAAGCGAAGTCCTTCAGGTAACAGGCCGGCAAAGAACGGAAAAAGATTTATCCCGTTGTTGGAATATTTTCGCCTGGTTTTGGGCATGCAGAATGATATTCCCGGACTAAAAGACTGCTGTAGAAATTCTTCATCATATATGAATTCACAGCCGTTTTTGGTTCGTTTCAACGTACCTGCCGGAGTATCGTTTTTGAATATTCGAAGTTCATCGATATTTTTCGCTTCTTTCATCATGATTTCAGCTCTTCAACAATAGACAGACCAGAGTTTCCTGGCTTTATTTCGAGCTCGAGGCCCAGAACTCCAAGAACATCGAGTAATTTGTCGAACTGAATTCGGGGTTTGCCATTTTCGAGCTGAGATACGTAGTTCAAGCTTACACCGGCCAGTTCAGCCAATTCTGTTTGAGATAGATTTAGGGCTTTGCGACAACTCTTAACGGTCGCACCCAGTTTTATCGCTTCTTCAAGATGAGGTTTCTTCATAATTTCCTATGATCGAATGAAAAAATAGCTTCTTCATAATTATTATAATGAAATTCAAAAAAATTACAATGACCATGTGAAAAATTGTGAAAACAATAAGAAAAATCAAACTTCCTGGATAAAATTCGCATGATCATGGGAAAAATTCAGGAAAATATCTTGTCGAAGTTCCCATTAAAGCTGCTGAGCGTATTTACTCCTGAGAATAAGGAACGGTCGGTCTGACGAGGCCTGCCCCAAGGGCACCAGCTGGACTGACCTGAGTTTCAATTCCCGAGAATGGGGAACGGTCGGTCTGACGTTGGTTCAAACCAAATGCAAAAAAAACCGGCAAAGTGTTTCAATCCCCGAGAATGGGGAGCGGTCGGTCTGACAGAATGGATAACTATGAAAAAATTGTTGCACGGGCGTGGTTTCAATCCCCGAGAATGGGGAGCGGTCGGTCTGACAAATAACCTTAAATCAGTACTTTCCTTGCCTATGAATGGGTTTCAATCCCCGAGAATGGGGAGCGGTCGGTCTGACCCTTCGCGATTTTGAGTCTGTGTTAATGCTACTTTGACACCCCTAAAATGTCAACCCCCCCCTGCGGTTAAAGTGTCGCAGTGGTAAAATTACCGCGAAAATGGCTGAAACCCGCATCAGCAGCGAACTCAATTTTCCGCCAACCTCGACGGTAGAATGCGGGTTTGCGAGGGTGGGGGGAGGTTGGCGGAAAAGCTGAAATTTTGGGTTCCCGCTTCAATTCGCAAAATCTCGCTTGATCCCTGGTTCTGCCGACGAATTGATGCGGCTTTAAGAAAATCTGCCACAAAAGAGAAAAAGTTTCTTGAAAAAAATTGAACGAGATCATGGCAAAGAAATTTTAATTTTCAAGATGGAAAATCAGAAATCTAAATTAAACAGAAAAATATGGAGGAAAAAATGGAAAAGCAGAGTGAAAATGTGGTTTTAACAATTAAAAATATTGAAGTGGCTTTTCGGTTGTTTGCTCTGTTTTGCTGCGTTATAATGGTTTTATGGCTGATAAAGACAAAAGTTACAATATGCTGTTTTCTCACGCCAGAATGGTGGAAGAATTGCTGCGCGACTTCGTAAAAGAAGAGTGGGTCGGTAAAATCGATTTTTCTACCCTGAAAAAATACAACAATTCTTTCGTCAGTGACGACCTGAAAGAGCGTTTCGATGACGTTATATGGTCAGTCAACTGGGGGAGAAAGCAGCTTTATATTTACATCATGATCGAATTTCAGTCAGAAATCGACAGTTTTATGTGCGTTCGCATCATGAGCTACCTGAGTTTATTATACCAGGATTTGATAAAATCAAAAGCCATAAAAGCAGGACAGAAGCTGCCGCCGGTTTTGCCGGTGGTTCTCTATAATGGCCTTCGGCGATGGGAAAATGTTGCGCTTGATATCAAGGATGCAATCGGACCTGCTCCTCGCGGGCTTGAAATATATCTGCCAAGTCTGCGCTATCTCTTGATTGACGAAGGTAGCTACGATAATCGGGAGCTTGAAAAGGCAAAAAGTGTTGTGTCGGCTCTTTTTCAGCTGGAACGTCAACAAGCTCCGGAAGACGTTCGCCGAATTCTTTCCACTTTGATCGATTGGCTTAAAGCTCCCGAACAACAAGGACTCAGGCGTGCATTCACCGTCTGGCTCGGCCGGGTTCTGTTGCCAGGAAGATACCCTGGTGAAAAGATTCCAGAGTTCAATGACCTGCAGGAGGTACATGCAATGTTATCTGAAACCGTAAAATCATGGCCAGCACAGTGGATGGCCAAGGGTCGCGAAGAAGGCCGAGAGGAAGGCCGGAAAGAAGGGAAGGCTCTAATCTGTCTGAACATGATTGAACATGGAATGACCCCCGAAATGATCGCCAAAGTTACTGACC
Source organism: Candidatus Rifleibacteriota bacterium (assembly GCA_049325495.1). Lineage (GTDB taxonomy): Bacteria > Muiribacteriota > Ozemobacteria > Ozemobacterales > Ozemobacteraceae > DYKG01. The sequence goes on along the minus strand of JBMOKV010000299.1, from coordinate 6,341 downwards.
TGAGTGAAAAACAGGTTATACAGCTTATTGAAATTGCCAGAAAAGAACAAAATGTCAAAGAGCCGGCCGGCATTTACAAAGCCAGAAAAGCAGGAAAAAAGTCTTCCAGGCAGGGTTAAACTATTAAACTTATTGAAGCTTTTTTCCGGCTATTCATAAGAACCAGGCATGGAGCAAAAAGATCCCTCTTGAAAGATTTGATCGGAGCCTGCAACTCAGTTTTTAATTCTTCAAGGTTTTCCATTTTTTTTTAAATTGTCACCATAATATCATCAAACCTTGGCAACGACAATGAATGAGTAAACAGCAACCGAACCTTAACATTTTTGAGAAAATACATTAGAATGAAATAGTGTACTTGGCGAAACCTTAAGTTGGGGTTGTTTTATGACTAACATTCGTAAGCCGTTTGCAGGCCTGCTGCTGGTTCTTCTTCTGGCCTGTACCGTTCAATTGCCGGCTCAGCAGGTAAGGCTTTCTGATGCAGGTTTCAAGAAGCTGGGTCAGATCATTCACCTGTTTTTCGACCGTTTTGGTGAAGCGGCGACCTATGTCGGCAAGGGTAATTTCAGCGCAAAGGTTGGCAACCCGGTTTTCAGCCGTGATTGCCGAAAAATGCAGATTCGCATAACCGGTGCCCAGAAAATGTCGGTTGAGGCGGCCCGCCACCGGATAATCAGGTTTTTTCATGCCGAAACCCCGTTGCCCCATCGGGCAGAATATGTGGGGTTTTTCAGAGTTTTTCCGCCGGCCAATCTTGATAAAATTGAAGCAGGCACCAGGATCAACCTGCCTTACCGGCTCGATCTTGAAGTTAACCTGCAGCAATGTGTAATAATTGCCGCCAAATCGGGCATCAACTTTGCCCTCGACCAGTCGAAAATTCTTGAATCAGACAAGTTGCTGGTGCCGCTGCAGAAAATCAGAAACGAAGAATTTCGCGGCCAGCTCGAAAAACTTTTTCCGGGAATGTGCCGGTTTTTGCTCAACAAAGGTCTCGATAAGGTATTGAATACCGCCCTTTCTTCTGGGCAGAACAAGCCGCAGGCCCTGATCATGTCGGTTGGCATGGATGACTTTCTCGCCTTTGTCGCCTATGCATCGGTTCAGGCTGGAAAAGTGGTGGTCGAGCAGCAGGTGAAGAATCTTGCCGCTGGTGCCGCCGGGGCTGCAATCAGCGCCATTGTCATACCGGTGCCGGTGGTAGGTGAAGTGGCTCTTGGTGCAATTATCGTCAGCCTGGCGGTTAAGAACGCACCTAACCTGCTGAGCTGGGGCATCGAAGAATTTCAGAAGGGCATGTTTCGCGATCGGCTTGGCAAAGCGACCATGTATCTGATGGGCAAATACCCCCCAGGACGGAGCCAGGTTGATTGGCTGATTCGCCAGATAAAAGGGGAAGCGGCCCGCGATGATTTTACCACTCTGCATAAAACTCTTTTCTTTCTCAGGCTGCAGCCCGTTTCGGTGCGCCGGCCCTGGAAAAAAGTGCTTTCATCTTTTGCTGAACCGGTTCAGACTCAGCTCGAAACCGGCAGTTCTTTTAAAGCCGAGCGCTACCTGGCCATAATCAGGTTTCTGCAAAGCAATTCCTGATTCGCAACACAAAAAAAGCATCGGCTGAAACCGGCAAAACCCCGCCTCAGAGCGGGGTTTTGTTTTTGGTCGGAAACCCCTGTTTCCGGGCGGGATACAATCTGGCAGTTGGCTGAGTCGAATGGTCATTTCAAACGTATAATCTGCATTGATCGAGTTTTTTAATTTTCCGGAGGCTATCGATGAAGTTCCAGACAAGATTTTTCGCCCTGATGCTCGGCCTGGTTATGGCAATTCCAATGGTTTGCAGTGCTGCTGACTACTACACCCAGCATCCGGCCGCGCCTTTCCACTCAACCACCCTTCAGGAATACGCTCCGGTTCAGAAAACCGCCGCCGAATTTCCCAATAATCTCAAATGGCAGATGAACGAAATACCAACAATCGACACCTACAGAGTTAACTTTGCTGGCAAGCCCGGTCAGCCCGCAGGTCACGAAGGCATGGATTTTGTTCATAACAAATCAACCGTGCCCCATGTGCCAGTTATTGCCGTTGCAAACGGTACCGTCGCCTATGTTCGCACCGGATGCCCCCAGAGCTGCATGTTCGGCAAAAACCAGAGCCTGCGCGAAGCAGGGGCTGGCTGGGGAAATCACGTGGTTCTCTATCACGGTAACGGCATTTATACCCGCTATGCCCACCTGGCTCCCGGCTCGATCAAAGCAAAAGTTGGCGATCAGATGATTCCGGGCGATGTGGTCGGTGAAATGGGTAACTCAGGACGCAGTGAAGTTCGCCATTTGCATTTTGAAGTGGGTTACAAAAACAGCTATTTCGTTGCGAATAAACCAGCCCAGAGTTTTGACCTGGTTCTCGATCCCGCAAAATTTTTTCCCAAAAAATAATTTAAATTAAAGCTCACCGAACGTTCTCCGTTTCTTTCCGTCACTTCGACCCGTTTAACGGGCTCAGTGACCTTAAAGGACTCGAACATTAGAAACCAGAGAAAAAGCTTCTGCACAAGAAAGTGGGAAAAGAATGATTCGCTCAATAAAAAAAACGGTTTTAATAATTTGTTTAATTATCTGTCAGCCTCTGATGGCCTTTGTCGGGCCCGAAGTCACGACTGTCAGAACAACAGAGCCGCAAAAGCATATTGCCTCGGAGTTGCTCGAAGTCATTGCCAACCCAGACAGTCTGTCGGCACAGGCCGATTCGATTGTTTTGACAAAAGATGGTCGGTCGGTTCTGAGCATGCGTTGCGATATACCTATCGACGGCAGGGCAAATCTGGGTGATGCCGTTCGAAAACTGCTGATTGAAAACGCTGATCTTTTCAACCTGCAGAATGCCGGTGAAGAATTGAACCTGCAACAGGTTAGAAACGGTGCGGGGGGTACCCATTTTCTTTTTAATCGCCAGATAGAAGGAATCGACGTTGAAAATTCTGAAGTCAGCGTTCATCTAGGCTCGGATAATCGCATCAAGCTGGTTAACGGCTATTTCCCCGGGGTCGATTCCATCAAACTCGGCTATCTCATTTCTCAGGCTGAAGCTGAGAAAATTGCCGAAAAGGCTATCGACCTTAAGTTTCGCCGCCTTCCAAATATTGTAAAAAAGGTAATTTACGTTGACCGGGGCGAGGCTTTTTCATGCTACAAGGTAATGATTGCGGCCCGCGTTCCGCTTGGCGACTGGGAAGTGGTCATCGATGGCCGAACCGGAAAAATGGTGCGCTGCCATAATCTGCTGATTTTCTTCTCGGGAAAGGGTTCTGCCTATAAAACCCACCCGCTCGCCGGCGAACCGGAAATCGTCGAGCTTCCACATCTGGTTTCAGGCAATCTGTGCGGGCGATATGCCGACATTCACAACGATGAATGTGAACGGGCACGCAGTGATGAAGCCACTTACGTTTACCCGACCCACAACCTGCATTTCAATGAATCGAACATGTATTATCTGGTCAACCGGGTGCATGATTTCTATATGGGTTTCGGCTTCAATAATTTTGAAAAGCCGATGAAGGCAGTGGTTCGATTCGATGTACTCTATGACAACGCTTTTTTTAGTGTTCTTGAAAATGCCATGTATTTTGGCGATGGCTACAAGTTCAATGATATGGCCCGTGAAGACAGCGTTGCCTATCACGAATATGCTCACGCGGTGCGGCATCATATCGTCAGATTGAGATACGAAGGCGAATCAGGAGCCATCGATGAAGGTCAGGCCGATTACTTTTCCGCCAGTCTTTCAAATGACCCGATTATTGGTGAGTACATCGTTGCGAAAATGAACAAGCCATGGCTGAGAAACCTGACCGAAAAACTTCATTATCCCCAGGACATTGCCGGAGAAGTTCATGAAGACGGGAAAATCTGGGGTTGCGCCCTCTGGGATCTGCGAACCGCTCTTGGTGCAAAAATCGCTGATCAGCTGATTTTCAACAGTCTTTATTACCTGCACCCCGATGCCACATTTCTGCTTGGGCTTAATGCGGTTCTGGCCGCCGATGAGAATTGTTTTGAAGGCAAATACAGGGAAACCATAATCAGGGTTTTCGCTTTGCGCGGCATCAGTCTCGAAGATGTTTCGGCAGGTGGCATGGCGGGAAAGCAATTGGATGAGATTCGAAAATTCAGGACTCTGCAGGGCAGGTGATGCTGGTTGCGTGTTAGACGGGCTCAATGACTGTGGGGTGCTTAATCGGTCATTTCGACGGGCTCAATGACCGTTGGGGTGCTTAATCGGTCATTTCGACGGGCTCAATGACCGTGGGGTGCTTAATCGGTCATTTCGACGGGCTCAATGACCGTTGGGGTATTTGAAAGAATTTGCAGAATGAAAGAAAAATCTGGTAATTTGAAAGAAAATGTCCAACTTTTGGAGGCCATCATGGTAAAACGGTCTGTTTTTACGATTTTAATGACAATGGCTCTAATTCTTGCCCTGCCAGGGTTAACTGCCGCCGCCAACCCTTTCTCTAACGATGATTCGGTTACCATGGACAAAAGCGTTGCTGTTGGCAAGACTGAAATCAAGGCAGATTTTTCCCGGGTTGAAAAGGATTCGGGGGCTGCATATGCGTCTAAAAGCGTTCAGAAAAAGTTTTATCAGCCAATTGGAAAATGGACCGGCCGTCTTTACCTGCCAAAATCGGGCAAGCGCGACATTGCCGGCGGGGTGGTGATCCGCCTTGAAAACTGCCCCGATCCCGCGATGCGTGGCAAGTTGTTCTGGATTCGCTGGGATACCCGCGAACCCTGGGAGAAGTGGTTTTACGGGCTGCGTTACGATGTCAAGATTGACCCCGAAGAGCTGGAAAAGGCTTTGCAAAATGGTCTGAACCCGCCGGTAACCCTGAATGGCTGGAAAAAGGTCAGCCCCCTCGAATCGCTGGCCGGTGCAAGGCCCGGTGATATGACGGTTATGCTCAAAAACCCGGTTTGGACCGGTAAAGTGCTGTTAATAAAAGAAGAACCGGTACAGATCTGCGGTGCCCATTATGCGTTGGTGAAATTTCTCGGGCCTGCCGGAGAAAACCGGCAGAGAGTGGTGCATTTTAACCCGGCTACCGGCGATTTCTCGGGGCCAAAAGAAATTGTGACGATACCTGCCACTTTTTTCAGCCGTGCCAATACCCCAATTGCCCGCTCCTCGACGGTAAACATTGAAAAAAGCCCGCTTAATGATGAGGGATGGTATATCTACGGAAGGCATCGCGGCAGAATGTTTGAAGTCGAAGCTCTGGAACCGCGCACCGCCTTTGCCCTCAACTCTGACATTTCGGTTTCCGGAAAAAATGAAGTTAAAAGTTATATTTCAAGAGAACATTTTGACAATTTAAGACAGGGCCTGGTCCAGCGAACTGAAATGGTTCCCGATCAGGAACATTCATGGCAGGAAGGCGATCGGGGGCTGCTGATTCATGTTTTTGGCTGGCGTGAACATCCCAGTGAAAAATCGAACCCGATGATGATGGGGCTGGTTACCGGTCACTTTGCTTTTGGTATGGCAGAGGTGGTCAGATGCCCATTTTCCGGCGATCTCCGCTGGGATTATGAATATCGTCAGGCTTATGCCCACAACCGTGAAGGGATCGTGGCCGGCTCGAGTAAATGGCACTGCTATTCGGGAAGCCTGAAACGGGGCTGGATGTACACGATACCCATTTCCGACACGGTAATTCGAATTCCCGAACTGGACCCCTATGATTTCGATGGCTGGCCGGTTAAGCCCTGGTCAGGGCTGAATCGCCAGTTTGAAAAAATGCAGGCGCTTTATCGCACCGGTGCCGGCACCGGAATTTCCAGTGTCAGACCTGACATTTCATGTGTTCAGGATTCGCATGCGGCTCTCTATAGCGCGTTACGGGTATTTGAAGAAACGATTGCAAAAACCGGTGCGGTCAAAAAGTGGCTGGGCAACAATCAGGCCGATCCTGACGAAATCAAACGATACCTGAAGTTGCTGCTGCTGGTTCGCGACCTCAAGAAAAGCATAACCACTTTCGGCATCGCCCAGAGCAACTGGCGGGACTTTTTCAAGCAGCCACTGGCCGCAAGAAAGGGCAACATGGTCAAATCTCTGATCAATGCCATTCTTTCCAAACGCTCGGTTTTCCCACGCAAGGGGAATGACAATCTGCTGCGTCTGGCTGCCGACAAGGGTTACCAGATGTGGAGTATCCTGACCTGCCAGATAGGTGGAGATATACCTGACCTGGAGCCACTTGCGCCGTCTTCGCCTACGGCCCATTAATTTTTTAAACCAAACAGGTTGTGGTTCGTATATTATAGTAT
>JBMOKV010000298.1:0-14985 GCA_049325495.1 Candidatus Rifleibacteriota bacterium | reverse complement strand
CACCAATTCAACCCGCTATTATACCACCATGAACAGTGACGGAAAAGTCAACCCGGCTCGCAGCACCGCTTTTGTTGACCCTGGTTATGACCCGACGCGCCCCGACTGGATAAGCCCCGATGGCCGGGTTTTTACCGTGCGGGTCATTCCTTCAGGTCTGGAAATTCTGGAATTGCAATAAAAACCTGATTAAATGAAACAGCCCCATTGAATTGATCAATGGGGCTGCTTTTATTCAGGCTGTTTTCAGCGGGGTGGCGGTGCCGCTTCTCTTACCAGTGAGCCATCTTTTTCACTCATGATCAGAATGGCAAAGCGATCGACCTGATCGAGCTGATCGGTGCTGAGCGAGGCATAGTCGAACTTGCCGCGCAGATCGGTATAACCGTCTTTGTAGAAGATCACTTCTCCGCTCTTCATTCGTGAATAGACCTTGATGTAAACCTTGGCCAGCGGTTTACCGGTTTTCTGCTGGCTGATGCGCACCTGACCATACTGTTCAGCCAGGTTAACCGCAAGAGAGTGGGGGTAGTAAGCCTGAGTGCGCATAATACCAGATCCGTTGATTTCGATCATCACGTTGCTGTCGGCGAAGCGTGCCGGCAGATCAATGACCAGTTCAGGTTCGGCACCCTTGAGATCGACAACCTGAACTTCATTGGGCTTGATGACCGAGAACTGGCCCTTAACTTCCTGAACGAAGGGCTGGCGCGAGAACAGCAGCTCGATATCCATCAGGTAATAGCTGATTTCAACCTTTTGCAGGTTCTGGTGACGCAGTTTCAGCTTGCGATTTTCTACGCTGAATTCAAAGTCGGGCTGGGTGTCGGCCAGAACCGTCTGTTTCTGATTTCGATCTTCAGAATCGATGATCTGGGCGCTGCTGCCCGTAATTTCTGCCGATTGGGCCAGAACATCGTTGAACAGATTGCGCCAGCGTATGACCGGGTAGTCTTTGTAAGCAGTTGCGATTCTAACCGCTTCATCTGGTTTTTCATCGTAGAAAGCCAGGAAAGCTTTCATGTAGGCATACTGAACGGTGCCTTTACATTCTTCGCCGCTGACACTGGCGAACATTGCCGCTGCTTCCTCGATGCGGTCCTGCAGAAGCAGGTAATAGGTAACCGCCATGCGGTCATGGTCATCGAGGCGGGCGTGGTAGCGCAGGTCTGAGAGAAGGGCATTGTACTGGTCGGCAAACTGCTCATTGAGTATTTCCCGCTTTTTACCAAGAGGATAAACCCTTGCATTGACCAGCGGCCAGTATTCTTTGTGCTGGTAATCAAAGCGTGAAACCGGTTCAACCTTGAGCAGTGTGCTGCTGAAGGTGGTACCACAACGATCAGCCATGGATGAATGTTCGAGAAATTCATTGATCGCTTTGATGTTGCGGTGCAAGAGCCCATATGACCAGGTTATATCATGGAAAACCCGACGTTTTTTCAGCAATTCATATACCTGATTGAAAAAATCGCGGTTTTTGAGTCTGAAAGCCATCAGATTCAGGTCGAGGCGGTCGATGTTGTTGTGGGTCAGATAGTCGATGACCTCTTCGTTCTGCCCATACTCGGCAATATATGGCCAGGAGGTTTTGTCGAAGCTGGTAAGTTCATTGACCACCTTGAAAACGAAGGGCTTGCCGGCGGCAATCATTGTTTCGCCGTCGGAGACATGCACCGGGTAATGCTTGAAGGTGCCGGCAAACGGGAAGTAAAAGTAGAACTCGTGAGTTCGGGTGGTAAATGGGTCGATCTGAAAATTGAGGCTGCGGGTATAGAATCCGTTGAGAACCGGAATCGAGCCTTGTGGAATCTGCATCAGCACATCGACATTCTGTCGTGAAGAAGTGGGATTGGTCATAACCACCTGGCAGCCATAAACCCGCCGGGTCAGAAATTCTTCAGTGACAAACTTATCGAAGCGCTCGTTCTTTTCGTAGAAATAGCGGTCATTATAAGCGAAGAAATTCTGTCCGGTCAGAATGCTCTGGGTTTTTGCAATTTCCTTGACCGGCTTGATTTCCTGATGGAAAGCGATCGCGTTGCCTGCTGCCTGCAGCGACATTCTGGCCACGTCATAGGTGGTCTGGTGCTTTTCGCTTTTGAATGGAAGATCAAGAACTGCCAGTGCCAGCATCATTTCAGGGAAATTGCGGCTGGCGCGGGCCACATTGCCGGAAATGAAGGGCTTGTCACCACTGTGCACGGCGAAGTCTTTCCAGAACTCGTTTACCGTAATCAGCGACGCATCCTGCATTTCGATGGGCAGCTTGTAGTAATTGTTTTCAACCCACTCTTCCGTAGTGTCGAGCTGCTTGAAAAGCTGTCTGACTTCACTGCGCCGTCCGCTGGCTTCCTCAAGGCTGAAACTGTCAAAATCGCCTGAGGCCACTTCTTCATCGGCTGCAACCAACATGTCGGCACCGGCGAAGTCCTCTTCCGATTCCTGCCTTTTTTCCATCATCCGGGCTTTGCCCTTGGGTGAAGGAGCCATTGGTTTCATTACCGCCCGCTTCATGACTTCCATCGGCTCTGCTTCAACGGCAGGCGGCGGAGGCAGTGCGGACATGGCGTCTTTCATTCCCAGCCGATCATCGGTTTCCAGGGCGCTTCCTTTCAGCGATGTTTTAAACAGATGATTGAAACCTTCGATGTCTTTGGGCAGCAGGTCGAAAAGATCTTCAACATGGCGTGCGGTTCTTTCCTTTTCGCCCTTCATGCGTCTGGCCAGCAGTATTCTTTCAACTATATTCAGCCGTCCGAATTTCCATGGCTCGAGGTATTGATCGAGATTCTGATCTGTAAGCCAGTGATCCATGAATGTCTTGTCGTGCTTGTTGACCAGGTAGGGCTTAACCACTTTGTCAAAGAAACTCTTATCTTTCTGATAGATGAAAAAATTCAGTTCGTGACAGGCGAACTGGCTGTAAAGCTCAAGTTTTTTTGCTTCATCGAGATTGCCCCAGCCTGTGATGAAGCTGAATTCTGCGAGTTTCGGGTCTGGGTTTATGGCCGTGAAAAGACGATATACATTGGCCAGTGAATCGTAAATTTCAACTTTGGCCGTGGAAATATCTTCAATGCTGAAAGTTTTTCCGGTTTCAACAATCGAGATGTTTTTCTGTTCAGAAAAATTCTTCTCAGGATCGAGCAGCCTTCTCAGGCAAAGATCCTGCGGTTTTTCTGTTTTGGCTTCCAGGCTGAAATTCTGGTAAATATTGTTTTGATGGTCGATGGCCATGATTTGAATGTTTGACATTGTTCTCAGCTCTGCTGCATCGATGGTTATCATGCCGTTTGCGTCAGGCTTCAGATTGCTCATCAAAACAGATGCTTCTGGCAGGAAATCAAGATTGGCAAAGCTTCTATTACTTGCAAATCCAGCTTGTTCTTCCTTTGGGCGTGAAATTGACGATCTGGCCACCGAAGGAGCAGGCATATTTCCAGCCCATCCAGCGCCTGCCGCGGCATCCTGACGACGGGTGTCGGTTTTACGCAGACTCCATGGATTAAGCAGCAGCCCCGGTCTTTTCAGCATGTTTCCCGCGAAAATGCGGGCATATTTTCTTTCAAGAATATATTTGTATTCATCGCCGATGTTTCTGCCTGAAAGATAGTTTGACTGTGGGGTGAACAGCCTTAAAATTTCCGGCAGAGACCATCCATGATCATAAAGGCTGGTAAATAGCGGGAAATCGGGGATGAATCTGGTTGCAATAACATGAACCCTGGTATTCTCACTGAAGTTGGCCAGTTGGATTTTTACACTGTTTTCGCCGTCCTTCTTCACGGAAGTAATGTGCAGTGGGTTCAATTTCTGGTTTTGCAGAATTCGATTTTTCGAAACGGCATAACCTGCCACTTTTTTTCCATTGGTTATTTTAATCTGTATTCTTTGAAGAGTCGGCTTTTTCAAATACAGCTCGTAATCACCGGCCTCGAGGTCTGAAAGCTCGGCAAAATTTTCACGGATTGTAATTTTGCTGCTGAGATCGCGGTAAAAACTTTGATTGCGTATTTCATAAAAATTTATGAGATCATCAACTTTTTGATCGTCGGATTCAAACAGGGGAACCTGAATCTTCTCACCTGTTGTTGCCGTCAGAATGGCGGACCATTCCCGCCAGCCCTTGAACGGGAGGAATGTCAAATCTTCACATTCATTGGCTGAAAGCTTGACCCATTCAATATCATTCAATGGCCCAAGATGGACGAATCCTTGTGCGTCAGTCTGCAGGCTGGTTTTAATCGATCTTTTGAAATAGCGGCTTTTACATTCAACATGAACGGGCCTTTCTGATACCGGCTCTCCGCTTATTCCCAGAACTGCAGCCTGATAATTGCCGTTGGAAATTCTCGCGATGATTGCTTCTGTTTTTTCGCTGCCAGATATGCCATTTACCTGAAAGCTTTTCTGGCTGCTGATCTCATCTTTTCGGCCCAGGCTAAGATTTTCAACCTTGCCTTTCAGGCTGAAATTTATCTGAACGAGTTTCTCGGGCACATTGAATTCAAAGGTTGATTCCTTGTCGTTGAAAAGTTCGGGTTCAGCAATTTCTTTGACAGCTGGAACACCTTCGTTGTCCGTGGTGCTGATGGTGAGGCTGGTCTCTTTAAGCAGTTTCACATCCGCGGGTTGCCCATTGATTTTCAGCATGGGGCGCAGGATGAGGGTCGCCTTTTTCCCTTCTATAAGAGATTCTCGATCGACATGAAAACCACAATTGAGCGAATAGTTTTCGCCAAGATGTTCAAATTTCTGCAGGGAAGAAAGTTCTCCGTGGCTGATCACCATTTGCCGCGATCCCGGACTGGTGCTGAACGGAATCAGAAACTGGCCATTCTGGTCGGGCAGATATTCACGGCTGTCCATCCAGATTTTTGCATCTTTTATCTGCTCGGCGGATTCATTGAAAATGGTGACGATATGGCCCGCCGAAGTTATTCGCGACATATGGTTCAACTGCCCCTTGCGAATCAATGCCCGGCTGCTGATGCCATTTCCAATGAGCTCGATGACGAAAATTCCCCGTTGCGGAAGATCGTGGAAACTGAATTTTTCGTGATGACGCCGATGTTCCGGCTGATCGTAATTGAATGTTTTTTCATAATTGGCTACCAGCCCGTCAAGATCAATGGAAGTTGAAATTTCGTTTAAATTGGTTCGATAGAAACTGCTGGTATTGATCTGATATACCTTAACGATCAGTTTGTTGATATTTTTTACTCTTGCTTCGATTTCAATATTGTCTTCTGGCTTGAGAAGAGTTTTGCAGGTTGAAATAAATTCCAGTTCGACCCTTTCCTTCAACTGCTTGACTTCCTGTGGAGATAATAGAGAATACCATTTCTCCATGTCCCCGAGACCATAAACAATTCTGGTTTCTGCCAGAAGTTTCAAAAGATAATTTGAATCTATATATACAAAATACGGCTCTGCATTGTCTTCGCTTTGAAAAATGAAATTGAAATAATCTCTTACCAGCTCTTCATCATTACTGATTGGCTGCATCATGGTATGGGGCTGGTAATTTGCGCCCAGATCAACAAGATGGCGCATGTTTTCACGATCTTCAAAATACTTGTGGTTAGCGTAGCTGGTTCTTCTGGGAAATTTAAGGTATTCAAGAAACAGGGTGCGATTATATTTGCCTGACTTGCGATCCATATCGAGCAGGTGATAAGTCAGATGTGCTTTCAAAGAATTGAATGCGGGTGCCAGTTTCCGGGCAAAGAGCCACATTTCATGTAAAAACCGTCTCTTGATATCGGGGTCATTATCAATGTTTTCATCTTCTGACGGCCGCAATTTCTTCATGTAGTTCAGCACATAATTGCTGTTGTTTATCAATTCGGGCATCAAAACGAGAACTTCATCGAGCTGGGCAAGGGTAAGTCGGCTGTGAATCGGTAAAGAACCGAAACCGCCGCTGTATTCATGGCGCAGGTCGTCAACTACCATTTTTACAAGATTTTTGCCTTCCGGGTAGTCGAGAAGCTGCAGAAGGTGTCTGCGCCTGTCAGGATCAAGGCCAGTCTGCATCAGTTGAGGCAGAGCGCTCTTTTCAAAACCCATCAGATCTTTGTAATCCGCAAAAGCAAGTTCTTTCAGATAATCAAAGCTGACCATTCTCTGGTCCATAGAAGAGGGAAGGGTGCTTGTGGGCTTTTCCTGGCGCTTCTGGTGCTGGAAATTCAGGTTCAGCTGCTGCCTGATAAATTCAATCGTTTTTTCCGGATGCTTGTCGTAGTTTAGCAGTGTCAGACGATTGATTATTTCCTGGGCCCTGGGGCTGTAGTTGTTAAAACTGACTTTGTCGCGTTTTATCCACTGGGTCAGAATTTCGTCTACTTTTGCATAGTCGCCCTGCTGTTCATAGTAAAGACAGGAATAGTAATAATAATCTTCGGTTCCTGGAATCAGCTGTTTTAACGGTTCACTCCTGTTTTCAGCGAGTCCGAACTGTTCTTCAAACCCAATTTGTGCAGCATCCATGCGGTTTCCTCCAAAAAGACAAAGAATCAGAGCCAGTATTGCAACGATTTTCATAGTTTCCTCCAGGTTTGCTTTATGTGTTTTAAAACGCGCGACCTGATCTCTCAGATTTAAAAAATTCACCATCATTTTCACCTATTTCCATTTTTTTTGCAAATGGGCAAACTTGAAACCACCTTGGAAAATATGGTTGCATCTACTGAAATTTTTCGAAAAATATATTACAATTCGAAGTGCCTGTTAAATAAACAATAATGAGAAATCGGTTTCGGCTAAAAAAAATGAGTAAAAATTTCTTTGAGGAGGATTAAGCTATGGTGTTTCGTTTAAAAAGCTATTTGGTTCTGGCTTTTACAGGAGCAATATTTTGTGTTTTACCGTTGCTGGCTGAAAGTATTGTATTCAGACCAAGTTCATTGGTTGAGGTAGAAATACACGGTGATTCTTATGGTTTGATCCCCCTGAACCGGGATTATGATGATTCTTACAGAATTGTTGCCAGACGTGGCGAAAGATACCGGGTTGTGGTGAAAAACCATTCTGGCCGAAGATTGGCAATGGTCATTTCAATTGATGGTTTGAATATAATCTCAGGAAAAATCTCCTATCATCGTCCGGATGAAAGTATGTATCTGCTCGAACCCGGCCAGACCGGCAGTTTTTCCGGCTGGCGAACCGATTATGACAATGTTCAGCGCTTCTATTTTTCCGACGCAGAAGATTCTTATGCTGCAAGAACCGGTAATGCCGGTCAGCTTGGCTGGATAAAAGTTGCGGTATTTCAGGAACGGCAACCAATTATTGTTCGCCCGCAGAAATATTATGAAGATTCCGAGAGATCTATGGCTGAATCGCCTCAGGCCGGTACCGGCTATGGCGAAAGAGAATATTCACCGGTTCAGACTGCCAGTTTTAACCCTGAATCCCTTCCGGTGCAGATGCTGAGAATTAAATATGATTTTGATTCCCGGTCTTATTATCCCGACCACCCGCAATTTGCTCACCCACCCAGAGATTATTGAAAAATTTTGGAAGAAAACACCAAAAAGTCCATGGAAAGTCTCGGCTTGAAAGTTGGCTGAAAAGCTTATGCGGTAGTCATGGCTTCAAATGTAATGCCTGGATTTGATGACTGAGCCTTCGAGAAAAGTGACTGCTTAAAAGCCTTTGAAAAAAACAGCTTTTAAGCAGTCTTTTTGTTTTTTTCTTGTTGCAAGAAAGACCCGAATAATTTTAAACTGAATGGCTCTCAATTTATATAGTTCCCAAGGAGGAAAGGATGCTGCAGGAATTTTCCTATCTGGCTCCAACTACCCTGAAAGATCTTTATGCCCTGCTGAAAAAGAATTCCGGATCTGCGGTAATTCTCGCCGGAGGCACCGATCTGCTGGTAGAAATGCACAATAACTGGATCTCTCCAAAGTTGCTCGTCGACATCAAAAAGATCCCCCAGCTGAATGGTATCAGCTTTGATCGAAAAACAGGTCTGAGCATTGGCGCGACCACTGTTTGTATTGATCTGATCAATAATCCCGATGTTAAAAAATACTATCCATTGCTTGCTGATGCAGCCGGAAGAATCGGTTCTCACCAGCTTCGCAACCGTGCCACAATTGGCGGCAATCTTTGCACCGCCTCTCCCTGTGCTGATATGGGTTGTTCACTGCTCGCCCTCGGCGCCGAAGTTGAACTCGCTTCTGCTGATGGAATCAGGGTAATTCCGCTGAAAGATTATTTCACCGGTCCCAAAAAGACGCAGATTAAAAAGCATGAAGTTCTTCAAAAAATCATCGTTCCGTTTGAAAGTGCCAACGCAAAATTTGGCATGCGCAAACTTAAACGCATCAAAGGGCATGATATTGCTCTTATCAGCGTAGCCATGGCCCGCACCGAAAAGTTTCTGCGGGTTGGCGTTGGTTCATGCGCACCGACCCCGGTGGTTACCCCGCCTCTCCCGGCAAATTCAAAGCTGGAAAAGGTTAAGGAAGCGGCCATGAAAGTTGTTTCGCCCATAGATGATGTGCGGGCCTCGCGAGATTATCGCCTGTTCATGACCGGTGAATTCATCGACAGCATTTACGCCGAAATCTTCAATGGAGGCAGCAAATGAAAATAAGCCTGAAAGTAAATGGGAAAAAATATACCCGCGAAGTAGAAGCGAATCGTAATCTTTTGCATTTTATCCGCGAAGACCTTGGTCTGACCGGGACAAAAGAAGGTTGTGGCGCCGGCGAATGCGGGGCATGCACGATAATAATGAATGGGCGCACGGTTAACAGCTGCCTGATTCTTGCCGTTGAAGCCGATGGTTGCCAGATTGAAACCATCGAAGGCGAAGCAAGAAATGGCAAACTGTCAAAACTGCAGAAAGCTTTCCACGAAAACCATGCGGTTCAATGCGGTTTCTGCACTCCCGGCATGATCATGTCAGCCAGGGCATTGCTCGAAAAAAATGCCAAACCAACCGTTGAGCAGATTAAAGAAGCCATTGAAGGCAATTTCTGCAGATGCACCGGATACCAGCAGATCATTGAGGCAGTTCAGGATGCCAGCGGCCAGCTGAAGAAAAAGGAGGGACTGAAACGTGCTTGATAATTTAAATAAGAAAAGTCTCAAGTATGTCGGTAAGGCAACAAAGAGAATTGATGCCGTCGAAAAAATAACCGGTCAGGCTCTTTATGCCGGCGATCTGGAATTTGCCGGAATGCTGCATGGAAAAATTCTGCGAAGCCCCCATGCCCGTGCGAAAATTAAAAGAATCGACGTAAGCAAAGCCCGACGCCTGGAAGGCGTTCATGCAGTACTTACCGGTCACGACCTCGATTATCGCGTCGGCCTGTATCTGGTCGATAAATACATTCTTGCACGCGATACGATCAGACATTATGGCGAAGCGGTCGCTGCTGTTGCCGCTGAAACCCCGGCGATTGCACAGAAAGCCATCGAATTGATCGAAGTCGAATATGAAGTTCAGACTCCATTTCTCGACCCGAAGAACGTTTTTGATAAGAAAGCTCCGCTCGTTCATCCCGACCTGGGCAGCTATGATTTCGTTCAGGCTGTATTCACACCGGTTCCCGGCACCAATATCGCCAATCATACCAAGTTGAGAAAAGGCGATGTGGAAAAAGGCTTTAAAGGCGCCGATCTGATTATCGAGCGCGAATATACCAATCCAAACGTGCAGCATGTGCCCATGGAAACCCATATTGCCATCGGCAAATGGGATATCGGCGACAAGATAACCATTCATACTTCAGCCCAGTCACCATTCACCGTGCGCAATCTTTTTGCCCATGCTTTCAAGATTCCCCATTCCAATATTCGGGTCATTATTCCTTATGTTGGCGGCGGATTCGGCGGAAAAGCGGGCATTCATCTTGAACCTCTCTGCTGCTGCCTATCAAAAGTTGCAGGCGGCCGTCCGGTTAAAATTCAGGCAACCCGTGAAGAAGAATTCAGCTTGCTGCCATGCCGCTCAGGGCTTGTTTACCAGATCAAGACCGGTGTTAAGAAAAACGGCAAAATCGTGGCCCAGAAAATGACCATGTTCTGGGATGCGGGCGCATACGCTGATTACGCAGTTAACGTTACCCGTGCTTCGGGCTTTTCTGCATCAGGGCCCTATGAAATTGAAAATGCCTGGGTAGACGCCTATACCGTTTATACCAACAAGCCTTTCGGCACCGCTTATCGTGGCTTCGGGCACGTTGAATTCAGCTGGGGCATGGAACGCCACATGAATTATATTGCCAAAAAGCTGAATATTGACCCGCTGAAATTCAGATTGATCAATGCTTTGAAGCCCGGTTCAAAAACCATGACCGGCGAAGAAGTCGTGGAAAATACGGGCAATGTAAGCAAATGTATGCAGGCGGTTGCCGAATCGATCAATTATGGTCGCCTTACCGCTGAAGAAAAAGCGCGGGAAAAGAAAACCGGCCGCAAAATCGGCAAATCGGTGGTAGCTTTGCAGAAAGCTCCAGCCATGCCGCCATTCACCGGTACCGTGATGATTCTCAAGCTCAACGAAGACGGCAGCGTTACTGCCAGTCATTCACTCACCGATTATGGCATGGGCACTTATACTTCGCTTGCCCAGATCATCGCCGAAGTTCTGCGCTGGCCCATCGAAAAAATCAGAATTCCCATTGAAACCGATACTGACCGCGATCCTTATGACTGGCAGACGGTTGCTTCGAAAGGCCTTCTCCTTTCCGGCAATGCAGCCATTCTCGCCGCCCGCGATCTTCTCGACAAGTGTTACGATGTCGCCGCCCAGGCTTTGCGTGCCCAGAAATGCGACCTTGATCACGATGCTGAATCGGTTTTTGTCAAACATCATACCGCCCATCGGGTAACTTATCAGCAGATGGCCGTTGGTTACGCATATCCGAATGGCAACGCAATCTGTGGACCAATTGTCGGAGTTGGCAGATATATCGCTCAGGGCCTGACCAACCTGAACAAGGAAAATGGCCAGGGTAATCCAGCCCTCGATTGGACCTACGGAGCTCATGGCCTGACTGTTGAAGTCGACGAAAAGACCGGTGAATACAAGATCATCAAGGTTGCTTCAGCATACGATGTTGGTTGTGTCATCAACGAAGCGTCGGTTCGCGGGCAGGCAATCGGTGGCATGATTCAGGGGCTGGGCACTGCAATGTGCGAAGGCTATCTTTACAATGAAAAAGGCCAGCTGCTGAATCCTTCATTTACCGACAACAAAATTCCTACCAGCCTCGATATTCCTGAAGAAATCGACTGCATTGCTATCGAAACTCCGCAAATCGACGGCCCATTCGGAGCACGTGGGGTGGGGGAACATTCGATGATCGCCGTTTGTGGCGCTCTTGGCAATGCGATTGAAGAAGCCGTTGGGGCCAATCTTACCCATATGCCGATTCGCCAGGAAGACGTCTGGAAAGCCTTGCAGAAAAAAGGCCGCAAACCCACTGAAAAAACTGTTTCTGCAGTGGTGGCAGAAGAAAAGCCCCGTCGTGGGCGCAAGCCGGCTGCGGCAAAAGCAGCCCAACAGTCCGAAGAAAAATCGGTAGAAAAGCCCCGCCGCGGACGAAAACCGGGTAAAAAAGCCATCGAAATCCCTGTAGTTAAGGGGAAACGTGGTCGCAAACCCGCAGTGAAAAAAGCGGAAAAGCCTGCAGATATAAAGGTTGAAAAACCAAAACGCGGTCGCCCCAAAAAAGTGGTTGCCGAAAAAACTCGGGTTCAGATTAAAGGCAAAAAGCGCGGTCGACCCCGCAAGAGCCTGTAAATAGTTCGAAATTTTCTGACAATTTCTGGTTTAAATGATTATTTGAACTAGAAATTGCCTGAAATTCTTCTCGATCCATTTTTGAAATCATCGCCCGACTTGTTCGGGCGGTTTTTTTTCAATTAGAACTCATCTCAAAATTGTCGCGAAAGAATGATTAAAATGCCAGCTGGATACATGCCTGCGCAGGCATGACGTTTATGAATTTTGAGATGAATTCCAGAATATTTGTGACTGTGCAGGAGCAACCTTGACCGATTTATGGCGAAAACCTGTGTATTAACCATCCCGGTTTCTGTTATAATTTATTAAATATTTATTTTGAATTGAGAAATTTATGAATTTCGTTGCAATTGATTTTGAAACCGCTACCGGACACCGCAACAGTGCCTGCTCAGTCGGTATTGTGACCGTTATCGATAAAAAAATTGTCGAGGCATGGCACAGCCTGATTCAACCCCCCGAAAATGCTTACTGGTGGCAGAATACTGAAATTCACGGGATTACTCCCGCTATGACCAGAAAATCGCCGACCTTTGCCCAGATTTATCCTGAAATCAGGAAAAGATTGCAGGGCAGGCTGATGGTCGCTCATAACGAGAGTTTTGACCGCGGGGTTCTTCAGAAATCCATGGCCCATTCAGGGCTTGATTACCGGGAACTGGAATTGCCGGAGCGCTGGGAATGTACCGTAAAAATTTATCGGCGGCTGGGTTTCACTTCATGTCGCCTGAATGATTGCTGTCAGCGCATGAATATTCCTTTGAATCATCACGAGGCATTATCTGATGCACTTGCCTGCGCTAATCTTTTCCTCAGGGCAGCCGAAATGGCTGAGAAAAGCTGATTCTTTTACTTTTTATTTAAATTGAAATTTTCGATCCAGGCCCGGGCGCGTAAAACGATCTCTTTATGCTGGTCAGGATTCAATTCATCGGCCATGCGATTTCTCAGAACCCGGTAATTTTTGTCACTTTCAGTGGCAATATACGCCCAGAAATAAGCTTCAGCCATGTCGGTTTTCAAACCGAGACCGGTCGCGTAAATAAGAGCCAGAATGCCCTGGGCGTGACTGTCACCCTGTTCTGCTGCTTTGGTGAACCATTTCGCCGCTTCTTTCTGGTCTTTGTTTACCCCTTCACCACGGTAGTATGAGTAAGCAAGTGCTCTCTGAGCATTGGCATAGCCGCCTTCAGCCGCTTTTCGAAACCATTTGACCGATTCACCAAGGTCACGAACCACACCTTTTCCATCTTTATAAGCGCCCCCAAGTTTGTACTGGGCTTCAACAACATTTTTGTCAGCTGCTTTGCGCCACCATTTGACTGCCTGTGTCATATCGGCGGGCAGTCCTTCACCCCTGGCATACATTGCACCAATCGTCAACTGCGCATCAGAATTACCTTTTTCAGCATGGTCAAGAATAATTCTGGCCGCATTTTTGAAATCTCCCAGGTAAAAAGCCATCATTCCTTCATAAAAAGTTTCGGCTGAAACCTGCTGAATTGCCGAAATGGAAAAAAGTGCAATCAAAAATGGAATAACCAGCCGGGGAAATGAATTGGTTGTTTTGAAAACCACACCGTTTGCAGGCATTTATTTGCTCCAGATTTTCGTTAAGACTCTTTTTTATTTGATAGCACAAATCCATGCAAAAGCGCACTGAAATTTTCATTTCCCTGATTGCTTGCCTGGTCAAGTTCATAACTTCAAAAGTTTGACCAAATCCGGTCATTGAGCCACGTCGAAATGACCGGCTCAGTTCATAAAAGGTTTTGTTCCAATCGTGTCTGGCACAAAAAAGCTCTAAAACTAGAATTTGGCACTTAGCCAGTTAAAAGCGATGAATAGTTTCAATATGTGTACCTGTCCACCTTGTGAAGCGAAGTTCTATGCCGTTAAGCTCTGGTGGTTTTTCTTCAAACAAATGTTTGACCAGATCGGGTTGCCAGTTGCCGGGTCGCCTGTCCAATTCAAGACCCTGAAAGCAGGTGATGTGTGGCGGCCAGATTTCAGACGGCTCATGATGGAGGTGCAGATCGTCGATGGGCGCAGTAATGCGATTGTGTAATTCCATAAGCCTGGGGCTTTTTTCGGTCAACAGTGAAAGACAGCAAAAATTGTTAAGCTCATTCACATACTCATGAACAGCTGTAATCTCGATCTGAATCGGTAAGAAAATGGGAAGAAGCTTGTTTACCTCGTGAATCATTTTGGGGTAATGGCTTTCATCACATTGAAAATACTGAATTGTAAGGTGATGCTCGTGGGGTTTGTAATCACATTGCGGACAGTAGCTGGCAAAAAGGCTGCTGCAGATTCTGTCGAGATACTGATTGGCTGGTTCATCGAAGAAAAGAACGAGAAAATGCTTCATGTAATTCATAGGTGAAAACCTATAGCGGAAAAACCGCCAAATTGCAAGCTGTTAAATATTGTGGCGTTGAAATGCTTAAGGGAACGGAATAATCGGCAGATCATTGCAGATAATGCCGACACCTTCCTGGTGGAAAAACTGGGCTCTGGGGTCGATCCCGGCAAATAAACGGGTACCGACCACCTGCATAAGAATGAACGCCCGATAAAACTGGGCGGCGCAGTTTCCATGCTTTGCGGTCAGAATATCGGCATTTCTTGCGGCCAGACCGATTGACTCGATGAGATGTATGCTGAGGCTGAGGTTGCAGCGGTGAATTTCCTGCAGGGCTTTCAGCTGGTGCAGTGCCGCAATGCTGAATACCTGAAGACTTACGAAGTCCTTGTTTCCTGTAGCTTTAAATGATTTTTTGCGAAAATCCTTAAGAATGGCGTGATACTGTTTGATGCCCTCAGGGCTCAATCGCCCCATTCTGACCGGCCAGGTATCCGGGGTGGGCAGGTCATTCATCATTACGAAATCATTGGCCATGACCGGTATTCCTTTTTTCATCAGCCAGGCCGCCCAGCGGTCGAAAATTCGGGCTATTGGCAGAATACTGTATTCAAGCCCCGTATAGAGCTTTGACAATTTCAGGCTTTTATTGCCGGTGCGTGAAGCATAATATGCCGAACGTTCCTTGTTGATTTTTATCGCCTCTTTGACATGTCCGGCGAAGGGGCCCACGGTTGAGGTTGCGAGCTCAAGCTGCTTATAATCAAACTGTCCGGCGATCTGCAGCGCTTTCAACGCTTTTGCCGAAACTTCACGGTCTTCATCGGTGAAAACAAAAAGAAAG
>JBMOKV010000297.1:12391-15019 GCA_049325495.1 Candidatus Rifleibacteriota bacterium | reverse complement strand
AATCAGCTGCCCAATTTTTTAAGCCAGAGTTCAGCCTCTTGTAATAGGTCCGGGGTATTGATATTTTTTAAAACCCATTCGTCTTCGGTGAGAACATGGTTGATGCATTCGGGATTGAGCTGCAGGATTTTTCTAGCCCCTTCGTTCTCGGGCACAAGGAAAAATTGTTCTCTGAAGCGTGCTGGAAAAATAGAGGGGTGGCCCCGGCGCTGATGTATGGATGGGACCGTAATCAGTTCAGGGGTTCTTAAAAAAGTCTGGCAGAGCGTTCTCACCGTAGTTTCGGAGATAAGGGGATGGTCTACGGGCCAAAGCATTATTGCCGATTCGGCTGGTATTTTTTCAAGCGCCAGTCTGATTGAACTCAAAGGCCCGCGCTCGGGGCAGGGGTTCTCGAGCCACATAAGATTTCCTTCGCCGGTAATTTCCCTGCTCTGATCATCGCCTTTCTGGCCAACCAGAACGACCCGGCTGATCAGATCTGAATTGTGTTGCAGATTATCAATAATGTGGGTGAGAAAAGATTTTTTACCCAGCATTAAATGCTGCTTTGGCTGCCCCATTCTTGAAGAAAACCCGGCCAGTAAACAAATCGTGCTGATCAAAAATTTTGCCTGCCCAAAGAATGAATTTTCCGAAACTGGTAGGCCCAGAATATAGGCTTTTGCTGTTGATTGCAATAGTTGTTGAACGGCAGCGGGCAAATCTGTTATACCTATAACAAACCCGAAAGCCAAAGGAGATTATAATGGCAGTTGATCTTAAGAGTTTGATACCCAAGCAGGCAAAGACTCTCTATGAGTTGAAAATAGATGAAGAAATCGTTACCAATCTGATCGTAAAAGAGCTTTATGTTCATGGCAAGGAAATCCCCCGCCGCCTCGGAAAAACCCTGAAAATTGATACCGAAATCATTCAGCAGGTTATCGCCGATCTTAAAAAGGGCGAAATCGTTGGCATGGTCGGTGGTTCCGGCATGGGTTCAGATTATCAGTATGGCCTCTACCCCAAGGGAACTGAGCGCGCCAAGAACATTCTCGATCGTGACCAGTATATTGGGCCCGCTCCGGTCAGCTTTGATGAATATCTTCGCGTGACCCGCTCTGTTCTCGATGAAAATAAAAAAAGCTTTGGCATAAACCAGCGGCTGATGACCGAAAAATTTTCGCATCATCTGGGTTATAAAGACGTTCTTTTTCAGATCGGTCAGGCCGTTTGTGCCCGAAAACCAGCTTTCGTTTACGGCTTTCCGGGAAATGGTAAAACCTTTCTGTGCAGCTCGGTAGTTAAACTTCTGCCTCCGATGGTCGTTCCATATGCTGTAGAAGTCAGCAATCAGCTGGTTCGCATCTATGACCCGAGTTGTCATCATCCGATCGAAGATTTCGATATGGAAGGTCTCGACGAAAGATGGATTCCCATTCATCCTCCGTTGATCACCGCTGGTGGCGAATTGACTCTGGAAGATCTCGAAGTTAAATTCAACAAGAAGTTCGGCTGTTTCGATGCCCCCCCTCAGGTTAAAGCAACCGGCGGCGTTCTGCTTATCGACGACCTTGGTCGTCAGCGCTGCGAAGTTGAAGAAATTTTCAACCGATTCATCATTCCACTTGAAAATAAGGTCGACTATCTTGTTCTTGGCGGCCAGCGCATGGAAGTTCCTACCGATGAAATCGTTCTGTTTTCAACCAACCTTGACCCGATGAAAATTGTCGATGACGCATTTCTTCGACGTTTGCCATATAAAATCAATGTTCGCAATCCGAATGTCGATGAATACACGGAAATCTGGGCATCGACATGCAAAAAGCTTGGTCTGACCTTTAATAAAACCAATATTGATCAGATTCTCGAACTTTATAAACGCGACAAAAAAGGTTTGAGAGCAGTTCATCCCCGCGATGTTCTGACCATTATCAAAGATCGCAAGCGCTATCTCGAGAATGAAAATGTCGATATCTCGGTCGATGAAGTGAAAGAAGCCTACGGAATTTACTTCGTAAGCAATCTTACCCTGATTGAAACAATCGAATAATTGAACGTTTAAATTGCGGCAGGTCTGGTTTATACTTGTCCCTGCCGCATTTTTATTTTTCCGGGAGCTAACTTGAACTGGTTATTCTTTGTAGAAGTGGTAATTGCAGGTCTTTCGGCGGGTCTTGTTACCTGGATTGTCACGCCTGCCGGAAATCCATGGGATCTGCTTGAGAATTTCCAGACCAGCCTTCTGGCAACTGGTATCTTTTCGGGAATGTTCATCGGCCTGATTTCCGCTTTGCCCGTTCTGGTTATGGAAAAACGCCTGATGAAAGCCGGCAGTTACTGGATATCGGCAACCTCGGTCGGCCTGGCAATCAATATGCTGGCTGCGGTCATTTTTGCGATTATTGCGGAAGTGCTTCTCGATAATTTTTCAGTCTCTCGCGGCCTGTTGCGGCTTTCATGGTGGATATTCATGTCCTTCAGCATTTCAGCCTGCTTTGCCATTCTTCACCACAGCGTAAAAATAGGTTGTCGTGCTCTGATGGGTTTAACCCCGGGTTTTCTGGTTGCCGGCACCATGCTTGACCGGTTTCTCCTCATCGAAGAAAAATGGTTGATGGCCTATCTATTCATGGGGGGCATCAT
>JBMOKV010000297.1:0-12381 GCA_049325495.1 Candidatus Rifleibacteriota bacterium | reverse complement strand
GGTTCCTGTCTGGCCCTTGCCTGGGAGATCCTGAAAGAAAGCTGGCTCGACGAAGACGCTGGTGGCTATTTCATCTTTCGTTATTATATTGATGGCCCTGAATTCGTCGGGGGTGGTGCAGATGAATGTGACTTGAGCATCGATGGTATGCCCGAAAATGTTTTCATGATTTCAGAAAAAGAAGGGCTTCATATTTTAGAGGTAGTTGACGATAAACAGATTGTTTGCATAAATAATTGCCGATTCAGATACAGAATATTGTCTGACGGTGATCTGATTGCAGTCGGTGAAAGGTCGTTCGTCTACCATTCAAAGCTGGCCCGTTCGCGGGACATTCTGCCGGAAGCCGCTGCTTAAGGGGTATGTCTGATGAAAGTTGATCTGGTATGTAATGGAAATGCTGCCGTTCTTAGGGTGATCGGCACGCTTAATCTGCATTCTCTCAAGGAATTCGATCAGCAGACGAAAAGTCTTGATCTGAACGGTTTGCAGAGCGTAACTCTTGACCTGCAGGAACTTGATCATATTGACAGTTCTGGGGTTTCAGGCATTATTCAATTGCACAAACATCTGATGAACCTTAATATCTCATTGCGGGTAGGTAACATCAGTAACAGGGTCAATAGATTGTTCGACCAGATGCGACTTTTTGAGATTATTCCGAAAGTTTAAAGTGAACTTTTGAAATTTTCGATTACTTCAGGTCTTTTTTCTTCCCTGATCAGATCGATTATCCATTCGAGACAGGCAGTGTTCACTATCAATCCCTTGGTTACACCCAGGCGCAGGCTGCCCTTTTTGCCCACGGTGACCGTCATCGAACCCAACGGTGTGGTTACCACCCCTGAAACTGAATCTATACCGTGATTGCGCGGGTCAACTATGTTGTAATCAGTATAGTTTTCAATATGCCCGGCAAGTCGCGCTCTTCTGATTTCCTTTTCCTTCGGATTGGTCACTACAATGGTTTTAATTTTGGCCATTCTTTCCTGAAGCTGGCTGAGCTGATGGAAATCAAACTCGATAAGGGCAACTTCTCCACCTGTCATGCTTGAAATAGCCATCGAAAGGCCCTTGGCCGGTCCAGGTCGACCCATTGTGAACATGGTGCGGCCGGTCGCCATGAATTCGCAGCTTTCAATGCGCTTGAAAAGCGTTCTGGTAGTATTGCCTTCCACCAGGTGCTCGACCTCAAATGGCACAATTCCAGAGAAATATCCTCGGAGAATCTCACCATCGCAATCGCAGTCGTGAAAACCGGGTATTTCACTTTCGAGATCGAATTGCTCACCTTCCTGCATGATTCGGTCAAAAATCTTGTTCACATCTTCCATTTCAGCCTTCCAGCATTTCAGTGACAAAGAAGAGCCGGCAATTTCGATTTCGTTGATGGGCATGACTATCCTCCGGAATTTGACTGAGTCAGGATATTTTAATGCAATCAGGGGTACATTACAACTTTATGCTCAGGCATTTTACATTTGCTTTCGCCTATGGTACTCTTGCGGCAACAATGGATTTTGGAGAATGGCATGTTCAATAATCGCTGGCTGATTGTTTTTGCTGTGATACTGACTCTCTCTGGAGCTGTTCTGGCGCAAACGCCGGGCACATCAGGCGACCCCCTGGTCAGTAAAAGTTATCTCGATCATTTCTTCCGTTTCCGTTCGGTGGTCGTTCCTGAGAATACTTCACTGAAGCCTGATCCAGGTGCTCTGATCATCGTGCGTTCAGGGCAGCTGATTCTGGGAGGCCCGAAAGGCAAGACAATCGTTGATTTGACCGCAGGAAAAGAGCTTGCAGTCGGTTCTGAACTGCCGCTTAACCACCTGTTGATCGTTCCTGATTCCGCTGAATATAAGCTCAACGCCAGAAAACTGACTTTAATTCTGGCTTCGTGCCTGCAACATGAAAACCCCTGATCGATGCAGTCTAAATCGGTAAAATTCAGCTTTCTGTTCATTGTTTTGCCCTTGATTCTTCCTGGGCTGCTGGTTGCGACCTGGCGTCTCATTTTTCGCACGGTTGCGGAACAGAAAAACATCTATGTCGAAACGGTCGTAGATTTTGAAGAAATGCGCCAGCTTTCCCGTGAAGAAGGTTGGAAACTGAAAGATCTGTGTTCTGCCATGAAAAAATCAGGGGTCAGTTCAGTCGCAATCTCTGAAGACACGCTGGCGTCGCTTGAATCAGAAGGCCGAATAACCGTTCTGAGTGCCAAAGAAATCAGGAAGCTGTCTCTTGACCAGGGTTTTCAGCATGAATTGCCCGTAGAACTTGCCTCGCCCGGAGGCTTATGGATTCACGCCGAAGACTCAGCCCTGCTTGATAGGATCGAACAGCATTTGAGCTGGCGCCTGGACTCTAGTAAAATTATTCGTCTGCATCGAAACTTTCTACTGGTTAATAAATCAGCCCGCGGTTTTCGCGAGCGGGTGGGATTGGGTTTTTCAAATGAATATTTTGATCTGGCTCATGCCGCCGGCCTTGGCCTGGTTGTCAGGGTTTTCAATTATCCTGGCTTGAATGCAACCGATTCGGCCAGAATAATCAATGCAATCCCAAGTCCCGCCAGCGTTTCTGCTCTTCTGTTCGCCGAAGAAGAGATGCTTGGAAACCGGGGCGATCTAAAGGGAATAATCGAGATATTCAAAAATCGTTCCTATCGCATCGGATGGGTAGAATTCAATACTCAGGAAGGAATCGAAGCATATCTGCATGGCCTTTCTGGTTCGCGTCCATTTGTAAGGGTTCACAGCATCGGCAGAAAAGAAATCGACCAGAATTACAATGCAGACCGGGCAGTGGCACGTTGGATCCGGGCGGTAAAAGACCGGTCAATGAAAATGCTCTATATCAGATGTTTTTTTCAGGACGATCAGCGTTACATTTCAGATCTTGTACAATTCAATCTTAACTATATCAAGCGAATCGAAAAAGGTCTTAATGAGGCAGGTTTTGTGGTTGCCGCAGATGTTTCACAGCGATTGAATGAGCCTAGACACATCGTCGGTTATATGAGTGCGGCCGAAAAAATTGCCATAGCATTGGCATTACTGCTGGGATTGCCGCTTCTGGTGAAATTCAGTTTTGTTCCTGACCTTGATGAACGATGGTTTTTTGCGGTGGCAATTCTTACAATTCTGGGGTTTTTTGCAACAGGAAATGAAACATTTGTGGGAGTCTGCGGTCTGGCAGGAGCTTTTTCCTTCGCCTCGCTGGGCGTTATTCTTGCCTTCTCAAGCCTGGAAAAGATAGAGCAGAAAATTTCTGTTGTGGCTCTGATTAAATTTTTCGGGTTGCTGGTTGCCCCTTCAATTATAGGTGGAATACTGGTGGCGGGGTTGTATTCTGAAATAGAATATCTTCTTAAATTCGAACAGTTCAGAGGCATCAAGCTGGCCTTCATATTACCGGTCATCTGGGTGCTTATCTGGTCGCTGCGTCAATATGGCCATGGTATTCTCAATGTTATGAATCAGCCTTTGACTCCGCTGATGGGTTTTCTTGGAATAGCTGTTGCATCGGCATTTGCTCTTTATCTCCTCAGATCAGGAAACCTGACAATAGTAAAACCTTCGGCTCTCGAAGACTCCTTTCGCACTTTTCTCGAGAATACTCTGGTTGCCAGGCCGAGAAACAAAGAATTTCTTATTGGTTATCCGGCTGCGGCCCTGTTCATTTTCTTTTACTTCCGTCGTTGCATGGCCATTTTGCCTTTAATTGCGGTTTTTGTTCAAATGGGGCAGGTGTCGGTGGTAAACACCCTGTGTCATTTTCATTCACCTCTGACCTTGAGTCTGCTGCGCATTGTCAACGGATTATGGCTTGGGCTGGCAGTAGCATTGCCGACAGTTGTCTTTGCGGCAATTTTCTGGCTGATAATGCTTGCAGGGTCTCCCGAACGAAGAAAAGTCATTCTTGCCGGTTATATTGGTTTTGGCAACTATGGCGATGAGCTGCTCTGGCAGGTCTTTGTCCGGAGATTGGAAAAGGCTGGCAGGAATCTTGAACCGGTGATTCTTTCGGCGAAAAATTCTGATGCGATGGGGGAAACCCGGGTGATTCTTCGCTGTAACTGGTATGATCAGCTTGAAACAATGGCTGTAGCCAGAGCTCTGATTTTTCCCGGAGGTGGAATACTTCAATCGACAACCAGTATTGGCAGCCTGATCTACTATATGTGGCTGATTCTGCTGGCCAAAATTTTCGGGCTGAAAGTGATATTGCCGGCTCAGGGTATCGGTCCCTGGGGTGGAAATGAAAAAAGGTTTCCCCGGCTTTTCAGAATTTTTGCAAGATTGATTCAATCAATTGATTATTTGACTGTCAGAGACGTTGAGTCTCAGAAATGCATTAAAGACCTTGCTGAAATTGATGTTCCGGTTTCAGCTGATCTTGCATTTCTCGAAAATCAGGAATCGGGCCGGCGAATCGGGCCGGCTACCGCAAATTTGAGAATGGCCGTGGTTCTGCGCAGCTCTGTTCCTGAATCAGAGTCAATCTGTCGGACTATTATTGAAATCGCCGAAGAAATGGAAAATCTCAAGGTTATTCCAGTTGCAATGCAGCCCGAAGACACACATATCTGGCAGAATTGCGGCTGGAAAGAGACGGTGACTCACGTTTCTGCCAGCGATAGATTGTTTAACGATGTCGATCTGGTGGTTTCCATGCGGTTGCATGGCTGCATTGTGGCCTGTGTAAGGGCTATTCCCTGGGTTGGCATCGCCTATGATCCAAAAGTAGCCGGCTTTGCCCAGGCCTGTTCATGGAAACACTGTTTCAACCCTGACCAGATAAATAAAAAACTGCTTGAAGAACAAATCAATCTTCTGGCGACAAAAAAAGTTGAATTTTCAGAAAAACTCGCCCGTCGTGCCAATGAAATGTCCCGCAGGGCTGAAGCCGATTTTAACGCAGTAATCGCCCGTCTCGAAGACTGAGATCCCCAAAACAAAAACCCGGCCTGGAGCTAACCAGGCCGGGAATTGCTTCACTGGATGATTCAAAAAATCTGCCCGCTGGGACAGAAATCAAAATCAATAGCGATAATGATTGGGTTTATAGGGGCCTTCTTTTTCTACGCCCAGATAAGCAGCCTGTTCATCGGTAAGCTTGGTAAGCTTCACGCCGATTTTTTCCAGGTGTAATCTGGCGACTTCTTCATCGAGCTTTTTAGAAAGAGTGTAAACACCCACTTCTTTGGGGTTGGTCCACAGATCAAGCTGGGCCAGGGTCTGGTTTGAAAATGAGTTGCTCATCACGAAACTGGGGTGGCCGGTAGCGCAGCCGAGGTTAACCAGACGGCCTTCGGCAAGAATGTAGATATTGTGCCCATCTTTATAGGTGTAGCGGTCAACCTGGGGTTTGATGTTGGTCTTTTTGATTTCGGGCCATTTTTCAATTTTGGCCATCTGAATTTCATTGTCAAAATGGCCAATATTGCAGACAATTGCCTGGTCTTTCATTTTTGCGCAATGTTCAGCGGTGATTACATCTTTGTTGCCGGTGGTAGTGATATAAATATCTGCGGCACCAAGAGTATCTTCAACGGTCTTTACTTCGAAACCTTCCATTGCTGCCTGAAGAGCGCAAATCGGGTCGATTTCGGTAACGATTACCCGGGCGCCGAAATTGCGCATGCTCTGGGCACAGCCCTTGCCAACATCACCATATCCGCAGACAACAGCAACTTTGCCCGCCACCATTACATCGGTGGCACGCTTGATGCCGTCTGCAAGACTTTCGCGGCAGCCATAAAGATTGTCGAATTTTGATTTGGTTACCGAGTCATTTACGTTGATAGCGGGGAAAAGCAGAGTCTTGTTTTCCATCATCTTGTAGAGGCGATGAACACCAGTAGTGGTTTCTTCGCTTACACCCCTGATTTTTTTGGCCATGTTGGTCCATTTCTGGGGCTCACTCTTGATGGTTTCTTTCAGAAGCTTGAGAAGTTCGCCTTCGTCTTCGCCTTCGGCATGGCGATCGAGTACTGAAGGATCTTTTTCTGCCTGGGCGCCGAGATGAACCATCAATGTGGCATCGCCGCCGTCGTCAACGATAAGGTCAGGGCCCTGTCCATCAGGCCACACAATTGCTTCGCGGGTGCACCACCAGTAATCCTTGAGGGTTTCACCCTTCCAGGCAAAAACCGGAATGCCACGCTTGGCAATGGCTGCAGCAGCAGTGTCCTGGGTTGAAAAAATGTTACAACTGCACCAGCGCACATCGGCGCCGAGTTCGGCCAGAGTTTCGATCAAAACGGCGGTCTGGACGGTCATGTGAAGTGAGCCCATTACTCTCGCCCCACGCAGAGGCTTCTGAGCAGAATATTTATTGCGAATTGCCATCAGGCCGGGCATTTCGTGTTCAGCAATTTCGATTTCCTTGCGGCCAAGCTGCCACAATTCGATGTCTTTTACTTTGTAGGGAAGTCGATTGGTCATGGTTTCTTTCTCCATGGAAGTCTGGGTCATTGAAAAACTCCTTGTGTACCCCGCAGGGGTGGCTAAAAAACAGACTTAATTATCGCATCTATAGTTGCAAAAGTCAAATATTGTCGGGGAAGAATGAAAATTATCGACTGGTGAAGGGTACTTCGTCCTGTAGACCCCAGGCTTCAACTTTGAGGCGCAGCTGGTGGTAATATTTGGCAAAAAGCCAATCGCCTTCGTTGATAACCAGAAACAGAAGTTTTTCCTGCAGGCTGCGCAGAAGGGGAACAAAAGCGGGGCGCTCTTCCTTTGCGTGCTGATCAATACGGTTGATCACGAGATGAAAAAGTTTGAAACTGTCGGAATTGAATTCGCGAAAGATTTTGCGCAGAATTAAATTGAGAGAGTGATTGTAGCTTTCAGCTGCTACCTGATCATTGGGATTTCTGGTAAGAATCTGGTGAAAGCACAGCATCTTGTTCATGTCTCTGATGACAGGCAGTTTTATCGTAAGCTGGTAAACCACAGTGGAGGCAACGAAGGATGCGATTCGGCTGCCGATGTAACCACCGATCATTGTACCAATTCCCGGGGCAACAACTGACCCGACTGCCGAACCGAAAGAAGCGCCGGCTACGTTTACCAGGCTTTTGGCCGCGCTTTTTATTATGGACAGACCTAGAAAGCTCAGAATCGAGTTGTCGTTCATCGCTTCCTTGATTACCACAGAAAGTTTTTTGTTATTCCCAGCCGCACTCAGAAGATCGGCTCCGGCCCTGGATATGGCTACAGAGCTGAAACTCTTGAGGGTGTCAGATATGGCTTCAGAAAGAATGCCGATATCCAGCTTTTTCAACAGCTCAGTCAAAAGATCTGCTGCCGGACTGAGAGCCCCTGATGCAGCCAGGTGAGGAACGGTTTTCATCAACTCGTAAGCAATCTGGTCGAGTGAGAAAACAATGGCCCCGGAGAACTTGAAGCTGAATCCGGTTCCCTGATACTTGATTTCTGAGATGTAAAAATCATAAGAAACTTCTTTCTCACAGGAAATCAAATACTCAGACGCTTTCAACCTCTCTGGCAGACGGCCTTTGAATTGTCCATCGCCGCTGACTGAAATGAAATATCTTCTGATTCTTGCATCATAAAAGTGCGAGTGAACCTTTATGTTGAGAACTTCTGATTTGTCAAGCTTGTCTACCAGCTTGATCAGGCCATGGTCAAGCGCATTTGCCGTCTGTTTGAGCGCGGCATCTACTTTGGCCGAAAACCATGACTGGTTTGGGCTGGAATTCTGTGTGTCATTGGCAAACGCAGGATTCAGAACCTGAAGAATAAAAAGAAGCGCAATCAGGAACAGATTAGCCGGTCGATATCTTGTCATTGCCCACATATTGGCACCCACCTGAATAGCAGTTTATTCTTTCGATTGTACACGAGTTTTATCATTTTTGTAAGACCTGGTCAGATGCTCGAAAAATAGTAACGCTATTTTTCGGGAATGTGGAATTTTCTAGAGATTGATTGGCGCTGCTTGTCGGTCACCCCATAATACCATGTGAGCAGAGTGACCAGTTAAGATTATGAGGGTGCGAAGACGGCTGTGGATAACCCGGTGTTTAGCCGGGCTTGAACCAGCAGCATTCTACGGCCTGATAATTATGAATGATTCCGCGCCACCAAAATCTCCGTTTAAAGAAGCTTCAATTTTATCGCCGGCAGAAACCTTTCTGGTGGCCTGAACTTTCTTAGGGGAAAAGTCGCCGGGCTTCTGCTCAAACATTGATTCTGAAATTTCTTTGCCATCTACTCTGCACTGAGATGGGTCTTTATCATCCCTTCTGTCCCATTCGATCCATTCTTTACCTGACACCGTAACTTTGATAGAGGCATTGCCATAGGTGCTTAAAAGAACTTCGGCCTTGATTTCACAGTCTTCTTTTACAGTTACGGATTTTTGCCCGGGATTGTCGTTATTCAGTTTGATCAGGGCGTTTTCGGAAGAGGAAGCATCATCCGAATTCTCACCGTCTAATACGTCACCGAAGGTCGAAGAGCCTTTACTCAAAGAGAATCTGACGGCATCAACAGCCGCTGAACCTCCGCCATCAGATATAAAGGCAACTGCGCTTTGCTTGCCGGCCTTGAACGGGAAAACCCCTAAAGTTTTCCAGGTCATATCCTTGCCTTCTCGTTGATCGATGGTAAACTTCTTTGAACCGCCATCAAACTTAACTTCATATGTTGCTTTGCTCGTGCGGTTTTCGGTGGCACGCCAGGAAACTTCCACCTTGTAATTTCCGTCTTCAGGCAGGTTAGGAGTATAAATCGCTTTTTCTCTTCCCGTCTTTTTGAACGGAGGATACTTGCTGGTGTAGTGAAAAACGTTACCGATGGTTCCTCCACCACTGTAGCCGTTAGACTTGTTGTCTGCCCATACTCCTTCGAGCTTGCAATCTTTGCTGGAATCGTCGACGATAATCGTTTGAGCGCTGGCGTTAACAAGGAAAAACAGCATACAAAGTGTAAAAAAAGCAGCTCTGGTAAAAAGTTTCCTCATTTTGACCTCCATAATTGTCTGAAAAACGAAAATATTAAAAAACTATGCTTTCTTTGCTCACTATACAATGGTTTTTTGCTAATTTCCATTCATAAACAGATATTGAGGGCTGACTGAATCAATTTTTCATAATAATTTCAAGGCCGATGTTAAGATTTGGGTTTTGTACTTTCATGGGGTATAATTGCTGCAGCAGGATGGTTTACTGAAAAATGCAAGCGGAAAATGAATACGGCGGCAAGTTGCCCGAAAAACTGGATCTGAACGACTGGATCCAGCATGCGCTCGATTCGGCCGAAGAAAATGACCGGCAGATCGCTCTTGAAGAGCTTTCTTCGACCGGGGTTCCGCCTTATCTTCAAGCCCGTATTCGCGAGATTTCTGCACGGGATCTTTCTTCGGTTTGCCGACAGCTGGCAAACTGGATAGACAGTGTTGAGCGCGCAAGGGCTGAACTGAAACCACAACTGAAAAAACTAGAACTCAGTCCGGCAAACATTATCATGCTTCTGGAAAATGCCGAACCTGCCATCGCTTCAGTTTTAACCCAGACTTTGCGCAAAGCGCCCGCTGAAGAAATTCTTGAGCAGTGGCGCATGGGGCTTAAGACTGAAACTAACCCGAGAATGCTGCAGATAGGTCTTACTCTCCTGGGAAAGTTTGGCAAGCCTGAAGATGCTTTTTCAGCTCTGCCATTTCTTGAAAATCCGGATACCGAAGTGGTCTGCTCCGCCTTTGCTCTGCTACAGAACCAGAATCAGGAAATTTTCAAACAGCATATACGAAAAGGTTTGACTTCAAGGTCATTCAAAATTCAAATGCATTCTGTGCATCTGTTACGTTCTGTCGATATCGATGAGGCGATTCAGTATATTCAGGCTTTTCTGTTCAGCAAAAACCCATTGATCAGGCAAAAGGCCCTGCGGGAATTGATGCTTCTGCCCTTTGAGCGCGTTTCCGGAATCTTCCTGCAATACCTCAGTCGCGAGGTTCAGCCGCTTCTGCTGGTTAAAGCCGGCTTTGTCATCGCTTTCAACCCGCTGCCTGATTTTCCGGTCAAGCTTTTCGACATTTTTCAGTTTGCCCGTGACACCAAAAAACACATTCTGCAAATGGTTTTAAAACAGCTGGTAGAATCGATTCAATCTGCCGGAATACTTAAACAGACATTTGAAGAATATTCTGTCGAGTTGAAGCAGAAAATTAGTTTCAAGCGCTCTGAGCTGGTTATCAGGTGTGCGCTCAAAGATCTTTCCAGTGAAGATAAGAATATGCGACTTTCGGCAATCGACCGCCTTGCGCCTTATTCCGAATATCCATCTATTCTTCAGGCTCTTACCAGGCATCTGCAGGCCGAAAAAAACGATGAGGTTAAAACGGCCATTGAGGCAATTTCCGGTCAGCAGAAACTGGCTCCGGTTCAGTTGAGTAAGGGCTTTCCCGAAGTGCGTGCTTTTGTGGCGCTCGATGTGAAAGAGCAACGAAACGTTTTAAAGCAGATTCGCAATGATGAAGACTGGTCGGCCCGCCGTAGTACCCTTTCTCAACTGCTTCAGGAAAATTTAAAAAAGAACATTCTTCTCGAAATTATTCGTCTTTTCGGTAGATTTGGTTCTAGAATCGATTCCCAGCCGCTGCTGAAATTTTTAGAAGACTCTGATCCTTCAGTGGTCGCAGGGGCAATAAAGACGCTTGGCAACATAGACATTGATGTGATGCTGCCGCATCTTAACCGGTTTCTTGCCGATGAAGATCCGCGAATCAAATCTGCTGCCCTTGAAGTCTATGTTCTGGCCGACAAGGAAGGCGCCATTCAGTATTTGTCATCGATGCTGAGCTCAAGTGCTCTGAATACCAGAAAAGTCGGTTTATCGCTGTTGCCGCAGATCGATTATTCTTCAGCCGAACCTTTGATCTGGCGACTGCTAAAATATGAAGGAAACCAGGAACTTAAAATTCAGGCAGCCTACATGGTTGCTGCCAACCCCACTCAGGAAGGCCTTTACAAGCTTTTTGCCATTTCCCATAAAAAAGAAGGGCAAATGAAAGAGGGCTTTGAGGATCTGTGGAATCTCGCCCTGGTCTCGGCCGAAACCACTTTTGCCATGCCCCGTGATCAGATTGAGGCCCAATGCTGGGAAGCCTACAAAGCTGAGGCTGAGCGGCCGGCCGAAGACAAATCTTCGTATTCTTACAACAGCGTAGTCGGGGATTCAGATATACTCGGTTTGTCCAGCCCGGAAGCCAGACAAACCCTGATTGAAAACATTTTTCTGCATCTGGCGGAGTTTAAATTCTTTTATGCCATCGGAGTCGTGATTCTGGCACCATTGATGTATTTTCTGCTTTCGTCAGACAATTCGGTCAAGAAGATCGTCAGAAAAAATACGGCTGTGCCATCTTCTGAGGGAAACTTTTCACCAAACGATACAAATATTACCACCCAGGTCGGTAGTCCTGACTGGAAGGGCGCAATCAAATCCAAGGCCCGCGAAATGCTTTCCGGGGCAGCTTATAAGGCCGCCCTCGAAACTGCGGCCCGCGAAGTTGAAGACCTGCGAGATGATTATGACAAAAATCTTCAACAATACTATCTTGATGTTGTTAACAATCCTGAAGAGCCGGAAGAAGTCAGAAGCATGTGCGAAGCCCATTTGAACCCATCTTTTTCCAGCGCATTCAAAGCCTGGGAATCCGGAGATATTTCTGCTGCCGAGCTTTATTTTGAACGGGCGGTTGAAGATCCTTCACTCAATGCGGTGGGAAAATGCTTCGCTCTGCAGAAGCTTGCCGAACTTGCCGAGTCGAAGCAGGATAAGGCAAACTGGCTTAAATGGCAGGATCGACTGCTGAGAGAATTGAAAAAAATGCCCGGTTACCAGGACGTTAGCGGATTGGAAAATTTTGGCCAGACTTTTATCAAAATGGTCGAAATCAGTCAGCATCTTAACAATGGCGGCGATGCGGCTCCCATAAAAAATCATCTGATGCAGACCGGCGAAAGTGCCGCTCAGGCCCAGGAAAGTATCGATGCCCTGAAAAATATCGATTCATTTTTCCAAAAAAATCACTGATTTTCACAACATTTTCACCTCATTCGTCGTATGTTCAACAGAACAGGGTACAAAACTCTGTTGGTCTGATATGGGTGATTGAGGTATAATGAATGTAGTTTGAGGGCAGACAGGGGTAACAATGTGAATAGAAGAAACATGCGAAAAAGCGGTTCGGCTTATCTGATGGCGCTTGGGGTTCTGGCTGTACTGGTGCTGATTGGCATCGCACTTTCGCGCATGACCCTGACCGGCCGATGGACAACCATTTTCAGCAGCAATGAAAAGAAGGCTGAAGAATGCGCCGAGTCTGCAGCAAACCTTACTTTCA
>JBMOKV010000296.1:0-1972 GCA_049325495.1 Candidatus Rifleibacteriota bacterium | reverse complement strand
CAACCATTTAAGTAAAAAAATAGACCGCCAGCAATGGCGGTCGTTTTTTAGCGATTTTTTGAAGCATTTCAGGCAAATTCATTTCCGACATTGGTCCTTCGGCCTATAACAGCATGTCAAAACGAATCGTATTTGTCAGGTAATTGCAAAAATCGCTCTCACCAAGGCGAAAAGCCACAAAGGACACAAAGAATTTCAAGGAAAAGCAGCTCTGTGGCTTGGTGCCCTTAGAGGCTTGGTGAGATGTAATTTTTCATTGGCCGTGTAAGTATGTTTTTTGAAATGCAGTAAGGTTTTGGCCGGATCTTCGATAACCTCATAAACCGGGTCGGTTTAAGCTCTTCAGAATAAATTAAACGAAATGACTTAATTGGCCAGAAAAAGCTCACTGAATTTTTTAGATACCGAACCAGGTTGCCTCACTGTTTCGACAGACTTCTACTAACCGAACCTTAACCAGGCTCAGCAGCCGAAAAAGGTGGGCAAAGGTACAGAATGCCGCATAAAAAATGGGATCTGGGCTCAGGGCTGTGGCTGATCAGCAGGTTTCTTTTTGAAACGGCGCAACAACTGAAGAGCACTTTTTACAAAGCCGAAAGTCAGACCATAAAGCGCAAACCCCCATGAAATAAAGAAAAGGGTCATGGGTGGATTAACAAAAAGAGCAATCAATCCAAGTAAAACCATTAGTTTTCTTTTTCCGCTGGTTTGAGGAGTTTTCTTCATTGCGGGGTATTCAATCTTGCTGACCATCAGGAAAGAAGTTACCAGAACAACAACAGGAATAATGAAATTAGGAATCTTGATAAAATTGAAGAACTGAAGCTCAAAAATGGTCATTGTCGCGAGAATGCCGGCCCCGGCCGGAATTGGAAGCCCTTCAAAAACATCATGTTTCGAAGGGGGGGTTATGTTGAATCTTGCAAGGCGTAAAGCGCCGCAAAGCATAAAAATCGCAGAAACGATCAAGCCGGAATACCTTTCGTGATCGAGATAACGAGTGTAAACCAGGAATGCCGGCGCAACTCCAAAACTTACCAGATCAGCGAGAGAGTCAAGTTCTGCGCCAAATCTCGAAGTGACAGAGGTTAAACGGGCAAGTCGCCCATCAAGAATATCAAATACGTTAGCGACAAGAATCAGCCAGCCTGCCAGCAAAAACTCACCCCGGGAGGTCATGACAATCGACAAATATCCACAAAAAAGATTCATCGAAGTGCATGCATTTGGCAAAATCGAAAGATGCCGATGAGCAAATCTCTTTTTCTCTTTAGTGGGTTCTGTGCTACCCTCTACCGGGTTATTTTTGCTTTCTTCTGCTGGGTTAAGTGCCATTATCAGACTCTTCTGGCAATCACGGTCGCGCCACCCTGCACTCTCTGGCCCAGAGAGACTTCAACTCTGGCATCGAGAGGCAGGAAAATATCGGTTCGCGAGCCAAACCTGATCAAACCGAAACGATCGCCGCGCTCGATTTTATCTCCGGGGTTTTTCCAGCAGAGAATACGACGGGCAATCAACCCGGCGATTTGTCTTACTACCACACGATAGCCATCAGAATCTTCAATGCCGATGGTGTTCATTTCATTTTTAATTGAGGCTTTTGGCTCAAAAGCCGGCAGAAATTCACCGGGGGCATAATGCCGATACTCTATTTTGCCCTTAATCGGGGCACGGTTAATATGCACATCAAAAATTGAAAGGAAAATGCTGATGCGCTTGGCCGGCCCATCGATAAAAGGCACATGCTCAACCGAATCAATTCCCACTATTTTTCCGTCAGCGGGCGATACGATCAGACTTTCGCCTTGAGGAATCTCGCGCTCGGGATCACGGAAAAAATAGAGTGTGAAGGCACCGAACAAGTAAAACAGCCTTCCAATCCATTTGGAAATAACTGATGAAATAAAACCGGCGGCAAACATGAAACCGGCAATAAAAAAGCCTTCCTTGTGAATCGGGCTTCGCATAT
>JBMOKV010000295.1:0-1973 GCA_049325495.1 Candidatus Rifleibacteriota bacterium | reverse complement strand
CCAGAGGCGTCGGTGAAAGAACCCTTTATGTAGCGCCCGTGAGTGTGGGGCCAGCCGCTGGAATAATGGGGAGAAGCAGGGTAGGGGCCGTAGTCCCAGAAATCGTTGTCATAGTTGGTGGTGCCGTGGTCATATTGCCTGTTTGGCATGGCTCCGGTAATATCCTGGGAGACCTGGGCTGAATTGAAGGGCTGGCCAATCAATTTTACATATGCAGGAGAATCTTCTTCGAAACGGCCTGACGGAATCCATCCAACTTCATTTACCGGGGTGTAAACTCCGGTAACGTTCGGACCGACGAAAAGGTAAATTTTCCCGGTCTGATTGACCGCAAGGCCGTTAACGACTACGGCCCCGCCAAAATTCAGGTCGAAGATTCTTTTGCCATTCTGCGTGGTCAGAGGATTATAAGGGTCGGAGTATGAATTTAAACGATAAACCCCATGTAAACCCGGATAGTCCTTGGGCAAAAGTACATAGGCCACCCCGTTGTGGGGATCAATGGCAGCACTGGCCTGAATTAAAGAACAGCCTAGTAAAACAATGGCTAGAGAAAAAATTCTCAATAATCTATACATGTTTCTCCTCCTTCTGGCCAGTGCAGGGCCAGGCGCAGCTTACAAACTATTTGTCGTTGGTTACTTTTAGAAACTCCTGAATAACGTCCCGGTGGGAAGTTGGAACTTTATACTTTTGATAAACAAAGTCAATGACGGCAGGTGTCATGTCCAGGCCGCCCTTGATTACCATCTGATCGAGACGTGGATCAACTGTGTTGCGGAAAGCCCATCTCTGGCAGGCACTCCAGTAACTGAGCGTCATCAATAACGGGGCTGACCCGTCTTCTCCGTGTTTGTGCAAGGTTTCAGCGGCATCGCGGGTGAATTTGGCTGCAAAGAATTGTCCCATTGGGTTAACCGGGGTGAAGGAGGGGTTTACCGGCGTTCTTTCAACCGAGAAAGAACTGTTGAAAACAAAATCTACGTTATAATGTT
This sequence comes from Candidatus Rifleibacteriota bacterium, assembly GCA_049325495.1. GTDB lineage: Bacteria > Muiribacteriota > Ozemobacteria > Ozemobacterales > Ozemobacteraceae > DYKG01. The sequence goes on along the minus strand of JBMOKV010000295.1, from coordinate 978 downwards.
TTGCAACCACGTCTACCGCCTCATAAACATCATCGAGAATAACCTTGAAAATTCTTGCCGTTTCTTCCTCTGAGGTAAGATGCAGCAGTTCATTCTCACGATTCAGTTTCTGCAGCTGGTTGTCCAGGTCAGACATCTTCACCTGCAGCTCCCGCCGTTGTACCCAGTACTTATTTTCTATCGAGTTCTTCTCTTCATTATACTTATTAGTGGCTGATTCCGGGGAAGATTCCCTGTTTTTTTGATTATTAAATTTGACATTCAGTGAAGAGAGTGCTGAAGAAAGTTCCTGATCAGATTTGTCAATAAGCTTCTGCTGCTTATCTTTCTCACTGAGCAACTCCTTGCGCTTTTCTTCAAATTTCTGCAATTTATCATCATCGGTTTTCACGGAATCATTGTCTGGTGAAAAGCGGCCTTCTTTGATCTGGAATTTGGCCATCAACGGGTGCAGCATCATTGCTTTGGAAACATTGGTAAACCCAAAAACCGGCTTTTTTTCAGCCGCGTTTACCAGGCTAAGGCTTACCGCAAAAAAGAAAACAAAAAATAGAACTGATTTTTTCACGATTTTGATTCCTCCGTATTTACCAGTTTCCGGTTCCGGAATTTTTCTTAAGATTTACAATGTTTGGTACAATGGTCGCCTGCTCCGTTCGGCGGGTGTCTCCGCGCGGATATTTACAGGTAATTGAAAAAGTTATGGGGCCCAGCGCATTTTCAGCCTGAGGGGAAATATTTACAGACTCGACATCATCAGCGATCACGGCTGATTTCACCAGATTCGCGGCTGCGGGGGGAAAAGTTGGCTTGGAAAGACCTTTTGCATAGTCCGGTGAAGTAGTGGAGATATTGTTTTCTTCATACATGTGATAGAGAAGTTTTCCGCGGTTTGTCATCGAATAAATATGGTATCTGATGGTTCCGGGGGTGTCGGCTTCAAACATCTGTTTTTCTGGTATTGATTCAGGAAACTGT
>JBMOKV010000294.1:8672-15032 GCA_049325495.1 Candidatus Rifleibacteriota bacterium | reverse complement strand
AAGAGGTGGAGAACATTGAATTGATGCCGCTTCGAATTGGCTGGCCATTCAGGTCGGTGATTCCCTGAGTGACCACCACGCGATAATTCTTGTTACTGTCGAGCAGGCCAACCGGAGTGAGGGTGGCCTGTTTGTGACCTTTGAAATAGTGAATTTTTGCTGGAACCGGGCCAAAATCGTCTTCCAGTCTGAAGGTGAATTCATTGAGAGTTTCGGCTCTGATTTCTTCGCTGAAACCGATGGTAACCGGCTGAGTTAAGTTGGTTACCCGGGCTCCGTTTATTGGCGAAAGGCCCACCAGTTGCACCGGTGCTGACTGTCGCCGGGTTTCCTGGCGCTGGGCAGGCTTGCTGGCAGTTGCCGGACGGGCAGCAACCTTCTGGCGTGCCGGGGCGCTTTCTTCGAATGGATTTTCGAAAGATGCATTGGCGGGAGCTGGACTTTCTTCAACTTCATGTTGCGCGACTTCATGGTGATCGTTGGCAACCCCGAGTCTGAAAGGAATCAGGGTCTTTTTGCGCAATCGCTCGCCGGTGGTGGCGGCAAGATTCTGATCAACCGCAACGGCATAAGCAGCATTTGCCTTGAGGCCGTTTCTAGGGCTGATGGTCAGGGTCTTGAGGTCGCGTGAAAGTTTATAATCGATGCCGATTGGCTGATTATTTTCAAAGAGCTTAACCGGAGCGCTTTTGAGAGAAACGATGTCAAGAGGTTCGGTAAAGGTCACTTCAAGCGGAGTTGTATTGCTGACTTTTCCAGAGCCCATGCTGGCATTGGCAATATTAAGATAGTTCTCGGGAGCAGGGGCCTGAGTGGTGGCTGGAGCAGGTTGCTGAACCGGCAATGGCTGAAAGCTGGTTTCCTGCCCGGTTGTCTGAAAGCTCCAGACTTTTTCTGAAGTTCGGCCAAGGCCATCAAAATAGCTTAACTGGGCAGTATAGGTATGACCTTCCTTCAACGGCTGTTTCGATTTGAACATGATCTGCCGGGCTGAAGGGTTGTAGAACAGCTCTCCTTCAACAGGATCGGTGCCGTTAAAGAGGTTGAGGTTAACCGTCTGATAGAAAGACTGGTTTACTGATCCGGCAAATTCTACGGTCAGCGGTGTTTCAGGCGATACATCAGCTGCCAGATTGGCAGGGAAATGATTGCTAATTCTAATTGCGGCCGATTCGGCCGTTACGGTATTGCGATCCAGACCAGCAAAAACCGGTGTGCCCATGGCAGCCAGCAGCGCACATAATATCGCCGCCCGTTTCCAACGGTTCATAGATTACCTCCTCAAAGCTAATGCTCTTCGGGTAAATCATCGGCAGTCAGCAATCGATCAATTAGCAGAAATTTCAGCTTTTCCTTTCAAGGCGGTGTACAAAAAGTTGAAAAAAGGGCGGGTTAATGATACAAATGACAGGTTATTGAAAATTGGTCGGGTAACGCTTCTAACTGTTATCCTGATATTACTAAGGAGCCAGTATGGGAACGGATGTTGCAGCTTTTGCAAAACAATTGAAAGAAGACGGCATTGATGCGGCGAAGAAAGAAGCCGAAAGCATTCTTGCTGAAGCCAGAAAAGAAGCGAAAAAGCTTCTCGACAGTGCTAAAACCGAAATTGAAAAAATGGAAAAGGACGCAGAAGGCCGGATTGCCCAGAAGCGTGCCAATTCTGAGGCAGAGATTCATCTTGCGGCTCGCGATCTGATGAACAGTTTCAGAAAGCGGATTGAAGAAGTGGGCAGCCAGCTGCTCAAGGGCAAGGTCGCCGAAGCGCTCAACGACAAAGATGTTGTTAAAAACGCGATCAGCGAACTGCTAAAAACCCAGAAAACCGGTCAGGAATGGGAACTTGCGCTTGGTGCAACGCTGGGCAAGTCTCTGGCAGATGTGGTTGTAAATCTTTTCAAAGCCGAAGGGGCAACCGTGAAGCTTGGTGAAGAACTGAAAAAAGCCGGTTTTGAAATCAAAGCTGGAAAAGGCAATGAAGTAATTGAAGTTACCGAAGAATCAATTACTGACAGCTTCAAGAAGCTGCTTTCACCCGAGCTCAAGAAAATTCTTGAAGCAAAAAAATAGCGGAAGATAAAAATGTCGAAGAAACTTTTTTACCTGATGACTTATCTTCCGGCTTTGCCCGCCAATATCGGCGACCCACTTGCCGAAGAAGATGCGGTTGCAAAAATCAGAGATGAAGCCGACGAGAACCTGCTGCTTCTTGCCGATCTGCTTGATGTAGAAAACCTCATTGAACAGACGGGAATGCAGTTTTTTGTCCTGAAAAATCAGGATTTTAAAGTAGAGCTCTCTGAAAGGCTTCCTGCCGGATTTCGTGAAACTTTTTCAAGCTTTCGTGAAGTTTCTGAAGCAGTCTGGCTTACATCTGTTTATGCCGCCTGGTTCGATCTGATCATCGAAATGAGTCGCAAGGCCGGCTCAAAAATGTTGTCCGATTGGGCTAAATGGGAGTATTCGCTGCGCACCGCCCTGCGCATTGAGAGAATGCGTGTGGCCGGTTCCGGCCAGACACCCGATCTCTCAGGCATTGTTCCCGAATTCATGAATGACCCTGATTTCTGCATCGATCACAGTTCGTTGGTCGAGGCCTGGAAATCTACCGCTGATCCGATGGCGGCTGAAAAGCTTCTCGATCAGAATCGTATCGATTATCTGCGCAGTTTTGCCGGCAATTTTACCTTTACGGTTGAAGAGCTGATTGCTTACATGCTTGAATTGCGCATTCATAAAAGGTATGCACGCTTGAGCCCTGAACAGGGGCGAAGAATTTTAGAGGAGGTTACCGCACTGTGAGTACCACCGGTCGAATCGTTACCGTATATGGCAACATGGTTACTGCAGAATTTGATGGCGCAGTTCGACAGAATGCGGTTGCCTATTGTCAGCGTTCTGATGGTGTCAGACTGATGTCCGAGATAATCCGCATACGCGGTAAACTCGCTGACATGCAGGTTTTTGAACTGACCCGCGGCCTGAAAGTAGGGGACCCGGTAGAAATTACTGATGAATTGCTTTCGCTTGAACTTGGGCCCGGCCTGATTGGCATGGTTTATGACGGGTTGCAGAACCCGCTTCCGGAAATGGCCGAAAAAATCGGCAAATTTCTCAAGCCCGGCAACTACCTGAAAGCACTCGATCGTAGCCGTGACTGGGAATTCACCCCGGTTGTAGCCGAAGGCGATGTAATTACCTCTGCCGAAAACCTTGGCAAAGTTAAAGAAAACATCTTTGATCACTTCATCATGTCACCTTTTACTCTTAACGGTGAATGGAAAGTCAAAAAGATCGCGAAAGCCGGAAAATACAAAATCGACAACGAGATAGCCGTTCTTGAAAAGGATGGCCAGACCATTTCAGTTAACATGATTCAACGCTGGCCGGTGCGCCTGCCGCTCGGAATTTATCGCGAGCGTCTGCTGCCGACTCAGCCAATGGTTACCAAGCAGCGCATCATCGATACCTTCTTTCCAGTCATGCTTGGCGGAACCTATTGTATTCCCGGTCCCTTCGGCGCGGGTAAAACGGTTCTACAGCAGATTACCAGCCGCCATGCCGAAATCGACCTGGTAATCGTTGCCGCCTGCGGTGAACGCGCCGGTGAAGTTGTTGAAACTCTGCGTGAATTTCCCCATCTTAAAGATCCGCGTACCGGCAAGACCCTTATTGAAAGAACGATCATCATCTGTAATACTTCGAGTATGCCGGTCGCAGCCCGTGAATCATCGGTTTATACCGCAATTACCCTCGGCGAATACTATCGCCAGGTCGGTCTGAACGTTCTTATGCTCGCAGATTCAACTTCACGCTGGGCACAGGCGCTGCGTGAAATGAGCGGCCGCCTCGAAGAAATTCCCGGCGAAGAAGCATTTCCCGCCTATCTCGAAAGCTCCATCGCCCGTTTCTATGAACGCGGCGGTATCGTTGAGTTGAAAGACGGCCGCAAAGCTTCGTTGACCATTGGCGGCACCGTAAGTCCCGCCGGCGGAAACTTCGAAGAACCGGTCACCCAGGGCACTCTGAAGGTTGTCGGCTCGTTTCTGGGTCTATCCTACGCCCGTTCCTATGCCCGTCGTTTCCCAGCCATCGACCCGCTTGAATCCTGGTCGAAGTATTCTGGAATCATCGATGGCAAAAAGGTCAGCTGGGCTCACAACTTTCTCAAACGCGGCAAGACCATCTACGAAATGATGCAGGTTGTTGGTGAGGAAGGCACTTCGATCGACGACTTCGTGACCTACCTGAAATCAGAATTTCTCGATAACGTTTATCTGCAGCAGAACTCATTTGACGAAGTCGATGCCGCCTGCCCGACCGAACGGCAGCAGTATCTTTTCGAAATGGTTCTCGATGTTCTCAAACATGAATTCACGTTCAAAGACAAGCCTCAGGCCCGCGACATGTTCTTCTCGCTGACCGAACAGTTCCGTGACTGGAACTATTCTCTATGGCAGAGTGACAAAATGAAAGAAAACGAGAAGAAGATCAGAAACACTTTGAACAGCAAGGAGGCAGCACATGCGTAAATACTATTCAAAGATCGACAATATTGCTGGTAACGTTGCGACGTTGAAGGCAGAGAATGTTGGTTATGAAGAACTTGCTGTGGTAGAAGGCTCCTGGGGAAAATCGCTGGCGCAGGTAATCAGAATCTCGGGCGACAACGTGGCTTTGCAGATTTTTGCCGGCACTCGCGGTGTTTCTACCGGTGACAAGGTTTCTTTTCTCGGCTCTTCAATGCGCTTCAGCTTTTCTGAAGACCTCTTTGGCCGGGTTTTCTCAGGCGGTGGCGAACCCCGCGATGGTCGCAGCGAATTGACCGACAACCTCATCGAAGTGGGCGGCCCGGCGGTTAACCCCGCTATTCGCCTGATGCCGCATCGCATGATTCCCACCAACATTCCGATGATCGATGTTTTCAATACCCTGGTCGAAGGGCAGAAGCTGCCGATATTTTCGATTCCAGGCGAACCCTATAATGAGCTGCTTTCGAGAATTGCGCTGCAGGCCGAAGCCGACGTAATCATTTTCGGCGGCATGGGGCTCAAATACGATGAATACCTGTATTTCCGCCAGCAGCTTGAAGAAGGCGGTGCCATGTCGCGCACCATCATGTTCATTCATACTGCCGCTGACCCGGTCGTTGAATGCCTGCAGACCCCCGATATCGCTCTTACCGTGGCAGAGCAGTTTGCCATTCAGGGCAAAAGAGTTCTGGTTCTGCTGACCGACATGACCAACTTTTCCAATGCGTTGAAAGAAATTTCGATCACCATGGAACAGATTCCTTCTAACCGCGGTTACCCGGGCGATCTGTATTCGCAGCTCGCTTCGCGTTATGAAAAAGCCGTGGTTTTTGAAGAAGGCGGTTCAATCACTCTGATGGCAGTTACCACCATGCCCGGCGATGACGTAACTCACCCGGTTCCCGATAATACCGGATACATTACCGAAGGTCAGTTTTACCTCAAGAACGGGGTTATCGATCCCTTCGGTTCATTGTCGCGTTTGAAGCAGCAGGTAAACGGCAAAACCAGAGATGACCACCGTGCCATCATGGACGGCTGCATTCAGTTGTATTCAAAATGCCGTGAAACCCGAGAAAAGCGGGCGATGGGTTTTGAAATGTCCGACTGGGATAACAAGCTGCTGAAATACGGCGAAAGCTTCGAAAATGAAATTATGGATTTCTCTGCAAACGTTGGGCTTTATGATGCTCTTGCCCAGTGCTGGGAAATTCTCGCCCGCCATTTCGAGCCTCGTGAAACTGGCATCAGATCAAGCCTTTGTGACCAATTCTGGCCGAAAAAGGATTAATCATTAAATATGGCTGATAAAATCAAGAAAACCAGACCTGAGCTGCTGCGTCAACGTCGTCAGCTGTCGATGTTCCAGCGGTTTCTGCCCACTCTGGTCTTGAAGAAACAGCAGATTCAATCTGAAATCCTCAAGGTCAGGGCCGAAGTTGAAAAGCTCGACCAGCAACTGGCCGGGCGAATCAAGCAGATTAGCTCCTGGTCCTCTTTGTTCAGTGAATCTTTGCCCGGCCCGCTAACCAGGCTGGTTGCGGTTAAAGATATTCAGCGTGGCATCAGAAATGTTGCCGGTATCAAACTGCCGGTACTTAAAACCGTGCAGTACGAAGTTAAAGACTTCAGCCGCCTGGCGACTCCGCCTTGGATCGATGCCGGTTTGCGGTTGCTGAAGGAACTGATGGAACTGCGGGAAACCGTTAAAGTTCTGCATGAGCAGGAAACCCTGCTTCAGCAGGAACTGCGCAAAGTTACCCAGCGCGTCAATCTGTTTGAAAAAGTAAAAATCCCCAGCGCAAAAGAGAATATCAGACTTATTCGC
>JBMOKV010000294.1:0-8662 GCA_049325495.1 Candidatus Rifleibacteriota bacterium | reverse complement strand
GAGCAGACAGCAGCCGTTGGCCGGTCGAAGATCGCCAAAGGCAAGTCTGCTGCAGCGTAAAGGAGGTCGATGCATAGATGATCAGTCCAATGAAGAAACTCCTGCTGGCTGCTAGAAACTCTGAAAGAGAACGGGTTCTTGATGTGCTTAAGGCGGTCGAGGCGGTTCATGTTGAACCGGTAGATCCGACCCTTATCAGGCTGCCCGAAGGACTTTCTCTGGAAATTGACAACTGTACCCGGGCAATTGCCCTGCTCGAACAGGTTCGCCCTCCGGATAACAGCAAGCTTGTTCCGCCTGGTACGCCTTCAAGAGTTGTGGAAGAAGTTCTTAGTCACGACCGGGCCATTCCGCAAATACGCGAGAAGCTGTCTCAGCTTCGCCATGAGATCGAAGAACTGACACCATGGGGTCAGCTGGGTCTCAAGGATGTCAAATGTTTGATTGAAAATGGTCTGAAAGTGAAGTTGCTCAAAGGTCCCGCCGAAGATTTTTCGCAAATCGTCGCTGAAGCCGCTTCGCTGATTCATGACGATGGTGGAATAGCTTTTGTGGTCGCCGCATCCCGAACCGAAATTTCGATTCCGGTAAGCTATGCTGAAATCGAGCTTCCATCGAGAGATGTCAATACGATCGACACAGAAATGGTTAACCTCGAACGGCAGGTCGAAGAGCATGTAGAAGCTCTGTCCTGTTTCTCTTTGAGGCTAGATGACCTGCGAAAGCACTACATCAAGCTGATAAATCGAAAAGCCCATTCTCAGGTTGCCACCGGTGTTCATGTCGAAGATGCCATTTTCGTTCTAACCGGATGGTGCCCGACAGATAGAGCTGATGAGCTTGGAAAGGCATTTGAAACCGAAGGAATTGCAGTAGGGCTTCAGTTCTCTGAACCAGCCGAAGATGAAATTCCGCCGACTTTGCTGAAAAACTCCGAGTGGGCCAACGCCATCGCGCCATTGTATGAATTCATGGGGGTTACCCCGAGTTATACCGAAATGGATATAAGCGGCATGTTTCTTATCATGCTCACGATTTTCAGCGCTTTTCTGCTGGCCGATGCTGGCTATGGCCTTCTGGTTTTCATCGCTCTGGCAGCAGCTTACATGCCGCTGGTGAAAAAGGGTGTTGACAAGAATGCGCTGAAGCTGGGCATGTTTTTATTCGGTGGTGTTTCGATTTATGGTCTGCTGACCAACACCTGGTTTGGCGAAGATTTCAAGATTATCGAGAGTTACCGCTTCGACCCCAACAGTCCTGAAGGTATGGTCATGTTGCAGGGTATCTGCTTTCTGATGGGAACGATCCATCTGAGTGTCGGTCACATCATCAAGGCCTTGCGCCGAAAAATTGATATTACAATTCTGTCGGAAATTGGCTGGATCATGTTTCTCTGGGCGATGTACGGGGTAATCTGCGGCCTGATTCTCAAACAGGATTTCCTGATGCCATCGTCGTGGATCATACCTTTGTTCGAAGTGTCAGGCGTTCTGATTCTGTTGTTTTCAACGGCTTCGGGAGGCATATTCGCCCGAATCGGGGCCGGGGTTGGCGCGATTCTACAGAATGCTTCAGCCTGTTTTTCAGATATCGTCAGCTACATTCGCCTGTGGGCGGTTGGTCTGGCCGGTGGAAAGGTCGCGATGGCGTTCAACGATATCGCGGCAATGCTGCCGATGTTCGTTTTGAAGCTTCCGGTTTATCTGCTGGGGCACACAATCAATATCATTCTGGGTGTAATTGCCGTTCTGGCCCATGGGGTTCGCTTGAATCTTCTTGAATTCTCGAATCATCTTGAGCTGGAATGGGCTGGTCGTAAGTATGATCCTTTCAAGGAAATCAGGTAAAATCTTCTAAGGAGCGAAAATATGTTAGCATTTCTGGGAAAACTTTCTCTTGGTCTGATAATGGGCTTCGGTGGCCTTGGCAGCTGTCTTGGTATTCGTGCTGCCGGTACTGCTGCAGCAGCCGGTTGGGCAAAAGAAGGCAAAGAAGGCAAACCGCTTTCCGGTAAGTTCAGCGGTCTCGTCGGTATGCCGGTCAGCCAGACTCTGTACTGCATGATCCTTTACTTCCTGATGAGCCCGTTTGCAGGCGTTGAAGCCAATGGCGGCGTTCTTCTGGGTATTGCCATCGGCGTCGGTCTGTGCGAAATGATTTCTGCCTGGGTTCAGGGCGAAATCGGCGGTGCCGGGGTTCGTGCTCTGGTTGATAACGGCGGCAAAGGTTTCGGTAACATCATCGTTGCCATGGGTATCGCCGAATCGGTCGGTCTGTTTGCAATGGTCGTCGGCATTCTGATTCTGAATTCAGACATCATGGTGAAAGCTGCTGAAGTAGCTGCAACTACTCCCTGATCAAATTTTCAAATTTCAGATTAAATAATCTGATTGAAAAAAGCAGCATGAATAATCGCTTCTGCATTTATTCATGCTGCTTTTTGTTTGTTTTTGAGATTTTTTCAACGAAAATTTGCAGCCTATTTTTATAAAAAGGCCATATCCATTTTTTTTATTTCGATGTTTCTGGCTTTTCTGCGGGCATGGTTTCTGCTTCGGTTGGAAAAAATTTACCATCCCTGGTTACGTAACCGGGTTTTTCGCCCTCGTAAACCAGGTAAGTGCCGTTCTGATACTGGTAGTCAACTTTAGAAAAAATATGGGGAAGAACCTGGTTGCCGTCTTTGTCGATGAAACCCCACAGAAAGTTTTTTCTGACGGCTGCCATTCGGTCTCTCATTTCTGTGGCGGAATCGTAAATCATGGGAATTACCAGCCTGCCTTTTTCATCAAGATAGCCAAAATACCCTTGCGAGCGGACCCAGCAGCGGTTTTCTGAAATGTGTCCAACATCTTCATATGACTGATATTCGGCATTCGGGGCTTTTTCAGGCGTAAGAAGACGCCAGTTGTATGTCCCGATCCATGCCAGGGCCACTCCGGTGGAAAATACCCGCAGGTCCAAGAACTCCGGCTTCGTTATCCAATTCCCATCTTTGTCCTGAAGTCCCCATTTATTCTGAAAACAAACTTTTTTGAAAGCATCGGTGCCATCGATTGGAATTTTGGTCAGATAAGGGTCTTTGACTAAATTGTTTCTAATGTCGATTATTCTAATTCCTTTATGATCTTCTACCGCTGCATGGCGATCCTTAAAATCGGTTACCCATAGATAATTCGGGAAAATCGCGATTCTCAGGCTACTGTCAAGAAAACCCCATTTTGCATCTTTCGTCATGAAAGCGGCCCGGCCATCTGAGAAAGGCCTGATATCAGCGAAGTCTAGCTCGATGATTTTCCTTTCACCGATATCAAAAACTGCCAGAGACGTTACATTTTTGACTCGCATATAGGAATTTCCAAGCGAAGAAATCTCCGCTTCAGTCAAACCTAAAACTGAGTTGCCGGAAAAATCGAATAAACCCTGGCTGTCACCGCGATCTGCAAGAATCAGGTTCTCGGCGAGAATGGTGAGAAAACTGTATCTCACAGGTATGATCAGGCCTTTTTCCCGATGATAGATGCCAGAATAGAAGTCTTTAGTTACTTCGAGCAACCCCGGGGCAGTGGTAGGTATAATCATGCCATACTCAGGTTTAAGCAGGAATTTTCCGGTGCGGTCAATGATGCCGTAGCGGTTATCTTTCACTACAATTGCAGTTCCAGATGCAAAAGGTTTTGCCTCGTCAAACTGGCAATGGACTATAACTTTCCCTGAGGTGTCGATGTAACCCCAATGGTTTTTAAATTTTACTGCTGCCAGATCTTCACTGAAACTGTTAACTTCATCGAATCTGGCAGAAATTGCCAGGCTTCCATCGGGGTCGATGAAACCCCAGCGTTCTCCTTTTCTGACTGCTGCTCTTCCAAAATGCATGTTCCCCATATCCTCAAAGCCCTGTTCTTCTGATACTGCATTCTTTGAGCCGACCAGAAACCAGCGGTTGTCTTTCATCAAGGGGAAAATGCCGGGAGCCAGGCCATTGGTCCAGTCAAGGGTCTGATCAACCTCGTAAAGTAGATTGGTATCGACGCCATCGGTAGAAAACTGCATGGTATAACCGCCCGTTTCACTGAATGGCTGCCATACCTTCTCGTATTCAGGGCTGACGACGTATTGGGCGGTGGTATCGATTATTCCCCAGCGCCCGTTTTCTTTAACCGGGGCATAACCGTGCATGAAACGACAGACGTTGTCAAATAACGGGTTTACAATGGTCTGGCCATTGATTTCAACTGTTTCCCAGCCATCTCTGGGGGATCTGGTTTTGAATCCGAACTGCTCACCAACCTGAAAAGGCTGGAATTCCCAGTCTTCGATGCCGGAAAAAGTTACATAGGCACGGTTGCCCATGAAATTAATGTTTTTGTCCTGAGCATGGCATGCCATGGCAGACCCTGCCAGTAAAACAACAAATAACAATTTTTTAATCGATTCCAAATTTTGCTGCATGCCCTTCTTGAATTTAAACCAAATTTTAAAACTGACTGTCAAATGCGTCATCGAAATCAGCGGCATCAGAGCCATCTTCAGAGAAATTTTCCGGCTCTGGCTGCTTGATTTCTCCGGCTGACTGCAAAATAACCGAAAGACTGCCCTCGCTTTTGAATAGCGTGAATGGCGAAGAGTCGGCAATAGATGTGCATGCCTGCAGCATCCAGCGGCCTTTTCCCGGAGCAGCTGCATTTATTGAATAACTCAGCAGCTGCAATCCTTCATCGAAAGAACTGGCCTTTTCAGCGAAAACCGCGTGTACGGTAGTTTCATCTTCTTTCCAGGCTTTTCTCAATTGAGAACCGGCTGAAATTTGCTGAATCGCTGAGAATGAGAGTGTGTTTACTCTGGCCTGCATTTCGATTTTAAATTCGGGAAGCGGTGAAGACCATTTTGCCAGCAGAAATTTTATAGCTCCCAGCCACGGTTCATTAGCGGAAATGCTCAGGCGGTTGCCGGAAGCAGGCGTGACCGTGGCTGCTGCACTGGCCTTTGCCAGCCATTCTTCAATGAGCCGGGCAATTTTCGACGCTGGAATACGTTTCAATTCTGGCGATAAAAAAACGTTGGCTTTGCTGAGATTAAGGTCTGCAACTTTTTGCGGTGTTGAAACCGTATAACCATCGGCGTTGTTAAAAATTGCGAAGCCGTGAATGGCGGCAAAAGCTTTTATCAGATCCTGTTTGTCAAGGCGTTTACCATGGCAGAAGGCTGAAACTTTTCCCGTAACCATGTCATCACAGATCATCTGAATTTTTTCTTCACTGGCGAGTTTTTGCAGAATGGCGGGCATCGGTTGATTTTTAATTATTAAAGGTTCATCGAGAAGCGGTGACTGGGGGCCTGAAATAACGGTGTAGCCTTTGCCCAGTTCTGGTTCTGACTCAGCTGTCGGCACTGTTATAGTTTCGGGTTCGACCTGTTTAAATTGATTAGCAGGCAGGATTTTTCCGCGGAAGCTTTTGATTGAGAAGCGTCTGGAAAGTTTAAGTTTTCTTCCGGTTAAATCAAAGGTTTGAGTTGAATCAGTTTTTTCTGCCTGTAATGAATGAACGCTTGAATCTATCAGATCAGATTTATGTTTTATCTTGATTTTCTCGTCAACTGCAATTCGCCCATCGTAATTTGCTTCTAGAGTAGAGTTTATTTCAATACCGATTCCATCGGGTTCTTCAAAGATCAGTCTGAAAGGATTATTGTTAAGGGCTAGAAAAGAGCATGATGCGATTGGTTCGCCCGCCTGATCAGACAGGCAATATTCTGCGGTCAGAGTCCATTCCGGGGTATCCAGTGTCTCGATCAGTTTTTTCATTTCATCCAGATTTTGTGGATCACCGGAAATGGCAACCCCGTTTATAAGCGGTGGAAACCAGACTTTAACTTTATCTTCAAGGGCTTTGCCCAGAACAGGCTCCAGATCTGCCACGTTTTTAAATGAGAATTCACGGATAACTGCCCGGGTTGATTCTCTTTCCAGTTTTTCAGCGGGAACTGCCAGCCAGATTTCATCATTTTTCCGCATTTCAAAGCCATTTGAATTGGCAAGAAGATTTATGGCCTCTTCAATGTAAGTTTCTTCATTGAGTTCGAAAAAAGAGACTTTCTTTTCCCCGAAATCGCCAACGATATTAAGTCCACCTCTGCGTGCAAGATCGGCAAAAACTTCGCCTAGATCCCATCCCGAGTAGTGTCCTTTGATCATGTCGCGGTCGGATGCGTGGACATTTGAAAAAGATACGATGGCAAGCATGATTGCCAGGTTCAGAAGATTAAACAATTTTTTATTTGAAATCATGATTCGTTACCTTTCTCAAAATGAGCTGTCAAAGGCATTATCGAAAGCGTTTCCATTTCCTGAGGGTGAATCATCATCGATAGAATCATCTTTCTGTTTGTCTGCTCTCTTTTCTGAAAGCTCAATCTTCAACCAGAAGGATTTTTGATTCTTTTCATCTTCACCGACTGTTGCCAGACATGCTGGCTTATTGTTTTCGAAACCGGCAGTTGAAGAAATTGTTGCTTTTCCGGTTGTGGTAGAAAAAGCATTTTTGTATTGCAGAAAAATCAGATCTGATTCTGAAAGCAGAAATGGCTTTGCAGAAACGGTTTGTGAATGATTTTCGAAATCGAAGTTATGGTGAAATTCTTCATTTTCTGTTACACAGGCCTGTACCGCAAACTGCGGGGCCAAAATTGATTTGATTTCTACGGTAAACTTACTGGTAGGTGAGTCCAGCTTGTCAATGGCCCTTTTAACCGCGTCGACTCCTCTTGACCAGCCGCCAATAATTATTGCATTGGCAGCTTTCGATGAAAGCAGGGTGGTTTTTTTATCAAGTCCGGTTATGGCAAGCATCTCTTCAAGATAATTCATTACCGCGTCGATTTTACGGTGTTGCAGTCGTCGGGTTATAAACAGTCCATATTCAAAAATATCCCGAATCTTACCAGCCTCAGCCATCATCCAGGTGTTGCCGATCTTTCTGGTTACCAGTCCGGCTGCTTTGGCGGTTAGATTGAGAATTTCTTCAAAATAAAGCTCCTCTCCAAATAAAAACAGAGAAGCTTCCTGTCTGGCTTCCTGGTCGGCACAGAAATTTCCACCATTCTGTTTAACCAGCTTTGCGCACACTTCTCCCACCGGTTCTTTTATCGATACCAGCTGGTTCTTTTTTTCAGTTCCTATATTGGCGCCAGAAGTTCTAAGTGATTGAATTGCTCTCTTGCTTTCGCCTGCTTTCTGTGCCGGGTTCGCTGAAGTCTTTTCAATTTCCGCTTTCAATGAACCTGAAACATTTCCAGCCGATGTGGTTAAATCAAATCTGCCCGCATAGTTGGAATCGGTTTGCAAAACTGTGCTGGTTTTTCCAATCGGGGTTGCAAAATCCGGAGCGGTATAAACTGATGTATCGATAATGATCCGGCCTTCCGAATCTTCATTGACAGCGGCGCTGATTCTAATTTTCCCGCCACTTTTTTCTTCGAACTCAATCTGTGAATTGCTGCCAGCCATGGTTGAAAAACTTACCGGGGGCATTCTGGTCTGCTGAAAAGACACAGAATAGAGACTTAACTTCAGCTGCTTTTTTTCCAGATCGAAATTTACTGCTTCTTCGGCGGCTTTGGCGATCTCTTTTCGGTTGCCATAAAAGGCAAGTAATCTGCCGTCAGCAAGAATTTTTACTTGGCTGGCTTCGCCTTCTGTTTCTTTAAGCTGATCTGCAATTAAAGAAGCCGGGCAGAATCTGGCGGGAAGAAATGAAAGATCAGCCGGTTCAATTTGCCTGGCTTTTTCAGGGTCAACAATGATTTTTGTCGAGCCGATTTCGATGCAGGAATAGCCTGCAGTTTTGACAATCGATTCAAGATCGAAGTCGGTCTGATCGGGCAGGTCTTTGTCCTTGGCGATCACGATGACATTAAGCTGTTGTCGACCAGCTATCTCATAAATTCGGCGGATGAATGAATGTGAAGAAAGATCTTCAAGCTCAACTGCCAGACAATTTTTGGCAGCCAGACAGCAAATAAGCAGTATCAGCAAACGAAAGGTAAATCTCATACTAATGCTCCCGAAAAAATCTTAAATTTGATTATACATTGAATTCTTTAAGGTATTACAATCAGATTAAATGCTTTAATGAAAAGGTAATGTCGCTCTAGAGCGAGGGCATTTCGAATTGCGCTTTTATTCAAAAATCGGGGGGGTGAAAGTTAATGAAATCAGAAATGATCAAAACCGATGGAATTTTGTCTCTGGCGGAGCTGTCCCCTGAAAATGAAGATTTGATCGATAAACTTTTTATCTGGGAAAACGATGAATCTACCAGGCATCTGCATCTGGTAACCAGAAGTGAAGAAGAGTTCAAAAATCTGAAAGTAACCCGCGATGAATTGAAAGAAAGAGTTGCTGCAGTTTTCAAATCAGACCGGGCCTTTTTCTGGATCATTTTCATGCGTGGTGAACCGATTGGGCTGTTAACCGGGCAAATAGACCCGAAGCAGTTGATTAAGCATGTGCCAGGGACATTCTGGCCGAGTATTGTTATTGGTGAAGCCAGTGCCAGAGGCTGTGGTGCCGGTCGCCGGGCAATGCTGTGGTGTGAGGAACTGGCATTGGAAAAAGGCTGTGGCCGCATCGAAATCGGAGTTTTCGAATTTAACCAGCCGG
>JBMOKV010000293.1:0-1978 GCA_049325495.1 Candidatus Rifleibacteriota bacterium | reverse complement strand
GGCCTGGAGAAAATTTCTTCGACCTGGCGACATGAGCTTGATAAAATTCGACGGATACGTTCAGGTGAAACACCGTAAGGCAGACCAACTTCAAGCTCATTGAACATTGTTCCCGAATTATCGGAATAATTGATTATCTCGCCACGGGCGATCTGGTTGTTGGGTATTACCAGCTGAGCCCCGTTGTAAAGCCGCAAAGTTGTGGCACGCCAGTTCGATTCAACCACCTTGCCGTTGAAACTGCCGATCTTGATCCAGTCGCCAATTCTAAAAGGCGGCGAAATGTGAACCGAAAGCCCCGAAAACAGGTTTCCCAGAACGTCCTGCAACGCAAGACCGAGAACCATGGTAAATACTGCCGAGGTAGTCAGCAGCGGCGTAATATCGATGTTGTAAGAGTTTGACAAAAACGACAGGAACAGAATTACATAGACGATCGCCTTGAGCAATTGTCTGAAAATGCTGGGAAATTCTTCGCCCGGCTTGCTGCGCGCATAGTATCGCAGTCCTGCGAAGAAAAGCACCTCGCCGATGACCAGAATCAGCGAAGCATTCAGTAAAATTCTGGCAAGCTGGTAAATCTGCGGTTTTTCAATTTCCAGATGCAGGTAATGACTGCAGGCAAAAAAGGTGACGCTGAAACTGAGAATATATCCTGGAAGCGCGATCGCCTTCCAGAGGTTGCCCTCGGTAAAAGCGCCCTTCTTCTGCACAGCGCGGAGAATTCCCCGCCATATCGCAGAAATCATGCCAAAAAGACCCAGAAATAAAAAACCGGTCAGAAGATGTCTGATCGTCACTTCGTCGAGAATAAATCCGCTCATGGTTCAGCCTTTCACACAATCATTACAGTATTAATCGACCTTTTGAACGTTTTTATAAAGATCATTTCATTTTTCTCGCGGTCAAAAACCTTTTGCAACGGTATGCTTGACTTTTTTCCCTGAAATCCGTTTAAGTTGTGGTAAAATTTTTTCCGGAGAAAAACATGCGTGAAGTTTTCGATAAAATGGAGTTCAGGGCTTTTTCTTACGAAGAAGACCCCGAAGCAATCGTCGATATGCACCGGTGCGCCGAAACCCTTGAGGGATCATGGTTCGACGCTACCGGCACCTGCAAACTGCACGCCAAACTTATTACAAAAATTCCAGGCTCTTCCTGGGTAGTTACCTATGGCAACATGATTTTCGCCCATGCAGATTTGATAAAATCTGCTTCAGGTGAAGGGGTGGTTGTTGCATGGCGCGTTCATACCGATTATCGCTACCCGCAGGTTGTCAGAAAACTTTTTGAAGGGCTGAAAGATGAAGCCAGAAAAAGAAACTGCATCGGCATGCTGATTTTCGCCGACCGGCCTGAAGTGGTGGCTGATCTGAACATGATCGGCTGCCAGCCCGACCGGGAATACGCCTATGCCAGATCTTCAGAATGCGAAAATGGGGTAATTCTCGAAAGCACCCCAATTTCCATTCATCCCGACGATGTGATCCGCATGAGTCTGCACCCATTTCTAGGATCGCCACTTCCTGCAACCTATCTGAATTACCGGGCAACCATGGCCTCAGAACAGGGTCTCTACCATTTCCGAAGGCCCGCCCACTACGAAATCAAATATTCAATTAAATCCTATGTCGCTTCTTTTGACGGCCGCGAATGGCACGTCTTCAAAAAGGGCGATTTCAAAGGCGACAAAGAAGCCATAGCCTCTATTGTTAAAACCATTGCATCACTGAATCCGTCACGCATACTGCTTTCTGCCTCGGCGATGGAAGCAGCAGACATCATTCCTGCCTCCGATGGAGTGTTATATGATTTTTTCATCAAGATTTGAGATCCTTCGTTTTCTGGTGGTCATTGCCCTGATTTTTTCACTGAACTCCTTTTCTGAAGCTGCCCCGCAGCGCAACATGTGCCGCGAATGCCAGATTGCAACCGAAGTCGATGCCACCCATTGCCAGGATTGCGGCACCCCGATAAA
>JBMOKV010000292.1:0-15180 GCA_049325495.1 Candidatus Rifleibacteriota bacterium | reverse complement strand
AATTTCTCTGACTGCTTTGATGCGCTCGTCGGCATCGAACATCAGCGGATATGCATCGCAGATTTCATCGATGCGGGGGTTTTTAAGGCCCCAGATGTTGTTATTGTTGGGCAGGTCGGCAAACTTTGAGTGAAAAGAGCTTTCCGGGTTGGGAAACAGAATACCGCCGTAAGCCCGCGAAGAAAGCTCAAAGTTGCGCTCTCCCACTTCCTTGATATCAGTGGCCCAGGTAACCTGTTTGAGATTCAGCTTTATGCCAACGTCTTTGAGGTCTTCCTGAAAAATGGTCATGATGCGCTCAGAGCTTTTCTGAACGTAATTCAGGCTGAGTTCGAACCTTTTGCCATCTTTGGTAAGCCAACCTTCAGAATCGCGGTTTTTCTGCAGCCAGCCTGCTTCTTCGAGCAATTTAACCGCTTCATCGGGGTCGAACCTGATTTTGGGGTTATCGGGATTGGCGTATGGTGTGTTGGGATAAAATGAATCGAGATATTCATACTCATTGAAAAACAGCTTGTCCATCATCTTTTCGCGGTTGTACAGATGGGCAATCGCCTTGCGCACTCTGATATCGTCGAATGGCTGCTTGCGCATATTGTAGGCGATGCCTGAAACGCCGATTGCCCGATGAGTATAAATCTTTCGCTTCTGTATCCAGCCTTTGGCAAGCTGGGGCATCAGGGCAGGAGTGAAATCCTGGTGCCATTCGCGGGCGACGTTGACGTACACCCAGTCAAGTTCGCCTTTTTTAAATTTTTCCTTGATCAGGTTTTCATCTTCAATAAAAATGAAATGCAGTTTATCAAAATTGTAATAGCCGCTGGATCTTGGCAAACTTGTCTGCCACCAGTCAGAGCGACGACTGAGAATAATTTCTTCATTGACCTTCGATTTTTCATAGGTATAGGGGCCTGATCCGGGCATCATGTTGAACTGATATTGTTCAAGGTATTTTTTTCCGTCGATTTTACCGATAATGTGCCCGGGAAGAATGGTCATGAAGCCTGCCGACATGAAAGCACGCCAGTTTTTCTGTTTGGCTCTGATCATTACGATGCGATCGGTAACCGCCACTGGAGCTTCATATTTTCCGTAATAATCATTTGAAAAAGGGTCTTCAATTCCAGGGTCAGTGTAGAGTTTCCAGGTTGCAACGATATCGTTGGCAACCACGGGTTGGCCATCTGACCATTTAGCCCGCTCATCAAGTTCGAAAAAGAAAGAAACCTTATCTTCGGCAACCGCCCATTTTTTGGCAAGACCGGGGGCATAATGAAGAGTTACCGGGTCGAGATCGAGCATGGTTTCATAACAAAGCCCGGTCAGCATCGACACGAAAGTTGAGTTGGCATTCTTGCCACAGGTTCTAAGGGTTGGCGGGAATGAGCTTTCAACATATTTCAGGGTTCCACCCTTTTTGGCTTCTTTGCTGCCCATGCCCATGTATTCTTCATTGGTTTCCCATTTAAGGCCGGCCAGCACCTGCTGAAGGTCAGCCTGAACGTTGGCACCCGAAAGATCAGGAGCGGGAGCAGCGCTGCCTTGAAATCCGCTGAAATTACCTTTTTCGAGAACTTCTGTCAGCCGCTTAACCGCTTCAGTATTCTCTTTCAATGCTGCAGTATTTTCAGCCAGCACGTCTTTTTCTGTTTGAGCGCCCAGACTGCCTGTCAGAACGGCAAAAAGAAGCAAAGCGAATAAAAAACAACGGTTGTTTTTCAATTTAAGCACCTTCCCTTATGAGAATCTATTTTTGCATGATTGTAGCATAAACCTGCAGGTGACTCATCAAGAAAATACGGGTTAAATCAGAAAACCCGATAGCCTTTGTGGTGAGCAATTTCAAGCATTTCGCGGTCGCCCCGGCTGTCGCCATAGGCATAAATTTCTTCGTAAGCCGCGAAATCGATCATTTGCCTGATTCGCCGCACTTTTTCGGGCCCATAGCAGTTTGGTGTGGCAAATTTCCCGGTTATCCGGTCATTCTGCCATTCAAGGCGGGTTGCGATCAGTTCAAGTCCTTTGGACTGGCACCATAAGCAAAGATAATCTTCGAATGAAGCAGAAACGACGACCACTCGATGCCCCTGCTGCTGATGCCATTTAATTTTCTCAAGCGCTGCCGGTCTGACCATTTTTTCAAGGCGTTCTTCACAAAAGCGGCGGGCTTTTTTTTCAAACTCATCTCGACGAATACCGCGTAGAAAAAATCTGGTAACGACTGGCTTGGCGCGGTAATTTGGCAGAAGACCAAGCTGATAAAGAATCAGAACCGGGCTTAAAATTATTACCCCCAGAAAGAAACGCACCGAACCACAGAAAAATTTCAGCAGTTCAGTATAGCTGTCTCCGGTGGTAATGGTGCCGTCGAAGTCAAAAAGAGCAAGTTTCATTGGTTTTCCAGCATTCCAAGCTGCCAGCGCAGAAAAATCCACTGGTCGGTCTCTTCTAAAACTCTTATCGAAAGGGGCTTACCCTCGCCATGCCCAGAATGACGGTCAACCCACAGAAGAATTGGCTCGGTCAAGGGGCGACTGGTCGCTTTCTGCAGAGCGGCTGCCATTTTTCGGGCATGCATCGGGTGCACTCTTGTATCGTTTTCACCAGAATGAATATAAGTGGCGGGGTACGCGACTCCCTGCCGAATTTTCTGATAGGGTGAATATTCAATCAGCCATTTAAATTCTTCAGGATCTTCGGCACTGCCGTATTCGGGAACCCAGAAGCGGGCCATGAGAAAGTTCTGGTAGCGCAGCATATCGAGCAGAGGAACCCCGCAGATAACCGCACGATAAAGCTCAGGGCGTCTGGTCAATGCGGCACCGGCAAGCAGACCACCATTCGAACGGCCCATCACCGCAAGTTTCGCAGAACTGGTTATTTTTTGTTCGATCAGATATTCGGCGGCGGCTTCCAGGTCGGCATAAACATTGGTCTTTTTTTCACGCATGCCGTCACGATGCCATTGGTCGCCGTATTCACCGCCACCGCGAAGATTAATCATGGCATAAACCCCGCCATCTTCAAGCCAGGGGCAAAGCAAAGGGCTGAAAGACGGTACCATTGAAATGGCAAACCCACCGTAACCATAGATCAGCGTTGGGTTATTGCCATCGCGGCGCAGATTTTTCCGGGAAACCAGAAACATGCTCACATTGGTTCCATCATGGGATTTGAACCATTGCCGACTCACTTCGATATCGTGGAGATTTACCGGCACTTCAAGCCTTTTCCAGAGTTTAACCGAATCTGATTCCGGATCGAAATGAAGAACCTGATGGGGGCAGTTAAATGAGCTATAACTCAGAAGAAAATCAGAACGTTCAAAATCGGTTGAAACACAGGCCCGACCAATTCCAGGAAGATCCAGATCTTTAAGATAACGGCCTTCTCTGCTGTAAACAGCTATGCGGGTGGCAGCACTTTCAAGATACTCAACAAGCAGGCATTTAGAAGAAAAACGCCAGTTTTCAATTACTGCTCCGGGATTTTCGGCAATGAAAATTTCCGCGTTGTCGATACCCGGATTCTTAACCCCGATAACCAGTATTTTTCCATTGGTTGCCAGATGATTAGTATATAAATAGACCTTTTCATTGAACACTTCGGCATGAAAGGTCGCGTCGATTCCAACTGCAACTGGTTTCAGATTCAGCCGGCCGGTTTGCCGCCATTCTAAAAAATCTGCCAGCCACAGGTCATTGGCGCGGGTGCTGGTATGATAACCCAGAATGAGCCATCTTCCGTCTTCACTCAAAGTTGCAAAAGGACCCCAGGTTGTGGCAAGTGGCCCTTCTTTGTATTGCTCAAAAATCAACTTGTCGGCTTCGGGCTTTTCACCCAGAATATGCAGACAAATCTGGCGCGAATAGGGGTTTTTAACATCAGCCAGGCGCGAGTAAATAAAGCCACTCTTATCTGGCAGCCAGTATACTCCCACCACCTTGCCCGAAATTCTGTCGGCCAGCTTCTGACCGTTTTCAATATCGATTATTTCAAGGGTGTAATTCTCGTCACCGCTGTGATATTGGCCGTAGGCAACCAGACTGCCATCTTTTGAAGGTGCCAGCCAGGCAATGGCGGTGAGTCCCGATGGATCGATCTGATTGGGATCGATTAAAACCTTTTCCTCACCCCAGAGGTGGTCGGCATAATAATTTACCGGCTGGTTCTGATTGCCGGTTCGGCGAAAGTAAAAAATCCTTTTACCCGCAATTACCGGCAGAGAAAAAGCTCCGGTTTCAAGCAGTGGCCTGATTCGATTTTCCAACTCAGAACGGCCGGGCAGATTTTCCAGAATATTTCGGGTAAAAGCATTCTGCTCTTCGGTCCAGGAAATGACCTCATCGGTGATATTGCCATTTTCATCACCTTCGAGCCATCTGAAATGGTCGATATTCTCGTAACCATGAATATTTTCTTTAACCGTCGAAATTCTGCTCTCTGGGTATGATGCCTGTTTTTGCAAAGTAATCACCTTCTAAATTTTTCTGAAAACGTTTAACCAGAGGCTTGCAGCCAAAAGCAGCAGATAATCCGGGCAACCGTTTCAGAGTTTAATTCTAAAGGGATTGAACCAATCAGTAAAGAAATTTAGTTAAACTGAATTGGCAAAAAAGGTTCGGCAAAAGCTCAGGCTGATTTTTCAAATAAGGGCTTCAAACAGATGATTGACCAGAGGTATGACGTTGATAACCGGCTCTTCATAGGGATGAGAAGTTCTTATCGCCTGCAGGACATCGCGAATGTATTCCCGCGCACAATAAGCTTCAATTTTTATTTCATCGGCACTGCAGATTTCATTCAGGCTGCCCAGATAGGGCCTGGCGCCCGCCAGGGGGCGCCAGTAACCTTTAACTTTTATTTCAGCAGCAGCACAGTCATAGTCGCCAAGGCGGCCCGCCCCTGCCTTGTGCATGGCGTTCTTGACCGCCTCCAACGCTTCTGCGGGCACGTAAACTTCTATTTTTGCTGCTTTGAAATTCTGCATAACAACCTCTTTAAGCCATAGTTAAAGAGTAAATTACACCAATTACGCCAATAAGGGCAAGAATTCCCACGAGTTTGGTCGGCATGACCCCATCTTTTTCCATGGCAGCACCAAACATGCCAAAAACCAGGGGATGAACCAGGAAGGGCATGGCAAAAATGAAGGGAATCAAAGTTGAAGCCGTTTCACCAAACATTCCGCCCTGGGTTGCGGCAAACAGACCAAAATGTGATATGGCAGAAGATTTGGCCATTGCGGCACTTGAAATATCCATGCCGCTCAGGTGCAGAAGGAAAAAGCCGCCGAACACCGCAGTCAGCTGCCAGCCGAATGAAAACTGCATCAGACCCTTTACTTCTTCAGATTCTTTTCCGTCTGCTTTTCTCAGGGTTTTAAGTGACCAGGCCGTCAGAACTACACCTATAATAGCAATAGTAAGAGCGGCAGGCACGATCAAACTTCCTCTTGCAACGCTCATGGCCAGAATGGTGAAAACGAATATATGACCGAAAAACGGCACATTGATCATGATAGGAGCGCGAGCGGCGGCTTCAGTGCCCAGGTCGCCAGCGGTGCAGGCACCGGTGAGACCAGCATGTGAAAGCGACCCGGCCATTCCCGGGGCAAGATTTCTAACATTGTTGGCATTGCCCAGGAAAACCAGAAGTGCCAGACCGCCAAACATCCAGAAAACCTGGCCGAAAAAGCCATATGCCATTACAGATGTCATTCCTTCAAGTTTGAATGCTTCAGCAATTCTTGACCCACCGATCATGAAGTTGGCGGCAAGAACTACGGGAATACCGGCAAACAGCAGTGAACGCCCGGTAGGGCCCATTATCCAGTTCGACATCAGAACACCCAGTCCAGATGAAACGAGCATCGCGAAGAAAATCTGGGGAAGTGCTATTGTGGGCTTTATTGCAACAGCAATATGATGAGTCAGAAAAAGAATACCAACGATAGCGATCAGCTCATAAATACCCTTGCGGATATATGCGCCCTTATTGGTTATTGTGGCCTTGTTATCGATAAGAATGATCGAACCACAAACCCCAACGTAAGCAATCAAAGGGTAAAAGTGACCGATAGGGTCAGTTGAACTGACGCCCTGCAAAAGCTTTAAAATGCCCTCAGCGCCGATCAGTATGAAAAAAGAGCGAATCAAAAAATAAAACTGGGTTCTTTTGGTTCCCAGAATCGTTTCTTCACTCGAATAAACGACGATGTCATCTAGTTCAAGATGGTCGCCCTTGAAAATCTTTCGCAATTCCTGGCCACCGACGAAAAACGAAACGACCAGGGCAACAATGGTTACCCGGCTTACCAGAGCAACCAGCGGAAATTCCGGCAGACCAGGGGTTCCGATATCGCTTTTCACCAGGGCATAGCCCATGCCCAGGCCAAAAAGAACAATGATCAGAATAGGTGAATACCTTGTTCCTGCGACCACAGAACGGGAAATGAGAACCAGCGGGATAATCAGAAAAAGAGTCATCCAGAAATGGTTCAGAAATTGAAGCTTGGCAATCTGCTCGACGAGTTGTTCCATTAGTAAACCTCAGTGCTGATATATTTTTAGTTGCAGCACAACCAGCTTAAAAGATTAATCAGTCAATTTCAAGCATTAAAGTATTTTTTTTCATGAATCTATGTTCGTAAATAGTAAAGAAAGAATGATTTTCTGCAGATCAACTGATTTATCTGATTTTTCATCGTTGGGAAAAAGCCGCCCGGCCAGCAGGTTAATCAGAGACGGGTGCTTCCTGAACAGCTTTTTTAGGGTTTCAGGCCAGAAATCGTTCCAGAGAACCAGAACCCTTTGCTCATCGCTGGCAAAGCCAAGCTCTTCAAGTATGGTTGGGAAAAGTGGATGCAGATCATTCTGATGTATTGTTTTAAACAGGCGAAATAAAGCCTCTGCAACAATTTCCATGTCGCCAGAATCGGGAGTTTCTTTTTGTCTGATACGAAAGCCGGTTTCGGTTTTTATACCAACAATCGTTTCAGCCTCAACATAGCGGAACAATACCATCGACAAAAGATGATTCACGATCTTTTTTCTTTGAGCGTTGAAAACCGAATCGGCCAGGCTGTTTTCCTGAACCGGAACTTCAGTAACCGCCAGTTTATCATTTTCAAAACCAGGCAGACCGGTCTGAACCGGGATCAGATTTCTTTCATTTCTTTTTCGCCGGTGCTTCTTTTCGGTTTTATGGTTTTTTGTTTTTCTGCTCATTTCGGAAAAGCCTATACCAAAATCAGGATTTCTGCACCTGATTTGTATAAAAGCCTGAAACTCACGGCTTCGTCTGGTTTTCAACTAGCGATTTGCCTTTTTTACCTGGCAAGATTATCATAAATGTAGCAAAAAAAAGAGGATAGGATTCTTGCCAGAATCTCAGAAACCGCCCAGAACAGTTTATTGTGCCTTCGATACCTACCCTGCACCCAAGGGAGCAGCAATTCATATTCGCGAATTTTCACAGACTCTGTTTGACTTTTCGCCGCCCGGACTTTTACTCACCCTGGGCGATGATTCACTTCCTTCCTGGCAGATAGAGGGGAACTGGCAAATACGAAGGCTTCAGTCTGATTCAAACAATTTTTTAACCCGCACTTTTGAGTTTTACGATTTCGTCAGGAATCAGATTGAAACGATTAAACAATCGATTGAAATCGCACATTTCCGCGATCCCTGGGGAGGGCAGGCGATTCTTGACGTTGAAAACCGTTCTTTCAAAACTGTTTTTGAAGTCAACGCCCTGCCTTCAATTGAGCTTCCAATGAGATACCCGGGGCTCAGCAAAAACACCCTGGAAAAGATCAGAGGCATTGAACTGCGCTGCCTTAATGAGGCAGATTACCTGATTTGCCCATCTTCCACCATAAAAGATTTTTTGGTAGGCCTGATCGGCCCGGGCAAGAGCATAAAGGTTATTGCCAATGGGGCAGAATTGCCGGCAGAAATGCCTGAGCGACCAGAAACTGCACCCGGCAGCTATTTGATTTATCTGGGAGCAGTGCAAAGCTGGCAGGGGATCGAGGTTCTTTTTAAGGCCATGCAGTTTTTACGTGATCTGCCCGAGCTTCATCTGGTTTTATGCGTAACTGGCAGCAAGCCGCGCCTTAAGAACCTGCAAAAACTTGCAGAGCACCTGGAAATTTCTGACCGACTGATCTGGAACCTTCGCTTACCCCAGAAAGAAGCTCATCAATGGCTGGCCCATGCCAGAATGTCAGTAGTTCCACTGGTTGAATGCTCGAGAAATCTGGTTCAAGGCTGTTGCCCCCTGAAAATTGTAGAATCGATGGCCTACGCAGTTCCCATGGTTGCTTCCGACCTCCCGGTAGTGCGAGAACTCCTGCAGAACCATGATTGTGGCTGTCTTGTGAGGCCTGACCGGCCTGCCGAACTGGCACGAGCGATCAGACTGCTTTTTCTTCACCCGGAAAGAAGCAGAGAGCTCGGCAAAGCAGCCCGCAGTCTTCTGCAGCAGAAATTCACCTGGCAGATTTCCAAAAATCAGCTGCAACAAGTTTATAATGACCTGATAAATTCAAAATGCTATACTGAAGCATAAAAGTTTTTCTGAGAGGGATAAAAATGATTCTTATCAATGCATTGAAGAAATATTCAGCCCTTGATCCAAAACAAAAAGATTTCATCAAGGGCGGTCAGAGAATTTTTCTTTCGCCACCCGCAGAAATCGTAAGAACTCTGCAGCCTCTGGCAAGTTTCGACAAAGACTGCGATGCGGCGCGGCGACAAAGCGGCTGGCTGGCTTTTTTGGCTTTTCTGGCTGGGGTCGCGATTCTTTTCATCAAGTCTACCGATACACCTGTTCCCTTTTTTGAGGCTGGATTAATTGCCATTTGCTGTCTTTTCTTTTTGTTCATCATCTTATACTGGTATTTTCAAAGCATAGATATCAATAACCGGCTTCGGGAATTTGCCGTTCCTGTGCTTAACACCATCAGTCAGGATATGGACAAGGCCGAAAAAATGAAGGTTAAGCTCGACCTTCGCGGGCAAACTATTCCCGCAAAGCGCACCAAAGCTGAAAACCATGACCCCGGCTGGTTTTCTTACCCTAAAGTTCAAAGATATTTCTATCGCGACAACTGGTTCGATGGCTCGGCAGTTCTATGCGATGGTTCCCGGTTGTTTTTTTCTGTAACCGACTTCGTAACCATGACCATACGCAAAAAGAAAAATCCCCGCGGAAAAATCAAATCGAAAACCAAATATAAAGTAAAAAGCAAAATTAAAGTTGGACTGGCACTGAAGAACAAGAATTACGTGGTCAACGCTGATCCATCAATTACCAGTGCCGGGGACCGGATCAAGCAGAAAAAAGGCGATAGAAAAAATATCATCAGCTTAACCCGAGTCGAAGTCAGCGATAGCCTTGAAAAAAATCTTGAACCAATTTCGATGCTTGCATTGATCGGAAAAATCCTTATGAGCGCCAGACCGGCGGGCAAAGCGGGGTAAAATATGGCAAAATGTCAAATGAAAAAGGGCTTCTTTTATCTGCGCGAATGCGATAACCAGGCAACCACCAGCTGCACAATCTGCGGCCGGGAATTTTGCAATGAACATATGAAAATTATGCCGGGCAAAAATCAACCTGCCTGCCTGGACTGCCTTGGCAAAGAAATGCAGAAAAAAAAGACCAGAAAAGATCAGAGCGATTATGACGATGACTATTATTACGAACCAACCTGGTGCTATGGTTATCGCCACAGTTATTACAATAACAACAGATATTCGCCGCTCTACGATGGTGATGACTTCAGTGACAGTTATTATTCAGAGCTCGATGTAAGATCTTTTGACGATAAATCAGAAGATGGTAAAGAGCTTCTTGCTGAAGAATTTGACGATCAGGCAAATACTTTCGACAGCTGAACCATGCGAATACTCTGGCTTACCGAAAATTACCCACCCCGGCGCGGAGGCATGGCACAGGCATGCGACCGAATTGTCAACAATCTTCGACAATCTGGCATCAACGTCGATCTGGTTCATTTTTGCCCACACCAAAACAGCAAAGTGATTCAGCAACAGAATGGCAGAATGTTTGTTTTTCCAGATCAGGATGGCCCGGGACATACCCTGAACTGCCTGTACAATCTTCTTCAAGCTGAATCCTACAAAACAGAATATACACATATTGTAGCTTTTGGTGGCACGGTTCCCATTATTGCCCTTCCGATTTTCAAAAATTGGTTTAAAGCTGCTGCGATTTTACTCCTCAGAGGAAACGATTTCGATCTGGGCATCTTTTCCCCTGGAAAACGTGGAGTCCTGCTCGATGCAATCGATGCAGCCGATCGAATCTGCATTCTGGCAGAAGAGCTTTTTGCAAAGCTTTCAGCGTTGACCGATGGCGATAAGATTTCTCTGATTCCAAATGGAATT
Organism: Candidatus Rifleibacteriota bacterium; assembly: GCA_049325495.1. Classification (GTDB taxonomy): domain Bacteria; phylum Muiribacteriota; class Ozemobacteria; order Ozemobacterales; family Ozemobacteraceae; genus DYKG01. The sequence continues at coordinate 4,762 of JBMOKV010000292.1, read as the reverse complement.
GACCTGAATACCTGGAAAACTGATGAAACGGATATTGCCTTCGCAGACCAATGGAAAAAAGAAAATGTTGAATCAGGAAGGAGCGTTATCGGTCTGATTGGCCAGTTTAAAGCCAAAAAGGGCGGAGTTTTTTTGCTGACGAACGTTCTTGCAGCCAATCTGCAGAATGATTTTCATTTTCTTCTGATCGGCGATGTTGCGCCACCGATGCAGGAGTGGCTGGACCAGCAGGGAACCGCTCTTTCCATTTCCCAGTTACCCTTTCTCGATCATTTTGAGCTTTTGCGATATTATCCAATCTGTGATTTTGTTGCCCTGCCCTCTTTTTATGACGGAATGCCAAATGTGCTGCTGGAAGCCGGTGGCCTTGGCATACCTGTCATCGCTGCAAAAACAGGCGGGATTTCAGACGTTATCTGCCATTCCAAAAAACTGCAGCCTCTGTCTTTTCATCCGGGAGACCGGCACGCCTGCCGGTCTGCTCTCTGGCACGCATCCAGAGCAGATAAGGAAACCAGAATTGCAGCGGGAGAAGAATTAAAGAAAACGATCGAGGAGCATTTCGATCAAAATTCAGAAACCAATGGTTATATAAACATTTTAAACAAGACTTGTAAAAAGCCAAACATCGGCTTTATAAAAGTTTAACAGGAGAAAAAAATGACCAGACTCATCTGCTTACTGAGTATTTTTGCTACTTTCTTTGCTTTTGGCTGTGGCTCCCAGCCCCAGACAAACAGCAACACGCAGCAGTCGACAGCCCAGACCGGCACCCCATCAGTAAAGGGTGAAGAGCCAAATGAAAAATTTAAATTCAAAACGGCCAATGACGCAGAGGCTCTTTATATTAAAAGATACTCAGACCACGAGAAGCTCGAAATTGATTTTGGCGGAGAAAAGGCTACCCTTAAAGCCAAAGCCAACGACAAGGGAAGATTGAAATACAAATCTGCCGATGACGAAAACAAACTAATTGCTGAAATAAAATACAAGGAAGACAGCATAAAACTGGTTGATCAGAATGAGAAGCTCTTGTACAAAATTAAGTTTTCCGACGACAAGATTAAGATTGCCGACAATGAAGAAATGAATAGCGCCCTGGAAATGAAAGGTAAAAGCGAGGAAAAAACTGAAATAAGAGATGCCAGCGGCAACGAAATCGGCAACGTTAAGTTTTATGCAGACAACGGCAAGCTCAAAGTAAAAGACGCCCAGGAAAACGAAATTCTGATTTTAAAGAATGCAAAAAATTCTGCTGCGCCTGGAGTTATATTGTTCAACAACATTCCCGTTTCAATAAAATGCATTATGATCAATGAAATAATGAAAAAAGGCAGATAAATTGTTGTATTACGGCTTGGGTGGAGGTTTTGGGCACCTCACCCGTTTTCTGGCCTATTGTTTTACCACTAAAAGACGGCCTGCCCTTATCGCATCAGACTCAGATACGGTTCGTCATCTGGGAATAGACAGGTATTGCCAGGTTTTCTACCCCCCGGCTAATTCCATTTCTCCCGATGAATTGGCGGCATGGCTGAATTCGCTGGTCAAACAACAAAAGCCAGAGGAATTCATTGTTGACGCTTTTCCGGCAGGCATTTTAGGCGAACTTTCTCTGGTTAAAGAAATAAAAAATATATCCTGCACCTACCTGGCAAGAATTTTGAAATGGCAGAAATATTTAGGCAGAGTCAGGGGGAATTTTCCCGATTATAAGAAAATATACACCCTTGAAAGCCTGCCCCCTGATCAATCATTTTTTTTAAAAGAAAATTTCAATCATATATTTCATTTAGATCTTGAGGATCAACCACATCAGAATTCAGATAACGTAAACCTGCCGGAAAAAGAGTTCTGGGTGGTGATTCATTCGGCGGTGAAAGAGAGTAAGATTCTGGTTGAATATGCCATCGAAACTGCCAGGATTCAGGATAAAAGGCCGGAAATATTACTGATAACCCCAGGCTCAAGGCCAGAGTTTTTGCCAGATCACATTCGTCATCACGACATTTACCCGGCAAATCACATTTTTGTAAAAGCCAAAAAGGTATTTTCGGCGGCCGGTTTCAATATTTGCAGACAGATGGCCGCTATGCGGGAAAAACATGTAATTCTTCCCTTTGAAAGAAGTCTCGACGACCAGTTTTTCAGGGCTGCCAACATCAGGGGGGCAAGCGCCCCCTGATTAATTTCAAAAAGTATCAATCTTCTTCTTTGGGCTCTTCTTCTTTGGGCTCATCGTCAGAAGGCTCTTCATCCTTCGGCTCTTCATCTTTTGGTTCTTCGTCTTTGGGTTCTTCATCTTTAGGTTCATCATCTGAAGGCTCATCCTTCGGCTCATCATCCGAAGGCTCTGGCTCATCCTTGGGTTCATCAGATGGTTCGTCTGAAGGCTCATCGTCTGGAGGAGGATCATCTCTTGGCTCAGGTTCTTTATAGGCAGGCCCCGAGGATGAAGCGGATTTAATCTCCTGCCAGGTTTCAACGGTAATTTTTTTGCCATCGATCGTGCAATCAACCTTCAGGTCTTTATGCTCGTACATCTGGGCCAGCGATTTGCCATTTTCATCCATGACAATCTCGTATTCCTGCCCACCTGCATGAAGGGTTGCGCCAACAATCTGCCTTGCGTTATTTCTGGTAACGGAAACGGAACCAGACAACTGGGCAGCATCCAATGCTGATCCGGCAAAAGCCACAGCAACCATCAGACCAACTTTAATACAGCTTTTAAAACTCCTCATACGACTTCCTTTCAATGAAGAAAACCATTTCAAACACGATTTAAAGTATCAAAGCCAGAACTGCTGCCAAGAACCAGCTTTTCAAGTTTCTTGATTCTCTGATAATGACTTGAAAATCCTTCGGCAATAGCTCTTAAAGAACGGGAAAAGGCCTCATCTACCGTCTTGAAGGCATGATTGAAATCTCTTTCGCTTAAAGTCAATTCTGTAGAAGCGGCAAAGGTTATGGCAAAACGTGGAGAAACATGACCATTTTTTATTTCTTCCAGGTTGTCACGCAGATTTTTATTTATCAGCCGGACGGTCTCAAGGGATACATTCCCCTTTTGCCACGTTTCAGGGTGCTTTTTCATGTCATTGATGATCTGATCAAGCAAACAGGCGTGGCCCTGCTCTTCCAGCGACAAATTGTGGAATTCCTCAGCGTAATCGGGAAAAAGTATCTGACAGTAAGAATAAAGCTGACTCAGCAGCTGTTCGTTACTTTTTAGAACTTCCGCGATTTCAAGAATTTCCATAATATTCCTCCGATAATCCCCCTACATTTTAACTCTTTTAAGGCTTGCAATCAATCGGATTAGAATTTGTATTTTGTTGCCAGATCATATTGGGCATTTCCGCCAGGAAAAGTGTAACCCCAGGAAGCCACCGAATTGTCTTCCGGATCCATGGGAAACTCCATCAGATATTTTGGCACCAGCTCCACGGAAAGCAGCGTTTGATCTGGATAAACGCCCTTGTCGGCTTTATAATCCATTAACGCCCGCTTAAACACCTGAAGATTAGACCGCATTACCGAGTTTTTACTCTGCCCGACGTAATCCTGATAATAAGGTAAGGCGAGACCCACCAGTGCGGCAATAATTCCAATCACCAGAAGAAGTTCAAGCAAAGAAAAGCCGTGTTTACCAGTCTGCATAAAAAGTTCCATCTCCTGCTTTTATCCATCCGTTGATCCCGGCAAGCGGATAGCGAACATCATAAATTGAGATCTGCTGTTTAAGATCGGTTATCATGCTGTGTAAAACCCCGTCTTTGTCTCTGACATCCCAGGCGGGAAGGTCACCCTTTTCAAGCATTGGGTTGCCCAGAGAATCAACGGTAAGAAACGGCCCTGGATTAGCCCCCACAATTAAAAGACTGGCGGGAATAGGCTCGGTTAAACTGGCCAGACAGGGGGGAAAGTAAGTTGCGCCACTGTTGTTGCGAGACGCAACATATTTATCGATAGCCTGCCTGATAAGACCAAGTCTTTCGTGCAAAAGTTTTTCCTGAGTTCTTACAAAAGCTACTTCCATGGATGGAAGCGCAAATACAGACAAAACGAGAAAAATTCCCAGAACCGTTATCAATTCCAGAAGGCTCAAGCCAGAATTAACTTTGAATTTTAACTGCCTCAATGATTCCAACCTTTTCAAAAGCTTTGCAGCTGCCGATAATTCTATTATGATAAAAACCGGAACAAATGCAAACAAAAATTTGCCCGGCTGGCAATGTTACCTATGTGGCCGGGAAAATCGGGCATTTGCCAAATTTTGCGGCAGTTGTGGTTCGGCAGCCCCGATTGCGATAGAAGAACCGTTAAAAGCATCCAGGCCATGGTTTTCTCTCTTAAAACCTGCACGAAAAAAACTTGTTACAACAGCTTTGCTATCGACAATAGCTTTGGGCTCAATTTTTGGCATTCATAAGCTCTCGGCCGATGTAACCCTTGAAGGTCTGGTAACCTGGGGTCAGATAAGAACCTTCATTTCAAAAGCCTATCGCATGACGAATTCAGAACTCGATGCTTTGTTTGCCAGGGTTGTGAAACAGGAACCCGACTCCTCAACTTTGGTAAATGCAAATAATCTTCTTGAATTGGAGGTAGCGGTAAAGAAACGTCTTCGCGATAGCCGCGCCGAACTATTCCCTAACCCGTTCTTTTCAAAACCTTCCAGAACGATTATTCTTGCAGACAGTCCCCCATTCGTTTTTGCCGATGTTTCTCTTGATCATCCAGCCTACCGGGCTCTGTC
>JBMOKV010000291.1:0-1990 GCA_049325495.1 Candidatus Rifleibacteriota bacterium | reverse complement strand
CGTACTGCTCATAAGCCTTCGGAAACAGGGTAACATCGATGGCGGTGTTATCGGCTTCAACGTTCAAAAACGCCATTCCATCGCCTTTTTTGGTGATGTGGCGCTTCATTCCCGTAAGTATGCCGGCGATTCTGAAAGTCTGCCCGTCACCGGCCTCGGCAAGTCTGGGCAGGGCAATGCTCGAAAAGATTCTGCCAAGCGGAGCAACCGATTTGAACGGGTCGCCGGTCAGATAAAAGCCGTATACTTCCTTTTCGTAGGTGAGCAGCTCTTTTTCAGTAAATTCAGGCACATCGGGAGGTTTGATGTCATGGGTGCCCAAACCTTCGGCAGCATCGCCGAAAAGGTCAAAAAAGGTAGTCTGGCCCGATTCTCTTTCTTTTTGGGCAGATTGGCCTGCCTTCAAAGCTTCAGAGGTCATTTCGACGAGTTGCCGCTTTTTCAGGCCAAAAGGGTTGAACGCCCCCGCCTTGATCAAGGCATCGACGACCCTTGCATTAACATGTTTGCTGTCAACCCTGCGGGTAAAATCTGAAAGGGATTTATAGGGGCCGCCTTCAGCCCGAACTTTTTCAATTGATTCTACTGCACCGCCACCAACGCCTTTCAGCGCACTCAGGCCGTAATGGATTTTTCCATTCTCAACTTTAAAAAGACCATTTGAAACATTCACATCAGGTGGCAGGATTTCGATACCCATGGTTCGGCATTCATCAATGTATTCAGCGATTTTATCGGTATCATTCAATTCTGATGAAAGAACCGCAGCCATAAATTCAACGGGATAATGGGCCTTCAAATAAGCGGTTCTGAAGGTTATTAATGCGTATGCTGCAGAATGGGACTTATTGAAACCATACTCGGCGAAACTGGCCATCAGGTCGAAGATTTCCTGGGCCTTTTGCCCGTCAATGCCCCTGGCAACCGCACCTTTCACAAACAGGCCGCCCATTTTTTCCATGACTTCACGAATTTTCTTACCCATTGCTTTACGCAGACCATCTGCTTGAGCCATGGAAAAATTAGCAAGAATGTTGGCGGTCTGCATACATTGTTCCTGATACAGGAACACACCGTAGGTGTCTTTTAACACCGGCTCGAGCTCGGGGTGAGGATATTCGAGCTTTTTGCGACCGTGTTTGCGTTCGACAAAATCATCGACCATGCCTGAGCCGAGAGGGCCAGGCCGATACATGGCCAGCAATGCGATGATGTCTTCAAAGACCGAAGGCTGCAGACGCGCAATCAGATTTCGCATGCCCGCCGATTCCAGCTGGAACACTCCGAGGGTCAAAGCCTTCTGCAGCAGCTCGTAAGTTTTCGGGTCTTCGAGTGATGCGGTATCGAGATTTACTTCGACATTCTGGCTTTCTTTGATGTTTTCAAGTGCCCGTTTGAGAATCGTCAGGGTTTTAAGACCCAGAAAGTCCATTTTCAGCAGGCCGATAGTTTCGATGGCATTTTTCTCATACTGGGTAACAATTTCGTTGTTTTTATCCCGGTAAAGTGGAACGATATCCATCAGGTCCATGGCCGAAATAACGATGCCGCATGCGTGAACACCGCAATGTCGGACAAGACCATCGACGGTTTCTGCGATGCGCAGCAGGCGCTTCTGCTGTTCGGTGCCATGCGCAACCATTTCTTTGAGCTCGGGCACTTCGTCGAGAACTTTTTTCAGGTGGATTCCCGGCTTTTCAGGAACCATTTTGGCGATGCGATCAACTTCTGAAAGTTCAACCCCCATTACCCTGCCAATGTCGCGAATTGCCATTTTTGCAAGAATGAAGTTGAAGGTAATGATTTGAGCAACCTTGCTGCGACCATATTTGTTGACCACATAATCGATAACCAGCGGACGGCCATCGTCGCTGAAATCGACGTCGATATCGGGCATGCTGATACGCTCAGGGTTGAGAAAGCGCTCAAACAGCAACCCATATTTCAACGGGTCGATATCGGTAATGCCAAGCAGGTAGGCAACCAGACT
>JBMOKV010000290.1:0-15215 GCA_049325495.1 Candidatus Rifleibacteriota bacterium | reverse complement strand
AGCAATGCGCAGCCGGCCCATCAGGCGGAAAAATCTCGATCTGATCGTTGCGTCATTTTCCCCGGTCAATTCGGCAATTTCAGCAAAAGCAAGGCCCTGAAAGATTCTCAGATCAACGAGAAACCTTTCCTGATCGTTCAGGGTCGAAAGCAGTTCAGAAGCGCTATGTTTTACCACTACTTCTTCTTCGGGAGTTGCCTGATGACCAGGCATAATTTCGGCCTGATGATCCTTCTGCCTGACCTGACGGCGACATTCATCAAAATAAAGATTACGCCCGATGGTCAGCAGCCACGCTGAAAATTTCTTTTCCTGGTCATAGGTTTCGAGTCGGCGCAGAAATCTTTCGAAGGTTTCCTGAACCAGGTCGTCAACCATTGATTCGGGAACCCTCAAGTAGCGGAAAAATCCAATCAATTGCGGAATATATTTATCGACCAGACGTTCGAGGGCCGGCACATCACCCGCCCTTATTTTTGCAATCAGGAATAGATCTTCTGTCTGCCGGTCAGTTTTCATGAGCCCTGGTCCTGGTCAGAAAAGCTTTCAATCTGGCGCATGGCTCTAACCCTTGCGAGAAAAATACCATCTGGCCCCTTGCGAAAAGGAACCAGCGAAACTCTTAGCCGGCTGTTCAGCGCAGGCATGCGGTAACCATCGCGAACCGGGTGAAAAACGAATTTTTCACCTGCAACACTGGTAAATTCGATTGCGGTTCCACTTGTCCTGGTCACGGTTCCCTCGCGCAGATACTGCCCCGCTCTGATGGCATTTCCGGTAGTCGAACCTTCTTTCACCTGAGATGAGGGGACAAATAAAGTATAGAACCCTCCGGCAACAAAAACAAGAAGTAGAAAAGCGATGAGAGAGCTTTTCCCCGAAGCGAATTCCCTGACTGCGGCCACAATTTCGAGCAGGTTTTCTCTGGTTCCGGCAGGTTCGGGGTCTTTTTCGCGGTATGCGTAAGCCGGCCGGGCTTCTTTTTTCCGCTTCTGCTCATTTTGATAGCGCTGTTTCAGGGTATCTTCGGTTTCTCCAGAAACTTCGGCAGATGCAGCAACGGCGGTCAATTCGCTGGAGTTTTCACAGCAGGCCTGCCGTAGTTTTTGTGCATGTCTGGCAACGTTTCCCGACTGAGCCTGCTCAATTTTAAAAAGGCAGTAGGCATTGTCGGCGGAGGGGTTGGCGGCAAAATAGCAAAGACCAGCCTCAAGCAGCGATTCATTGTCGCATTTTTCCAGATAACCGGTGAGCAGGTCGCGAATCAGGGCAAAATCGAACTGTTCCATGCATTTTAAAGCCATTCTCTGCTGTTCAGGGTCATTAGCTTTAAGCATGGCGCTCAGAGAAGATACGGCCTGATTGAAGTCGAAATTTTTCAAAATTCCCAGAGCAACCGATTTAATTCGAACATCAGGCACTTTAAGGCATTGCCCCAGGTAAGGAAAAACTCTTTCCGGGTCGGTTTCACCAAGATACTCAAGAGCGGCGGTAGCAACTGCAATATCTGTACTGGTAACCAGTTTTTCGGCAACTGCTTCTGCCCCGTTGGTTTTCTGTCTGACCAGAGAGTTCAGGGCTGCAACCCTTACTTCAGAGCTGACATTGCGGTCAGAAATCAACTTCAAAGTTTCATCAAACAAACTTTTAATTGAATTGTCTTCAATCTGCGAGAAAAAAGAAATCAGCTCCTGATCGGTTTTACCTTTCAGGCTTACGGCAGGTGGCTCGGGTGCGGTTCTTTTAATTTCCACCGCCGGTTTTGCATCCTGCTTTTCTACTTCTGGCGGGATCGGAGTTTCTGGAACAACTTTCTCAACCGGTTGCTTCGGGGTTGATTCGACGGGCAAACTTTCATCGGCGCCCTTGGGACAACTCTTCAGATAGGCAGATATTCTACCTTTAACCGTTGGTGAAACGGGCCAGTTCAAAGCTTCCGCAAAAGCCTGCTGTATTGTGGCCTGACTCAACCGGCTTCTAATCTGCTGATCGACTTCCGGTGGAATCTCTTCTACTTCAAGCCGCTGAACCATTTTCTGGGTGAAACGCAAAGCATTGCGCCGGTTAACCCATGCCTGGAGCTGGCGGGTGTATTGTTGAAAATCTTTGCCGAGAATGCCCGATTTTTCGAGAATCTTAACCGCATCATTAAGTATCTTTCTAACCAGTTCGGCTTTTTTAGCGGGCGAACGCTCAGCGATTTCAAAAAGCTTGAACGGCACCTGAACATCCGGGTTCATTTCTAGAATCCAGCCAGCTCGTATCAGCAGATCGGGGTGGTTTTCGGCGGCAAAGTATTTCAACAGAACCGGTTTTACCATCTCGAACGGAAGAAATGGGCAGTTTTGAATGGCTGCCAGGCGGTCAGAAAGATTAGAAGAAAGCAGCAACGCCTGAAGGTGGTTGAGCGCTTCTTCTTTATCAATTTTAACCAGACCCCTGATGGCCAAAGCTTTTATCTGTGGATCTTCAGAAAAAAGCAGTTTTGGCAGATCTTCCAGAAGAAGTTCAGGCTTCATATGCACTATGGTGCGCAGCGAAGCAAGCCTTAAACTAAGGCTTTCCGAGGTAAGCAGATTGGCAATCAGATGAAACTGGTCTTCGGGCCAGCTTCGGCAAAAAATCCTGATGATTCTGGCTGCAATAACCGTTGATTTTTCCGTAACCAGAAGGCTTGGACCGATTTCCTTGATGGCGGCAGGCAGGCGGGCCGGCAATTCCGACAAAAGCCGCATTTTCTGGTTATCATCGGCACTGTTCCAGGAACCTTGAAAATCCGTATCCGGCTTTTTCTTTTTCTGATCTTTTTTCTGAAGTCCGTCGAGACGCTCAGATATCGATGAAATGGCGTAATTGATCAGGCTTAGACATTCTTCGTCAGACTCGCTCAGCTTAAGTTCCTGAAGAACCTGCAGAACTTCGGGCGAAGCTCCGGTTTTGATCGCTTCTTCAAGCGCAAAAATTCTGAAGGACTTGATTGGCGCCCTCAGATCATTGACCAGATTCTGTTGTTCGTTATTCAAAGCCAAGTTTTGCGACAACCATTTTCTGTTTCAGGACTTGGTGGTCATGGTCCAGACGCCGTCCCAGTCTGGGCCCGGCGGATTTCCCATGAAAAAATTACAGCGCACCACATACATCTTGCAAAGCTCGTCTTTGCGGTTAAGCCTGATGGCGCTGTTGAAGATATCGATCGCTTCCTGCCAGCGCTGCTGGCGATAAAGATCGATGCCCTGATGAGTCAGCCCGATAACCTGCTCCATCTCAGGGAAAGTCTGCTTATCATGATGGTCAAGCACTTCGAAAACCTTTACCGGCAAGGTTTTGCCCTTAACCCTTATAAGATCGACCTCACGGATAAAGTAGCGATATTTAAGAAGCTCACAGGTCTTTTCGCTGATCAGAATGTCGGCATGGTAGAACTTGGTAGCACCTTCGAGGCGTGATGCCAGATTTACCCCATCTCCGATAACGGTGTAATCCATGCGTTTAATCGAACCGATATTGCCGACCAGTACATTGTCAGTTGCAATGCCAATTCCGATATTTATTACCTGTTGGTTCTTGAGCATGCGATTGGCGTTGAACTGCTTGAGCGCTTTCATCATGTCAACAGCTGTACAGACCGCCTTGTCTGCGTCTTCATCCGATGAGAACGGCGCCCCGAAAACGCCGAGCATGGCGTCTCCAATGAATTTATCAAGGATGCCGCCATGATGAAAAACGATATCGACCATGGTCGAGAAGTATTCGTTGAGCATGGCCACGGTTTCCTGTGGCCCAAGCTTTTCTGAAATCGTGGTAAAGTTTCTGATATCGGAAAACAGTATCGAGAGCTCTTTAATCTGCCCGCCCAGCTCGGCTCCGTCCGAGTCCATGAGCTGATCGGCGATTTCTTTGGTCATATACCGGGCAAGTGTGCCTTTCATGCGCTTTTCAATCGACAGGTCTTCCATTATCAGCAGACCACCCATTGGCTCGTCGGAAATGCTGCGCAAAGGCACCACCGACATGTTTACCGAAACTTTTTTACCCTGCATATTGGTAATTTCAGCATCGATAAAGCTGTCTGAATCGTTGGTGGCGATTACCCGACGCAGGCTGTCAACGATCCAGTGATTGTCACCGGTAAAAGTGATGTCGGAAAATCTGCCGATGATCTTGCTTTCGTCGGCGCCAAGGATTCTACAGGCGATACCGTTGCATTTTTCAATTTTTCGCAGATGGTTCACGCTGATAACGCCGTTTGACAGGCTGCGCAGAATGCTTTCACTATAGTTCTTCATGTTGAGCACTTCATTGAAGAGCTTGGCATTTTCGATGGCAATTGAGGCCTGAGCAGAAAAGCTGCGCAGTTTTTTCTCGTCGGCCCGGTTAAAAGCACCGCCACGCTTGTTCAACACCTGGGTCACCCCGATTGGCACACCATGTTTGTTGATCAGGGGCATACAGAGAATATTGTGAGTGCGGTAACCGGTTTTCAGGTCGATCTGCTGGTTGAAGCGTGAATCTTTGTAGGCATCGGGAATGTTTACCGTGCGGCCGGTTGAAAAAACTTCGCCGGCAATACCACGGTTTGCGGGAATCCTGATTTCCTGGTTCATGCCAAGGGCTACCTGCGACCAGAGTTCATTGGTTTTTTCATCATGCAGAAAGATAGTGGCACGGTCGCAGTTGAGAATCATGATAACCGCTTCCATAATCTTCTCAAGCAGGGGTTTAAGCTGCAACTCTGATGAAATGACCGATGCCAGTTCAAGAAGGTGCGATTCATTTTCGCGAGCCTGCTGAATCTGCTCGAATTGATGAGCATTTTTCAGAACTTTTCCTGAATTGGCCGTAACCTTTTCAAGGATCTGCATGGTAGCAGGCTCAAGAGGCAATCTGGCAAGGTTAAGCAGTTCAAGAACCCCGATTACCGAGCCACCAGGACTCACCCTGACTGGTAGACAAAGAAGGTTTTTAGTCTGATAACCGGTTTTTTTATCGATATCTGAATTGAAACGCGGGTCAGAATAAGCATCTTCAACACTCAGAATCTCCTGGTTTTCGAGAACGGTGCCGGCAATTCCCAGGTTCATGGGAAATCTGATCTCTTCAACTTCTGAACCCTTGACAACCCTTGAAAAAAGCTCGCCGGTTTCTGAATCAACCAGAAAAAGAGTGCCACGTTCAGCATGGGCAATGTCAGAAGTTATTTCAACCAGCAGCAGAAGCAGGTTATCGAGCAGTCTTTCAGAAACATTGAGAAGGCTGCCTACCCGGTCAAGTATCGATGCAAGTGCTTCGGAATAGTTGCCATTTTCACCGGCCTTGACCCCGCTTACAATCTGGCGAATGTCATCATTGGTCAGATTCTCGGTAAGAATCTGCTGAATGATGGCGGCTGACTTATCCATACCCTGCTATACCCTTCTCAATGATTGATTATTCTAGCTCAAGTATCGCATGACATTCAAGAAACATTATACCACGAAGCTAAACTTTGTGATTTTTTGGGAATCGCTAGAAAAACTTTCAGGTTGCTGCTATTCTTACTGGTAACTCAATCAAGAAAAGACAGGAAAGGTAGAACATGCAAAAAGTAGACAAGCTTTTAAAAAATGCCACAGTTTTAACGATCGATGAAAAATTCAACCAGTATTTTCCCGGGGCGGTGGCCATTTCTGGCGACAATATCGTCGCCGTTGGTCTTGAGAACGATATTTGCAGCAAATTCGAAGGTGCTGAAACCATTGATTGCCAGCAGAAAGTGCTGATGCCAGGCCTGATCAACGGGCACACCCATGTACCGATGACTTTGTTGCGCGGTTTATCAGACGATCTGCGGCTCGATGTCTGGTTGATGGGTTATATCATGCCGGTAGAACGCGAATTCGTTTCACCGGAATTCTGTGTTCTTGGCACCAAACTGGCCTGTGCCGAAATGATCCGCGGCGGCACCACGACCTTCTGCGATATGTATTACTTTGAAGACGACATTGCAAAAGCCACTGCTGAATCTGGTATGAGAGCGGTTCTTGGCCAGACAGTCCTGAAGTTTCCGGCACCTGATGCCAAGTTCTATGAAGAAGCCCTGACCCGAACCAGAGCCTTTGTTGAAGCCTGGAAAAACCACCCTCTGGTCGTTCCGGCCATTGCTCCACACGCCCCCTACACCTGCACCCCTGAAATTCTGCAGGCCTGCGCTGCAATAGCCCGCGAATTCGACGTGCCCCTGGTCATTCACCTTGCTGAAACCGCATGGGAAGTCGATCAACTGCGAGAAGAAACCGGGGTTCCCGTTGTTCCTTACATTAAACGCCAGCATCTGCTCGACACCAAACTGGTTGGCGCGCATCTGGTGCATATCGACGAAGGCGAAATCCGTGATCTGGCGAAACATGGCTGCGGCGGCGTTCATAACCCGACATCAAATCTTAAACTCGCATCTGGTGCTGCACCGGTCGCAAAGATGGTTGAGCTGAACATGAACGTTGGCATCGGCACCGATGGCCCAGCTTCAAACAACGATCTCGACATGTTTGAAGAAATGCGTCTCACCTCTTTCCTTTCCAAACTGAAAACCAGCGACCCAACCTCACTGCCGGCCAAACAGATCGTTTATATGGCAACCCGCGGCGGTGCTAAAGCACTGCACATTGAAAATATCACCGGTTCAATTGCCCCGGGCAAAAAAGCCGACCTGATTCTGCTCGACATCAGCCCGGTTCACAATGCTCCACGCTTCATGCGCGATCCTGACGGTGCCTATGCCCAGATCGTCTATGCCTCAAAATCCACTGACGTCAGCGATGTAATGATCAACGGCTCCTGGGTTTTAAAAAATCGCGAACTGACCACCATTGATGAAAAATCTCTGCTGACCCAGAGCCGTGCTTTCGCTGCCAAGGTCGATAAATTCCTGAGCGAACGCGAAGAATCACTGATGAACAAACTGGTTGCCATTGGCGGCGCAACTCAGGAAGAAAGCTTCGAAATTCAGGTCAAGGTTAAGGTCGATGAAATCGCTTCGATCATCGAAAAGCTCAATTCGCCAGATGTTACCATTGAAGCACGCAAGCATTACAAACAGTTCGACACTTACTTCCAGTTCAACCGCACCAAAGAAATGATCCGCTATCGTGAAGACGAACTGATGGACGAAAAGGGCGGCATAAAGACCGTCAGATCGCGCCTGACAATGATCGGTGATGCCCGCGAAGATTTCAAGACTGACACCAATGTACTGCTGTCACGCAGTCGCTACATTGCCCCCGCATCGAATTCACTGCGCTTCTATAAAGAATATTTCAAGCCCGATTCAATTCTTGAAGTTCAGAAAGATCGCCAGCGCTTCCATATCATGTTCAAGGGCATCAAATTCTTCGTTAACGTTGATACCATGGTTACCCCCGATCTCGGTAAATTTGTGGAAATCAAGAGTAAAACCTGGAGTCTTATCGATGCAGAGCAGAAAACCAAGCTTGCTTCTGCACTACTGGACTTCCTGGGCTTAACCGGTGCCAAAGCGATTAACGACGACTACCACAAACTTGCTTGAAAATTAAATTTTAATTAAATGGTTGTTTGATCTGGCCATTTATCAAGTCTATTGAACAATGATTTTATCGCCCGACCCGGTCGGGCGATAGTCATTTTCAGAGATTTTTCACTAGCAGTTTTGAAAACGGAAAAATCAATTAAAACGTTCATTAAGCCTGGTTTCCTGCTGAAACTGTGTAAACAAAATTCAGCTTTGAAGACAAGAATTGGCGAGTTTTTTTCTAAATTTGCCCGCAGAATTATTCTGAGTATATTCTTAGTAACACATATTCAAAAAATATGAGGGGATCGAAAAACAGCGGCCATGTCATCAGCTTAACGGAGGGAAATATGCAGACAACCGGAAAAAATTCATACAGGAACCGTATAAAGGCTCTCACCATTGTTTTTCTGCTGCTGGCCTGCAATTTTGCCTTTGCCCAGAGCGATTTTCAGAAGCAGATTGAAAAGAAGATTTCTGATTTTGCGGGAATGCCGGTTTCTATCGGGGAATTCAGCCTTGAATACACAACTGTTAAGCTGCACAAGGTTATGGTTGGCAGCAGCGAAAACCCCGAAATGCACCATATTTTGATTGAAGACATGTCGGCATCATGTGACTTCATGAGCCTGCTGGGTGGCAATCTGGTTCTTAACGACCTGTCCGTTTCATCGATGACAGCCACGATTCGAGGAAAATTCGGGCAGAAATTTCTCAATCAGCCCGAAAAAAGCAAAACTGAAAGCACGCAAAGTCTTGCAGACCTGCCGTTTCTTAAAATTAATGCAGAGAATGTAAGAATAAACATTGCCGAAATCGGTCCTCAGCGATATCTGTCAGCAAAGCTGCAAAAACTTGAATTGGCCAGAAACAAAACCGAAGCCCAGCTTTCAGGGGAAATTGAAGGTTCTCTGGAGTCAGGCGTAAAATCTTCAACCGACTCTGCTATCAGCAGCAATTTCAACTTGAATGTCAAAGCCAGCGGCAAACTTGCAGATCCTGATATTGCCGGAAAACTCCTACTGAAGAACCTGGCAGCAACCGATCGGTCACTAAAACAGCCGGTAAAATTCAGCGACACGGAAATTCAGTTCAGCAATAAAACAGCTGAACTCAAAGAAACTTCAGGTTCATGGTCAGGTTCAAAAATGTTTCTGCATGGAAAAATGCTTGATTTCAGCACTAAAGCTTACGAATTTTCTTTTCGCATCTCACCGCTGATTCTGCAGGATATAAGCGACAACTTCATGCCGGCGGATGGCCTTAAATTCGATGGAACCGGCATTGCATCAGGCAGAATCACCGGCACGGGAAACGCATTTCAGATGTCCGGGCTGGTTGACTTTCCCAATGCCGGGGTAATTGTTCCGGTTGAAAGCCGCAGCAAAGATTTTTTCAAATTTCCATTTAAAAACGTTAAAGCCACGTATTCATATTCCAATAAAAAATTGATTATTTCAGATGGCAAAGCAGAAATTTTCGGGGGACAACTAAATGGCCAGGGTGAAATTCTTACGGCAAGACCACCGGTAAAATTCAGTGCAGAAGTGACGGCAACCGGGCTGATGGCCGAGCAGTTTCTATCAGAAAACAGTTCCCAGAAAAATGTCGTTTCCGGGCCGCTGAACGCTCAACTGACTGCAACCGGTGACACATCAGGCCTTAAGTCATGGAACGGTAACGGCAGCATGAACATGCAACAGGGAAGATATCAGACCCCTCCGGTTGTAACGCCGGTTCTCAAGATGATCAACCTCGCTGAGTTCGCTTCAGGAGTTATCGAATCAGGAAACGGAACTTTCAAACTAAATCAGGGAGTCCTGAATACCGACGATCTGAATTTTCAGGCCCAGGCGGGAAAAGCTTTTTACCGTGGGCAGGTCGGCCTCGACACCAGGCTGGACGGCAAAATGACACTGCTATTTTCAAACGATGCAGTAAAAAAGAGCCAGGCTCTGCAACAGATTTCTCTCGACGGCAGCAGCGCCGACATATCGACAAAAGTTGAAGGCACCTTGTTATCGCCAGCTTTCCCGGGCTTCAGCCCTGAAAAACTGCTCGAATTCGGGTTGAAGCGCAAAGGTCAGAAAATTTTGATCGACATTCTCAAACCCAAATCGAAAAAAACAGACGAATCTAACACTCAACAGGAAGAACCGAAGAAAGATTCCGGTAAAAAGATTTTGAAAGATCTGCAGAAGATTTTCAAGTTCTGACTCTTACGGGAGTTGAGTTTTTTGCCTTGATCTTTTATGTAATAACACACTAAAATGACCTGCGGTCATCGCCCGGATCGTTTATGCCCCGATCATCCTCCGGATACAAGCAAGCCGGGGCATGACAGGAAGTGAAATTTCCGATGTACTGTAAATGAAATCAACCCCTCAACGAATTGAAAAATACATTTGAGATTGAATATGGAAAAATATTTTCAAGCAGCGTTACTTGCTTTTATTGCTGGCCTGATTGCCTATGCACTTATTGGTTACGCCCGTGAAAGCCTGGGAAAGGGTGAAATTACGTCTAAATACCAGACCTATAAAAGAGATGAAGATCCGATTATGTTCTGGATCACTCTGATAGCCTTCTACCTGGCGGGATTGCTCATGCCTCTGGTGATTCTGGCTTTTGCTCTGTCAATTCTTATGGGCTGATGGTCGTTCAATAATACATATCGTGGCGGGTCGGGTAATCGAACTGGTATTCATACTGCCAGGGTGAATTTTTTTTCGGGCAGAAAACTTTTTCGACGGTTGCAGTTATTTTTGCATCATAGGGAATATTGTTCATTGCCCAGAAACTGGCATTTCGCGGATAAAAAAGCCAGACCTGACTTGAATTGGGTGGCATGCTGCCGTTAACCACTTTTTCGAAACGTTCGGAAAAAACCTTTCGTTTGCCTTCGTCACAGGTAATGGTAAAACGGATAAACGCACGGGTAATTTCGAAACCCGAGTCATTGTACACCCTGATTTTGATAAACGGATCGTAATTAGCTTTTGAATATGGATCGGCTGAGAAATCCGCTGAAACCACCTGAAGGAGTTCCGGGTCAACGAAACCATAAAGGGGATTTTCTTCTGAAGCCTGAATATAATCAAGGCCCAGCACAGAAATTAACAGCATCGCCAATAGTAATGACAGTTTTTTCACTGGTATAATCCTGTTTTTGAACTGCAACTTTTATCGGCTGCAAACATATTTTTGTGAAGGCCAGGCGAAACTTTAGCAAAACTCGCTTCTGAAGCAGATATAGCCACCCCATTCCCGGACTGCACATTTTTTGTAACACCCATACGGGAAAGCGGTACCCCGTGCCGCGAACCAATTATACCTTGTATCCAGCAGCGAATTGACGATGTAATATATGCAGAGAAGTCTCTCTCTTTGCAAATTTTGCATGATTTACCGGTAGGAGGCAGCAATGTCAAAAATGAGGGGAATTATTGGTTTACTGGTTGTTCTGGCGGTGGCTCTTGTTATCAGCCCGGTTACGGGTGAAGAACTGAGCAAAAATTTTGCTCACTCTCTCAGCATCGGCAGCTCGGCACAAAGCTACGAACACCGCATCGACCTTCCCGAAAACTGGGCCTCTTCAGGCAAATATTTCGTCGGCCGCACCCTGGCCCTCGATGGCAAGCTCGTCATCGAAAGGGAAGAGCTGACCCGCACTTATTACTATGTTAAAGTTCGTCTGCCCAAGGCCGCCCTGTGGTTTGCCAAAGGCAGCATCAACATTACACTCAAAGCCGAAAATACTGACTCGGCACTGCCGGTTCTCGAAAGCCCGGCTGGTCTAAAGGCTGCTGGTGGTTATTACCCGAGATTCAGCTGGGCCGGCACCGGAAGCTATTCGGCAATAAGCCTTTTCGACCGCAGCACCGGCAAAACCATGTGGGAACGGGTTATTCCCGGCAAAACCCAGTGTGACATGGACGAAGGAAGCGTCAGAGTTGGCGCCAAATACACCTGGGCGGTCAAGCAGAGCGATGATACGGGCCGCTATTCAAAAGAAGCGCAGGCAAATTTTCGCGTCGGCACCAAAGAGGAACGCTGCCGCCAGTGCTATGGCCACGGCTACCTCACCTGCCGCTACTGCCACGGTTCGGGACACATTGTGGTCAATGGCCCCAACAACACTCCCGTGACCCAGGTCTGCCATACCTGCCACGGCACCGGCCGAGAACGCTGCATGGATTGCAACGGCACCGGTCACATTACGGTAGCCGACATCATCAACGAATAAATGAAGTCTCTACAAAAATTTCTGCTTTTGATGCTGGCTTTCTGTTGTGTGGTTTCAGCAGCGGAGGCACAGAATTTGATTCCTCTGAGAATTCTCGAAAAACCTGTCGATGGCTGTTTGGCGGTCAAAAACCTGTCTGAAAGCAATGGACTGCCTGACAAGTTCTCTCTTAACCTTCGCAGCCTCCCCCAGGAAATAACCAGGGAGTCGTTTTCAAAGCTGAAAACCGGCACCCTGATTCAAGTTGAACTTGCATATCATGGCGAAACCTGTGAAAACGGCTATACCTGCAGCTACCTTGCATTTCCGAAGGCTGATCGTACATTGGTCGAAGGTCAGATTTCAGAAATTCTTCTGTCAGGCCCGGAAGCCGACCCAGAAATCAAAGGCATGCTGACCATAACCGGTTCCGACGGCGAAAACCACAGCTTTATCGTACAAACCTGGACTCTTATTCTGATTCGGCACCAGGGCAAACTGTGGGCCGGAAGGCTCGATCAGCTCAGAACCGGCTGGCAATGTTCCCTGGCCTATGATTTACCGGCTGACGAAGACGACAACTGCGACTTTGCAACCGATATTCACATAGCCGACAACATGATCGTCGATTACCAGCCCTGATTTTTTTTCTGAGGTTAAATGAATCCGCCCGTTTTTTCGCGGCGGATTTTTTATTTTCGGGGCTGTGGTTTTCGAGAATTCTCAGTATAATGAGAAAACAACAGGAGAATTCTATGTACAACCGTCGATTTTTCTTTTCAGCTTTGACAGCTGTGCTGATAATTTCATTGAATTGGTCGCCCGCATTGTTGGCCGCCGGGCAGCGCATCGACATGACCCATATTCTGATGCGGGAGATCCAGCTTCCCGAAAGAAGCCGGGCCCTTGCTGCCTCTGGGCTTTCTTACGCAGACGTTAACCCTGACCAGCCGGCCCGCGAAAAAACTGCCGGTCAGAAAGATCTTTTCTGGGTAAGAAACGCAGAAAACGGGCAGTTTGAGCAGATCAGCGCGGTTCTCAGGGCAATCGGCAAGCATTGCTATATTTATGTAGCAGAAGATCAGAAAGTCTCACAATCTGCAGTAACCAAAATTCAGACCCGGTTCGACCAGACCATTTATCCCACTAACACCCAGTGTTTCGGCAATGAATGGAAACCGGGCATCGATGGTGACAGCCGCATTTTCCTGCTTTTGAGCGATATCAAGGATGGCTATCAGAATCCGACCGACGGCTACGTTGCCGGTTATTTCTTTGCGGGCGACGAGATGATGCAGGCTGAATTTCCCAGTCACAGCAAGGTTCGCAGCAATGAGAAAGAAATCATTTACATCGACACTTATCCCAGCGACCCAGAAGCCTCCGATTACATGGAAATCGTGGCCCACGAATTCCAGCACATGATTCATTACAACAATGACAGCCAGGAAACTACCTGGGTTAATGAAGGCTGTTCGCAGATAGCCCCGGTTTTATGCGGTTTTTCGGCTCCCGGTCATTACAAACTGCTGTATGAATCTCCCGACCGCAGCCTCAACAACTGGGCCCAGTATGACCCGATGCCCGATTATGGCAAGGTTTACCTGTGGAATCAGTATCTGATTGAAGTGCTTGAAGCCCGAGGCTTTGATAAATTCAACTTCTTCAAAGCTCTTACCCGGTCAAGAAAAACCAGCATTTCAGGCTATATCGATGCCTTTTCCGCCACCGGCCTGAAATTTTCCGATGTCTTTACGGATTTCATTATTACCAACCACGTTAACGACCCGGCGCTCAATGACGGTCGCTTTGCATGGAAAGCCAAAAACCTGAAAAAATACCGGTTTTCTGAAGTTAAAGAAATCAAGGTTTTTCCGGCCCATGAAAAAGAAAGTGTAAACGTTTTCAGTTCTGACGCATATCTCGCTGATATTGCCAATGTTAAAGGCAATGTGAGAATTTCTTTTTCTGGTTATCGGCGATCAATGGGTGCAACTCACCCCTATTTCCGGGTTGCAATAGTCATGCTCGACAGTGCACGGCAGCACAAGCCCCAGCTCAGTTTCATGAAACTCGACCCCAACCCGGCTGACAACAACCGCCTGATTGGTTCGGTAACCGTAAAATCAGACGGAACCTATGACCGGGTCAAATGTATCATCATTGCCCTGGCCCCGGAAGAAGTCGAAGATACTCAATACATGCCGGTCTCAGGGTTTATTTACGACCTGCGCTTCGATCTGAATTCGCCTTTCGCTGCTGCTGCCGGTTCATTGAACATGCAACAGTTCGTCAGCAAAATTAAACAGACAGCCGCAATGCCGGTAACAGAAAGCTCGGTCAGAATCAGGGAAAACTACGCCCATGAGCTGATGCTTTCAGTTCGCCAGGACCTGGAAAAAGGCTCGTTCAAAACGGTAGATTCATTTATCGAAGCCGCCACCGAGAGCGACCTGCTTGCTCCGTTCGCCCGCGATGTTTCTGGAATGCTGCGCTTTTATCAGACCATGCCCGAGAGCAGACTGCCCAACGACGGCCTGCAGACCCGCCTGGAAATTCTGGACAGCTTCTGATTTTCAAACAAACGTTTCATAATAGTCGCCTGTCTTTTGAACATCAAAAAGCTTCCTAAAAGCACCAGGCCGGAGATTCTTTTATCGAGACTCCTTTTGGTCTGAGTGGCTTTTTTGTCTTTGTGCGTGGTTATGAGCGCATATCATGTCACGAAAATACCATTCACTGTTATGTCATTTACGCTTGAGCAATGCTGATTTAAATATTAGAATGAATCAATAAAATTGCCGGAGGTTTAATCTTTATGAGATATTTTGCGATTGCCCTGTTTTTCTCCCTGCTTCTGGTGAATGTAACTTTTGCCCATTGCCAGGTTCCCTGTGGAATCTTTACCGATGATCTGCGTTTTTCTCTGATGAATGAGCATGCGGATACGATTTTGAAATGCATGAAGCAGACCGAAGAGCTTTCGAAGGCCGAAAAACCGGATTTCAATCAGATCGTGCGCTGGACCACCACCAAAGATTATCATGCCGACGATATCATCAATATCTGCAGCCATTATTTTCTCTGCCAGAGAGTTAAAGCGCCTGCAGACCCCAAGAACGCCGAAGAAAAAGCGGCATATCTTAACAAAATAGAACTGCTGCACCGACTCATGGTAACTGCCATGAAATGTAAGCAGTCGCTCGATGAAAAGCTGGTAGAGCAGTTAAAAACCGTTATTCACGATTTTCAGCAAGCATACAGCCCCGAGCACAAGCACTGAATTTCAAGTGCTTATTTCAATTCTAATTCGGTAGGTATTACCTTCGCGGCTTTCAGTTACGTTTTCGACGTTACCCAGCGATGCGGCATTTTCACAGATAACCACAAATTAGAGTCGATTCAGCATTGTCATCACTGCCGCGGCGAATTTATCAAAGTAATCTCCGGAAACCATGGCGTAAT
>JBMOKV010000289.1:0-2008 GCA_049325495.1 Candidatus Rifleibacteriota bacterium | reverse complement strand
AAAAAGCATTGATTTCTGACGAATCGACGGCAATGACCCCGATGAGTTTTTCACCAACCAGCAGCGGCACGCCCAGTTCGGAGTAAATGGTTTCGGGAGTTTCGATATAGCGGGGTTCAAGCAAAACGTTGGGAACGTTCAAGGCTTCTTTGTTGCGGGCAACCCAACCGGTAATACCCTGGCCAAACGGTACCCGGATTTTTTTAACTTCCTGGGGGTATTTGCCCCGGGCAACGGCAACTTCAAGATAGTTTTTGTTATCTTTCCGCAACAGCAGAGCGCCACAGGTTGCCCCGGTAATTTCGATGGCGATATCCATCAGAAATTCAAGCAGGTTTTGGAACTCAAGTCCTGAGTTGATGATGTTTGAGGCTTCTTCAAGGAAAGACAGAATCTTTTCTTTACGTGCCAGGGATTCTTTTTCAGAAGCAAGATCGATCATCTGCAGGAAGAAGCTGTCAATAGACTCAACCGCAGCTTCGACCTGTTCGTCGGTCATGGTGGGCAGCTTTTCGCGGCCTGAGTATTTTGAATCAGGTCTGAGGAAGGGGCCCATCAACACTGCGCCAAAAAGACTGCCTTTGTAATTGAGCTTCATCAGGCGCACAACCGAGCCATCAGGGCGCTCGATGTGATCTGACGTCGGGTATTCGACAAATTCGCTGGCATCAGAGAGCCCTTTGAAAATGTCTTCAAGACGACCGATGACAACTTCGCCACGATCATTGAATGGAACAATGTTAAGACCAGTTAAACGACGAAAGCGACCAAGAAAACTTTTCAGGTTCTCCCGGTCACATACTTCTTCTAAGAATATTTTCCTGACCATGTTTGCGACAGCTCTCCAGACGGAGTGATAAAAGTGATTAGCTTACGGTTTCAGGAACGAAAAACAGATCAACCAACTTCAATGATCGAATTTTTGCCTTCGTATTTGTTGTTTACGTTGTTGCCCGATTTGGGGTCGAGAATCCAGTCGGTTTCATTGACGACGAACTGGTATTCATGTTTGCCGGGTTTCAGTTTGAGAGTGCATTTCCAGACGCCGTTTTCCTTTTTCATGGGATTGGCGTTTTTATCCCAGTTGTTGAAGGTGCCAACAATAGAAACCTTGGTAGCTTCAGCGTCTTCAAGTTCAAAGTCAACTTCTGATTCTTCACCGGAAGCGGTGGGGCCAGACTCGGGTTTATCGAGCTTTTCAGCTTCTTCTTCCCACATTTCTTCTTCTTCAAAACTGTGCTCGCGACCGATGATATAACCGATACCAAACACGCTGGCCATGATAAAAAGCTTCCATACAAATCTCAAGAATCTCATTTGCCTCGACCTCCTAATTGCTTTTACGCTATTTTATAACCTGTAGACTCGCATACTGCAACAGTAATGTTTTACGTCCCATTTTTTCGAAGCCGACCGTAACCCTGAAGTCTGCCAGCGAACTGCCCTCAACGGCCATAATGGTTCCCCGGCCAAAAACATCATGATTTACAACTACTCCTGGTTTTAAATTTATCATGGTTCCGGCTTCAGTTCCAGCAGAATCGTTAAGTTCTTTTGCAATCTTTCTTTCGGGGGCCCATTTCGCTGTCGAATTGAAAGTGGGGCCACGGGCCACCACTTTTGAGCTGACCGCGCCGGGAATCTGTCCGGAAACGCCACCTGCTCTGGCAAAACCGCCGCCAGCCGAGCCTGCCGTCTGCCTGCCATAAAGATGCTGCGGCACTTCACCGATAAAACGCGAAACCGGGTTGTTTCCCCAGGTGCCAAACATCATGCGGCGACTGGCACCGGTCAGGAAAAGGCGTTCTTTGGCCCTGGTCATGCCGACATAGGCGAGACGCCGCTCTTCTTCAAGCTGCTCCGGGGCTTCACGCGAAGAATGATGGGGGAAAATGCCCTCTTCCATGCCCATGACAAAAACCACCGGAAACTCAAGCCCCTTGGCATTATGCAGAGTCATCAGATGAACTTTCTGCAGTTCTTCGTGCAGGTCATCCTGATCTGAATG
>JBMOKV010000288.1:0-2010 GCA_049325495.1 Candidatus Rifleibacteriota bacterium | reverse complement strand
ACTTTTCTTGCAGCAAGAAGTTGCCCAATTTCTGGAACAGCTGTCACATACAGGAGATTGGAGACTTCCCAGGCGGTGATTGAAATATCGTCGACTTCGGTTTTAAGATCTACCAGAACAAAGTCATATTTATTCTGAAGGCTCCAGAGAATTGCCTTAACATGATGGGCATTAACCAGCTCTGCCAGCTCTACTTTTTTTGGAGCTGGAAGATAATCATAACCAGGACCCTTATGTAGATATTTTTGAATGTTTTCCGGAGTAATTTCGTGTTCATTCAACAGCTCTATAATACTTTGCCCTGGCTTGCCCTGAGAATATGTAAGAACGTCGCCGAAACGCAAGTCGAGGTCAACGATCGCAACCTTTTTATTACCATGATCAGCCAGAGCCTTAGCGAGATTTACCACTATGGTACTAATACCCGTGCCGCCCTTTGGGCTGTAGAAAGAAATTATCTGCGAGCCTTCGCGGGAAAGGGGCTTCAAAGTCTGCCAGAGGTCACCCTCTGCCGTATCAACAAGAATAAATTCAAAGGTATCGAATTTGATAACATCGCGATGACTCAGCACCATTGACTCATTAGCCGGAATCTGATTGCTGTTGAGAAATGTACCATTTGAACTTTCTTTGTCAGTGAGTATTACTTTTCCGTCTTTAATGGTAATTGTGGCATGAAGACGTGAAACCATATCGCTGGCAAGCTGGAGGGTTCTACCTTCTTCTCGGCCAATAGTAAATTCTTCAGAAGAAGAAAGCTCGAAAGGCTTGCCAAGGTAAGGTGGTGTATTTCCAACCAGAAATTTCTTCTTAACTTCGTCTGGAACTACAACCTTTCTGAAGACTGTTTTTTTGGATTCATCAGACATTTAATCTATCCCCCCTGAGGTAGCGTGCTTTGGCGAAGTATACCATACCAATGCCGGCAATTCAATTTAAAACTCAAGACAAGCTGAAATCTATTAAATTGACAGGTTCAGACAAAGATAATAATATTTAAATCTCAAAGTGATATATATGGAATCCTTTTCTGGCAAAAAATTTCAGCTGCTGGGAATAATTTTTCTATTCCTGGCACTGTTTGCATTTCTGTTGAACTGGTTTCTGGCAAACCGACAGATCATTGTGGCACCTGACGATATCGGACCTGATGCCGTAGCGATTCCTGATGTTCTCAACCAGCCCATCAGCGAGGAAAATATTCTCGACAAAATAAAATTCAAGGAAATGCACGAAAAATATCAGACTTCGTATCTGGAGACCATTAATAAGATCAGCAAAACAGACACCACCAACATTGACATTAAAAGATTCAGATATTTCTTCAGCGATTATGAAAAAGCGCAAAAAGACTACCGGCAGACCTTGAAAAAAGTCGAAGATTATCAGAAAGATTTTAAATTACGATGCTTTGCCAAAATGAGATCCTTGATCCTGGCGGTTCTTTTCCATGACCGGAAAATGCAAAAGCGCATGACCAGGTTCAATCCCGATTTGCTTCTCGAAATAGGCGCAATGACTGAAATTCCGCAGTGCCCGAGCGGTGGAAAGTATTCAATCATTTATAAAGACGGGCGCCGATTTTTTCATTGCTCAATTCATGGCACCCTGAAAAATTGATTATTTTGACTGCCTGTCTCTCGCCGTAACCGGCTCTTTGCTTTCCATTTCGCCATTAAAAAACATCTCAATCATCTCGATGATCGTTCTGACGAACAACACGCCTACTCCCACAGAAAATAGAATGGTTAGCACTACTGCGATTGAAAGTTCTTTAAGCATTTTATTATCTCCGCTTTTGAGTTCAGGGCTTATATCGACAAAAGCTGAGATAATCATGAGTTAAAAGAAAAGCGACGCCGATCACCGATTAAACTGGGCTTTCAGCGTCGCATCTCAAATCCGGGATTGTTTTTACTTTTCAGACTCTAACTTTTCAGAATTTTTGCCAACCACTAGAAATAGCGGTGACCCTCCACGATTAACGACAAACACCGAACTGTCTTTTCA
>JBMOKV010000287.1:0-2013 GCA_049325495.1 Candidatus Rifleibacteriota bacterium | reverse complement strand
TTGAGGACTTCGACTTGCTGGCCGTGGTTTCCCTGCCTGCCGGGGTGTTCAAGCCCTACGCGGGTGTAAAAACGGGCGTGCTTGTATTCAGAAAACCAAAAACCACGGAACACACGGAATACACGGAGAAAAGAAAAAAAGAAATTCAGTGTGGTCCGTGTATTCCGTGGTCTGAAAAAAAAATCTGGTTCTACGAGGTACGTGCGGACGGTTTCGACCCGGACAAGATTTCCGGCGGTGGACGACCAGAGACCCCGGAACGTAATGACATTCCTGACCTCCTTGCTCAGTGGAAGGTTTACAAGGATTCCAAGTTCTCGAACCCGCCTGGTGTCGAAGCCGGAACTCTTTTGCCACCCGGAAGCGACGAACCGCGCTGCTGGTGGGCAACCATCAAGACCGTCGCCGAAAACGATTACAACCTTGCCGCCGGCCGCTACAAGCCGCAGATCGCCGAAAAGGCACCAGATGAAGACCCGGCGCAGCTCATCCGGGAGACGCTGACCATCGAGCGGGAGATCGCGGAGGGGCTGGAGAAATTGTTGAGAGAAGTGGAGGAAATTGATGATTGATGATTTAAGATTGATGATTGAAAGTCAAGCCTCAATGCCATTGAATTAGCGAACCGGTTTAAATGAAGGGTAAAAGCACATCTTTTGAATCTTATGTTTTCTCGGAAATTTCCTGTTTGGTCTGACAGGTTCCACGGTTTTTACAAACAGGTCATGTAGAGCAGAAATTAAAGTCTTTGCCGTATCTAAAGGTCGATCAAACAGAAGAACTATAGTATCCTTCATTTTTGAGATGGCTTGCGTGAAATTGATCTGATAGGGGTAGCGTTTATCGTTCTCTTGCTCAATGCTCAGACGTGCTGGAAATGCCAGCATAGCCGTAATGTTCTTTGAAAAAATCCGGGCATGAAAATCCTGATAAACGGACAGAACAGATTTTCCGGTGAAATTTTCAATTTCAAGGCGGCATTTCATGAGTTTGTAATCTTCCTCAACAGGCCATCTTTGGTGATAGAGATCATAAAATATTTCTGCTGGATAGGCTTCAGTATCCACCAGGGAAGTGAGCAGTATTTCCGTTTCACCGTTTTTCAGTTCGATTCGAATCAGACGAAGCCTTAGATCCAGGGTATCCAGGCCCAGTTGCCTGCACTTGGCAATCGAGGTTGTCGGGGCCTTGAGGTGAATGATCTTTTGTAATTTTCCGGAGCGGAAGAACTTTCTGACAGAAATCAATTTGTTGACCTGGACCCTGGCACAGAATTGTCCACCCATGGTCAAGATCAGATTGAAGAGCCAGTAGGCTGGGTATCCCCGGTCCAACAAGATCAGATCGTTTGGCTTGAGATTCAGAAAATGGCTTTCACAAAGCTCTCGCTCTCCTGTGGATTTGGGAGCAAGAATGGCATCCACCGTAATTTTGTTGAGGACATCGAACATTTGGGAGATTCTCCCTAGAGGACAGGGATTTTGACCATTGACACCCCAGAGCCCAAAATGTTTTTCAACTTCAGCGGTTTTAGGAACCTTTATGGTTGATCCATCGACTGCAAGAAGGGTGAATCCAAACCATTTTTTGGGACTGAAGTGTCTATAGAAATAATTGACCGCTTCCAAATTGAGTTGGATGAATGCATTCGATTTAAGTTTTTTCCTTGCTTTGCAGAAAGCGCTTTTGGTGACTTTTCGAATATAGGATTCTGAATGGTCAAGAGCCTTGAAGAAACCATCAAGTTCATCTTGATAGGAGCCTTTGATCAAATTGATCAGAAAGAAAATAATATAATGGAAAGGCAGGATTCGATTACGGGTAAAATCTTTGGGGGATTGTTTGCATGAGGCGAGGAATTTTTCAGAAAAGATGAAATTTTTTAAAAAATCAATAAGGTTGGCACATATTTCGCGAAGCAGGTTCCGTGCCAACATGTACGCTATTTTCGAAATTATCTGACATTTTTTTGCCTCCTTATAAAAAAAGTTTTTGATTTCGATCACTATGGTC
>JBMOKV010000286.1:0-2017 GCA_049325495.1 Candidatus Rifleibacteriota bacterium | reverse complement strand
TTGGAATAAGGCGGAATGGCCGGAGGAATGGTATTGTCGAGGTATGAGTATAAATCCAGTGAGCGGTCGCGCTTTTCATAAACCCGTTTTACCAGCGCAACGAAATATTGCGAGCCACTTACGTAGGGGCTGAAAAGGCGATCGTTCCAGCTAAGAGAGTAGTCGGCGGTTGTGTAAAGCGGTCTTCCATCCTTGCCGTCCATGAGTTTCGCTCTGAATTCAGCTGGTGCCTTGTTCGAGCCAAAAGCGTAATAAGAAATTGCGCCCCATTTGTTTGGCAGAATTACCTTCATCGGATCAAGAGGATGGATTATGCCTGTTTTTCCGTCCCAGAGCGGCAGATCTTTGTGGGTTGCCGGACCGTAAGGCTTGTAAAGAAAGTCATAAGAATTTCCTGCCGCATCGGTGTAATTACCTTTTTTGAAAACATTATGATTCCAGCCATTTACCCAGAAAAAGTTTTCGTAGTTGGTCGTTTCTTTGGCGAACCAGCGTTTATTGGTTCCGCCCTTGCTTTGATTTGATTCAAGTGCGTCTTCGTACCCCATGAACCACCCCGTCTTATAATTGGGGTTACCGTTGTAACGTTCTTGAATGTGACTCACATTGAGCACCGTTGGGTCGTAATCCTGCCCAATTGCTTTCACGTAGGCAGCTGAATCATTGTCGAACTTTCCAACCGGAAGCCAGCCAACCGTATCAACCGGCGTGTATTCACCAGTCGCGTTCGGCCCGATGAAAAGATATAGTTTTCCCGTCTGATTAACTGCGAGCCCGTTTACAACTTTTGCGCCACCAAAATTAAGGTCAAAAATTCGTTTGCCGTTACCCGGAACAATCGGGTTATAAGGGTCACTGTATTCATTCAAACGATAAACACCGTGAATCCCCGCAAGATCCTTGGGCAGCAACAGGTATGCAACGCCATTGTGCGGCTTAACTTCGGCAAAAACCGGAATGAATGCTTGAGTCAAAATACAAAGCGAATATAAAATGATTGCCAGGCGTCGCATAATTTCCTCCTGCAACTTCCGTATCAGATTTGGTCTGTACGTCGGTCTTCAATGTTGCAACTTAAGATACTCCTGCATCATTTCGCGATGTTGTTGCGAAATGTTGCGGTTTTTATATACCAGATCAATTACTGCTGGAGTCATATCCAGCCCACCCTTTAAGAACATCTTGTCTACACCCGTTTCAGCCATGTTTTTGAAAACATAGCCCTGGCAGGCACACCAGTAATCCAGCTGCATGACAATCGGTGGGGTACCATAACTGCCATGCTGAAAAAGAACATCCCTTGCATCCCGGTCGAATTTCAGTGAGAAAAAATCATGCATCGGGTTAACCGGGGTAAATGAAGGGTTGACAGGTACTCTTTCAACTGAGAGTGAGCTGTTAAATACAAAGTCAACCTTGTAATGCTTTGAAACTCCTTCTATTGCAGCATAAATCTCGTCAAGCATCGAAGAAAAAACTTTGTCGGTCTCTTCCTGGGTGATTAGAAGAGCCATGGAATTTTCCTGAACCAATCGGGTAAATTCCTGCTCAATTTCTGACAGTTTACTTTGCAGTTCCATTCTCTTTCCTAAAAAGGCCTTTTCCAGCTGATGCTTCTTTTGATTATACTCATAATCAGCATTGTCGCCAGTCTGGCTGGCAGAGATGCCATTTTTGGGCGCTCTTAGCTTTATCAAAGTCTGGCTGAATTCCTGGGCTGACTTTTGTATTTCCTCTTGAATTTTTTTTTGTCTGGAAAGGATTTCAGCATGTTCTTCTGCTAAGTGACCAGATTTTAAGCTTGCTTTGCCTGGCAAAGCCTCGGGAGAAAATCGCCCTTCATTTATGCGGTATTTGGCCATTAATGGATGGAACATCACACATTTTGCAACATTTACATAGCCGAATACATGGCCATTTTCAGATGCGTTGGCGATTTCAATAAATAATAGCAACAAAATTGCGGTAAATAGAAAAGGCCTTTTCAAATATTTCCTCCCTGATTCTTCATTATCAT
>JBMOKV010000285.1:937-2022 GCA_049325495.1 Candidatus Rifleibacteriota bacterium | reverse complement strand
TTATAGCTGAAAGAATAGCATCGGCCAATTTTTTGTGTCAAGGATCACTTTCCCCTGAATCAGGGAGTGCCGATCGTTCTTTTTCACTTCTGGTCAATAGTAGCCGATTCTCGGCAGTCATCTTCCTGACCCGTTCTTCGGTCTATGTTTCCAGTCCATAAAAACAGCAAGTTTGTAAACTGGAGATTATCAATTCGAAAGGATTGAATTCGCAGAGTTCTGTTGGCCCGTGTATTATGACAAAGGAAAAGGGCAGGAAGCGCCAAAGAAGCGCGAGCAATTTTTTAAAAGAAAATTACCACCTGGTTTTTTCTTTCTTTTAATTTTATGTTGCACTTCTTAAATGGTAAAGTAATTCAAGAACGTTTGAAATGAAGCTTCTGTTTCGGGAAATTATCAGCTTGGTGGTTTAATGAATTCAGTCGGCAGAAAAGCGATTTCTCTGGTTGAAGTGCTGATTGCAATGGCAATTCTTTCGACCCTTGCGCTGCCAATGGGCATGTTTCTGGTGGAATACGCCCGCGGCAGCTCGCAGCTCGGCGACTATTACCAGATTCTCAACATGGTCGAGCAGCGTCTCGAAATAGCCATGGATATGCCGTTTGCCCGGGTCCCCGAGGGAACCACAACCAATATGCTGATCGATAACCCTTTCGGAGCCGAACTCGATCTTCGTCCTGCCGAAATAAACAAAGAACTGGTAAAATTCAGTCTGCAGGTCGAAACCCTGCCCGTTGAGTTCGCCGCGTTTAAAGATTCATTTTCCGGGCAATTGCAGCGGGCAAGGGTCGAAGACGGCATGAAACGCCTTGAGTTGACCGCTTCATGGGGTAATAAAGGGCAGCATCGCATAAACCTGATTGCCTACCGGGGGAATCTATGAATAAATTCAACCGGCGCGGAATAGCGATGCCCATAATAATGGGTCTGATTCTTTGCATTGCCATCTGGATCGGCTCCCTGGCCTGGACCATGACCAACAGCCGCAGTCAATACCAGAAGATTATCAAGAGCCGCCAGGCAAATTTCATGGCCCGATCGGCTTTTCAGCATTTTTTTCTCAAGCTCAGAACCATGCAGCGCCT
>JBMOKV010000285.1:0-927 GCA_049325495.1 Candidatus Rifleibacteriota bacterium | reverse complement strand
AGGCTACGTTTGACGAAAAAAGGCTGCTGCATGGCATTTTTGTGGAAGATATTATCGTTCCAGCAGATGACAAATTCACCGGTGACAAGTTATCCTATAAAATCAGTGATTTCAAATTCGTGTCAATTGACTACGAAAAATCGCTGGTTACTGTTGAAGTAAACACCGAAGGCAATTACGGTGGTGAAAAAAGTTTATTGAAAAGGCTGGTGCGCGTAAGTCGCTGAGCCTTACTATTTCAGGAGGTTATAAACGTGGAATACGAACTCGTAGAAAAAATTCGCGAAATGAAAACACGTCTCTCCGGCATCGGGAGCCATCTTTGACGTCCCCAACAAGCGCCGGGAGATCGAAGAGCTCGAATCGGTAACACTGAACCCGAATTTCTGGAATGATCGAAACCGTGCTCAGACAATCTCTCAAAAGATAGCTGAGCTCAAAAGGTCCTGCGATTTATTCGAATCGGTAATGACTGAACTCAGCGATACCGTTGAGTTAATGGAAATGACCGAAGCGGAAGGGGATGAATCCTCTTTCAATCAGCTGGTCAGCCAGCTTGACCCGATCGGCCAGAAAATTGACGGGCTCGAGCTGACCACTTTCCTGTCAGAGCCTTATGATGCTTCAGATACCTATCTTTCCATAAAACCAGGTGCCGGCGGCACCGAATCGTCAGACTGGGCTTCGATGCTGTATCGCATGTATCTGCGCTATGTCGAGGCTGCCGGGTTCAAATATGAAGTTCTCGATTTACAGGATGAAGAACACGGCATCAAGGCTGCAACGATTCTGGTGAAGGGCAACTACGCTTACGGTTATCTCAAGGGCGAAAAAGGGGTTCATCGTCTGGTAAGAATTTCGCCCTTTGACTCGAATGCCCGTCGTCATACCAGCTTTACCGCAGTCGATGTTTTGCCGGTTCTTCCC
>JBMOKV010000284.1:0-15362 GCA_049325495.1 Candidatus Rifleibacteriota bacterium | reverse complement strand
AAAAAGCAAAGCGGCTCTTGAAGCTCTGCTGCCATTTCTGAACTCAAAAGATCGGGAGATTTCTTTTTTTTCCTTTCAATCGGCTGGCAAAATAGCAGAAAAAGCAGGCATCAATTTTTCTGACTTTGTCCAGGAACAAAGCCTGGTGCAGCCAAGTGAAAGTCAACTCAGCAGACAGGAACTGCTCAACCCGGGCAAAGACAAAATTCCACTAATTCTGGGGCTGATTCGAAATGAGCCAGAGAAGTTGCCACGCGAGGTTTTACCGGCCGTGGCGATTTTCCTGAGTCGGCATGGGGACATTTCTGATGGCCCATTTCTTGAGAAGTTCCTCCTCCAGGAGGATTCAACCCTGGCTTTGCCATTCATTGAAGCGGCAGAAAGAATAGCGCCAACCGTTCTCACCCGCTCATTGCCCCATCTTCTGGCCAGTCGGGAACCATTGCTGAGAAGCAGATCAATCAGTGCCTTGAGAAGAATCGACCCGGAAGAAGCTGAACGCCATTTTTCCGATTTGCTGGCATCAAGAAACCCGGAAGACAGGCTTGCAGGCATTGCCATTGCGTTTCTTTTTCCGTTCGAGAGGGTAAAAGGTTACATTCTGTCGTTGTTACCCGATGAAAGAGATGGCGATGTACTCAAAGCCTGCCAAACTTTTTTAGCATCTAATCCTGAGCTTGACAGCGCCTTAGGCCTTCTTGACAGCATCGACGCAGTATCCCCGGAACAGAAATCCAGATTAACCGTCATTTTTAAAACCGTCTGTCAGGCTATGGTAACAACAGGAATTTTATCAGCCTCAGAAGCCGCTCCCGAAGAAATTATCAAGGTCTGGAAAAAACAGCGGCTTGAAAGCTTTCTGAATGACCTTGAAATTCAGCTTTCGTTTTCAGATGATGCCAGAAAAGCTCAAATAATTGACTGGATAGAAAAGAATCGGGCCCACCCAAGGGTAAAGCTGCTGATAGAGAGACTCGGACGTAATCCGCAAACCGAGAAAATTTTTTATCAGCTGACCCGCCCAGGCAAGGTCGAAATCGATTCTGCAGCGGCAAAATCTGACGAGCCGGCACGGCAACAATCGGCTGATTCGAGAGTTTCAGATGCAAAGGCGACAGAAGCAACGGGATCTGATGCTGAAAAGATAAAAAAAATGAGATCACTTGAAATCGATGATTTCAGCCAGAATCGTGCATGGTTGATGACTGAGGCCTCAGATGGAACACCAGCCATGAAGAAAGAGGCTCTTTCAGCTCTTTTACGCCTGCACCCTGACAATAAGTTGAAAGACCTTGCCAAAAAGGCCTGCAAAGAAGAAGACGAAGGGGTCAAAATTGCAGCTTTTCAAGTTCTGGAAAGAATTGACCCCGAGTATTTAAAAGAAAACATCGGTGAATTCCTTCAGGAAGACGCTGCCAATATAAGGGTCAGGGCGGTACGGTTCGCACTGAAATTCAAAGAGAACGAAGCAATAGTAATTTTAAAAAATCTTTTGAATAACCCAGACCCGAGGTTTCGCGCCAATGCGGTTGCCTGTCTTGGGCTATGCCCATTCAATATTGTTTTTCGAATTCTTATGGCACAACTGGACAAAGAAGAACATCCGGTAATCGCCAGACACATTACCAGCATTCTTCTTTCAAATCCTTCCAGAACCGTTTTGAAGGGCCTTGACAACATTACCAGAACTTCAAATCCAGCCGTTTCCATGGTTGTTTCTCAGGCGAGAAACGATCTTTTCGAAATTGTATCGAAATTGCCCGAGGATAAGGAGGAAGCCCTTAAACCGGTTCCTGTAGATGAAGAGAAGCCATATTCGGTCGAAAACGTCAGAAAAATAGCCCGGGATCGGCAAAAAACCTGGAAACCAGGCTATAAGCCGGACGGACAAGCCAAGGCCGAAGGTTCTTTCTGGGAAAACATCAACTGGTCGATGGCAATAAGTGGAGGCATTGTGATCGTATTTCTTGCCATGCTTCCGATAATGCTTTTGAGCGACCGGTCAGACTTAGATACTGGCAAACCGCTTCAAGGCAAAGACTGGCGTGAAAGTGAAAGAAAAAAAATGGCTGCAGCCAGTATTCCATCAAAATTTAGAATGAACCGACCCTGCTCAATTTCGGTCAAGGTTGAAAAAATCACATCTGACACAAGCATGCTGGTAAATCATGAAGACCGCCAGATCATGCTGCGTTTTGAAACTCCAGAGGCAAAGAATCTGGCACTTGGAACTGAACTGGTGGTAACAATGGTTCCCTATCGGGTTAATCCTCGCGGTATCATTCAGGCCAGGGGTCTGAATATGGCAATTTCGAAAGGTCAAGAGCAATGAACTGGCTGGACAGGCTTGAAAGAAAATTTCCGCAATTGGCTCTTGAGGGCCTGATACGCTACATTTCGTTTTTGATGATGATGGTATTCTTTCTTGATCAGACGCGCCTGCTGCCCTATGAAATGTTGTACCTCGACAGTCACCTTATCATGCAGGGGCAAGTATGGCGGCTTTTCACTTTTCTGCTTATTCCCAAAAGCACCAGCCTGTTTTTTCTGATTTTTGAGCTGATGATTCTGGTTATGTGCGCCGACGGCCTGGAATCGGAATGGGGTACATTCAAACTGACGATTTATTATCTTTTCGGAGCTCTGGCCAATATTGCGATTGCTTTTGTGATGCCGCAGGCCCAGTTGGGCAGTTATTTTCTCTATCTCACACTATTTCTAGGCTTTGCCACCCTGTATCCAGATTTCGAACTGCTTTTGTTTTTTATCATCCCGGTCAAAATAAAATTTTTAGCCATGCTTTCAGCGTTCTGGATAGTTCTTGCGCTGGCTCTGAACCCCTGGCCAGAAAAAATTGCCATACTACTATCGGTAGGCAACTATCTGCTGTTTTTTGGCCCGGATTTTGTAAAAACAGCTAAGGGCAATTACCGCGCCAGCGCAAGAAGGCGCGATTTTGCTGAAAAGACCAGGCAACCCGACGGACCGCGTCATATCTGTTCCATTTGTGGTCGTAATGAACAAAGCCACCCTGATCTACAGTTCCGTTACTGTACCTGCAGTCATTGTGGTGAAAACGGGGTTGCATTCTGCCTTGAGCACCTTCAACAACACAAAAATCCCGATTCACGTGAAACACCACAATAATATGGAAAATAGAAAATCATTATTATTTTTTTTCATCCTGCTCATACTTTTTTCCGGCTGCAGTTTTTTCGACCTGGGCAGCGAAAACCGGTTTGATGAGTCGGAAAATGCGAGTTCACTGATTTTTCGCGGTGAAACGACAGGAAGCGATCTTAATTTTAACAGCAATGATTTCAGCCTGATGATACCTGGCTCTTCAATTTCCTCGAGCAAGACGTTGCAGGCAATGAGTTTTTCGAGAGCAGGCCAGTTTCCAGGTGCTGACGAATTTAATCCAATATCGCTGAGTTATCTGATCAACTTCGAGACGGGTTCTGAACTCATGTACCCTTCGGCGCAAATAGGCTTCAATCCTGGATCAGGGTATCCAGAAGATCAACTTTTCGCTTTATCTTATTCAGATGCTGACGGGTGGCTGATTCATGGGCACAGCTTCAGACAGGCTGACGGGAAGCTGGTTTTTTCAACCCCCCTTTTCTCGTCCTGGTTGCTTGCAGCAAGAACTAACCCACAATCGTTATCTCCAGCCGGTTCTCCGATCATATCAGCCTCACCCAGCATATTATTGACAGACACACAGGGTTACCCGGAGGGCAGCATTTCAATTCACAGTAAATTTGTGACTTTCCCGGGAAATTTTATTTCAAACCTCAGTCATTTTATGACCATTCAATTGCTCGCTCGCAAGGGTTTTTCAGTAAAGCTAACCGACCCCGACGGGCAAAGCAGAAAAGTTGACGCAGCAATTGACCCTCGGGGTTTCTATGTGGCAAGTCTGGACGCATTGAGCGACAACCTGATAAGCAAAGAGCTTTCAGGCAATACCGCATCAGCAACTGCGAAAATCAGCTTTGCAGATCAAAAGACCGACATCCTGCCAGAATTTTTAGTATTGAGAGCCATTGCGGGTTCAGTCTCCCGCCCGGGATTCACCAGATCAACGGTTATTCTTCTCAAGAAAGACATTTCGAAACCGGTTGAACCTCCGGCAAAGGCAGTTCCTGCACTTGAGGCGGCATTTCCTGCCCCAGGAAGCAATTTGTTCAGCACAAATGAAATTTTAAAATTTTCTTTTAATAAGCCAATCAACCGTGAAAGTTTTCAAAAAGCCTTCAGCATTTTCCCTTCTCCCGACATGAGTCTGGTTAATTTTAAGTGGAATGAGTCTGGCTCAGAGATAAGCATTGAAAATCTGATTCTTCAGGGAGCGACCGCCTACAAGATAATCATTGGCAAAGAACTTACCGATCTTGAGGGAAACAGTCTTGAACAAAATATCGAGATAGGTTTTACCACGAGAGAAACAGATCCACCACAACTTCTGGAATTTTATCCTGACAGTGCAACGACACTTCCAGTCAATGGCAGTCTGGTATTCAGGTTCAGCGAGATTATTGCCAGTGAAACCTTCAAGCTCAATTTGGTGCCGGAAGCAAATCTGGACTATTCTTTCAATGATAATCTGGTAACAGTAAGTAACAAAAATACCTGGACAAGCGACACAATTTATCAGGTTACTCTTCTTCAGGGACTTTCAGACAAACTGGGCAACAAGACCAGTTCAAACCAGCTTCTCACCTTTACCACCTCTGCCCTGATTGCCCCGCGAATAGTCAGTTTTGTTCCGGTAAGCGGCAGCGTTGATCAGAAAGTCAGGCCTTCAATCGAAGTTCATTTCGACCAAATCATGAACCATTCGGTGGTCGAAGCGGCAATATCTATCCAGCCTTCAGCATCAATGGTTTTTTCCTGGTCAGATAAGGTATTGAAGATCGAATTCAATCAGGATCTTGAATACGGAAAAAAATATGAGATAACCATAAACAGCAATGCCGAGTCCGCAACCGGCGCAACGCTTTCAAACAAATACTTTTTTAATTTTACCACCATCAACAGACCACAGATCCTTGTTAACTCTGTTTTACCGTCTTCCGGCGAGCAGAACATTGCCTCTGACAGCATAATAGCAATTCCTTTCAATCGGCTTATGAACAGGCCTGTTACCGAGGGGGCTTTTTCTCTGGTCAGCGACACGGGAAGCGTGATCAACGGGAACTTTAGCTGGAGCGGATCAAACCTGAATTTCACCCCCGCAGGCTTTTTGAAACCGGGTGGAAAATACAAGATTGTTGTAGGTGCCGAAGCGGAAGATGCCAATGGAAATAAGCTTGGGCAGCAATTTTCTTCTTTATTTTCCGTTGCCTTGAACGCAGAAACCTACGTTACGGCTTTTAACCCGATCGACGGAAATCAGGCAGTTCCATTCGACCAGATAATCAAGGTTTTCTTTTCGGGCCCGGTTAAAAAAGAGACTTTTTCTTTTTCAATCGAACCCTCGGTGTCGGGCCGCTTTCAAACAATGTGGGGAAATAGTGACCGCGAAGCATCTATTTCTTTCGAATCAGGCTTAACAGGAGGGACAAGCTACCTGCTGAAAATCTCAGACAGTGTACAGGACATTTTTGACCGAAAAATAAAAAGTGGCTCAATTCTGAACTTTGCAACCCAGGCAGTAGTCAAGCCCAGGGTTATGTCTACCGAACCTCAGGCCCAATCGACAGGAATTCTGCCCAATTCGAGCCTGCTGGTGAATTTTAGCGAGCCCATGAATAGAACCAGTGCTGAGAATTCAATTTCCACACAACCACCATCAACCCTGGCTTTTTCGTGGAGCAACAATGATTCAACGGTTAAAATCAATCCCGCTTCGTTGCTTGCTTTTGACCAGAAATACTATCTGATTATAGGCTCAAGCGCTGTAAATCTAGATGGTCAGAATCTGATTAAGGATTACCAGATAGACTTCACTACCCGCGCACAAACTTTTGTAAAATCGTTCACACCTGCCTCAGGCGCAGTAGAAATTGGAAAAAATGCGCTTATCGAAGCTTCATTTTCAGCGAAACCTGATCAATCCATGGCTGAGTCTGCCTTTTTTGCATCATACAATTCTACGAAGATTTCTGGAGTTTTTTCCTGGAACAATAACCTTATGACGTTCAAGCCAGACAATGAATTCGGCTTTCAACAGCAGATTATTGCGGGCTTTAACGGCAATCTAAACGACCAGGACGGGTTGCCGGTTTTACTCCCTGGCAACTGGAGCTTTACAACCCTGGGTGAAGCCCCCCCTGTAATATCAAGCTCCAATCCCATCAACGGACAGACTGAAGTTGGCCTGAATCCGGAAATTACCGTGCAGTTTTCCACGAAAATGGCCACCAGTACGGTTATCTTCAGCATCACACCTTCTCCTGGCAATTTCACCGGAATCTGGGATCAGGATGGGAGAATATTGACCATCAAGGGCCTATTCTTAAGCAGTAATACTGGTTATCAGCTGAATTTTTCCAACGAAAGCCAGAGCCTGGCTGGCAAGAAGCTGGCTGGAGCGGTTTCGATAGCTTTCAACACCGCAAATTTCCCGGGCCCGGCAATTCTGAGTACAGTTCCCGAAGGGACATCAGAAAACATCAGTACGATTTCCGATGCGGTAGTGAAATTTGATCGGCCAATAAACAAAACATCAGCTGCGACTGCAATCAGCATAACTCCTGCGAGTCTGTTCAACCTGGAGTTTTCTGATTCTGACCGGCAGATAACCATTAAATTCGCCAGCCGTCTACAGACTTCAACCGAATATAAAATTCAAATAAGTAAAGATCTCACAGATACCAATGGCCTGAAAATTGATGCCCCCTACTCTTTCACCTTCAAAACCGAAACATTCCCCTCGGTTGTGAAAGTCACACCGATGGATCTCGCCTCTGGAATAGCCACAACAACCGCAATAATATTGGATTTCAACAAAGAAATGGATCCGGCAGCAACTCAAAGCTCTTTCAGACTTAGTTCTGAACTGAACACGATCTCATGCTCATTCACCTGGGAAAATGCCCAGCGTCTTGTCTGCACCCCGGTAGAATTGTTTCCCGGGAGAGTTTATCAGGTAAGTCTAACAACCAATGCAACGGACAAAAACGGAAACAAACTGACCGGAAATTTTTCTTCGAGTTTTACCACTGTTCCCCCGCCTGCCTTCAATGCCCAATTCATTCAGCCAGTTGACGGTCTGACCAATGCTCCATATGACCAGATTATCATCGCAAGCTTTTCAAATCCGGTAAAAACAGAAACTCTTCTGGCTTCATTTTCCCCTGCCCCGCCTTCTGGATATAATATCAGCTGGTCAACAGACAAGAAGGCCCTTTCCATAAAACCAAATGGAAATTTGAACGGTGGTCAAACCTATCAAATAAAGATTTTAAAGTCATTACAGGATATTCATGGGTCTTCACTCGCCTCGGATCAGATAGTATCATTTACCACCGCGCCGTTCACCGCCCCTGAAATAATTCAGACACAACCGGCTGCCGGCAGCTTTGAAGTACCTTTAGATCAATCGATAGTCATTACTTTTAACCATGAGATGGATACTTCAAGCACACAAAACGCCTATTCGATTTCTCCGTCTGCGGGTATTCCTTCATTCTCATGGTCCTCTGACCGCAAAAACATGACGGTTACATACTCCAGCAATTTTTCCGATGCGACATCCTATCAGGTAAAGATTGCATCATCGGCCCGTGACATTAATCAAACTGCGATGGCCAACAATTATCTGCTGCCATTTCAGACAATCGCCCGCCCTGAACTTTTAATCAGCAAACTTTCCCCTGCCGATGGTGCAACGCAAATTGTGGTTCAGACTCAGGTAAAAATGGTTTTCTCAAAAACCATGAACCTGCAATCGATAAAAAATGCCTTTTCGATGAAAGCTGGTACCACCCCGATTTCAGGCGATTTCACCCAGAGCAGTCAGACAGTTGTCTTCACCCCGTCTTCAGCTCTTCTATATGATCAGAATTACAGTCTGAACCTAAATTCTTCTGCCTATGATCTGAGTGGCAACTATATCAAAGCCCCGGTCAACTGGTCATTTAAAACGGCCCCTGAACAAGGCAAAGTTTGGGTTAAAGAAGTTGCCCAGACCGAAGACACTTCCATGTTTTCTTCACGAATAGATCATACGATGATCAATTTAGGTGGCGATGTCTATGTAATTGGTGGTTTTGATGGAAGCTATCTGAACGATGTCTGGAAATCATCGGACGGAAAGAACTGGAGCCCAGTTCTTTCAGCAACCGCCGGAGAGGGAACCTATCAGTTCTCGCCAAGAGCCGGCCACGCCTGCGTGGTTCACGATGGATATATCTGGTTAACTGGCGGTTATTATGAAAGCGACACAGGTAAACAGTATTTTGACGATGTGTGGTACAGCAACAATGGCTCAAAATGGTATAAAAAAACTGGTTCAGCAGATTATTACCAGCGTGCTTACCACAGTATGGCAAGTTTTAACGGAAGTTTATGGGTAGTTGCAGGAGAGACCCAGGATTCAGACGGAAACCCCGTGCTTCTTGACGAATGCTGGAAATCGGACGATGGGATAAGCTGGACACTGATGTCGAAAGTTGTGAGCTTTTTCCCGCGAAAGCGCTCAAGTACAGTTTCTTTTTCTGGTAAAATGTGGGTTTTCGGTGGTTATGGCGGATCAACAGGGATTCCAGGCGCATTAAACGACATCTGGAATACGACAAATGGTGATGTCTGGCAGAAGGTGAGCAGCAGCAATGTTTTTACACCTCGATGCTGTATGGCCCAGGTCGTATATTCCAATAAAATCTGGCTGATTGGCGGGTCTTCATCCGATTCAAGCGGCACCACCCTCTTCAATGACGTCTGGGCAAGTTCTGACGGAATCAACTGGTATGAAATTCTTGCCGGTTCGGGGGGAACGCCATCCCATTTTTCACCGAGAACTTTTTTGATGGGTTGTGAACTGCCAGACAAAATGTTGATAAGTGGCGGACTATCCGCCGGTGGAAATACTAATGAAGTCTGGTCATCAAAATGAACTTCGAAAATAGACCGGAAGAATTTCAGGGTTCGTTCTCGATTGCCAGCCTCGACAATCTCAATGGGGTTGAGGTTCTGACCAATCAGCTGACCCATTTTGAAATTGGTCTGGCATGGATAACAGCTCTAAGCTTTATTTTTGCTTACATTTTTTGTGAGGCTTCAGGAATCACTTATGCTTCATTACTGCATTCGCGAATTCTTTACAGCATTTTTGTATTAATCAATGTAAGTTCGGCAATTTATTCGCTTTATGCCTGGCATCAGATTCCCAGTCGCAGTATAGCGAAAGATTCCATGCTTTTTTTTACCATTTCAATGCTGAGCGCAGCGATTGGCAACAGCATAGATTTCATATTCTGGGTCTCTGAAATAGCCGCATTCAAGCAGAGTATTTTCACAAATCTGTTTTTTATAATGGCAATTCTCTTTTCTTTACCGGGCATTCATTTGATGGGCAGGGTCTGCCGGGTTGAATTCAGCCGGCAGCCTGGCAGTTATTACCTGGCCATAATGCTGATTTATATTCTGATTCCGCTGCTGATGAACCCAGAGTTAATCTTCAATGCCTCAAAGATATCCAACATTGGCAAGATGAAGGAATTTGCTTTTGGCCTGATTTACGCAATAGGCATAGGCTATCTGGCGGCTATTGCTATTCACCTGTGGCGTAACGCCAATGGCAGGCTTTATCTGGCCGCCCAGTTGATTGGTGTCGGAATGATTTTCATGAGTTTCGGCTGCTCAATCTATGCGGGTCTTTTCCCACGAATTCCTGCTGCTGAAATACCATCCAGCCCGGTGCACATAATTATTGCACTCGGCTATGTCTTCTCAGCCTGCGGCATAAAAAGAACAGAAAGTATTATCAACACAATATTCAACCTTCGTGACACCAAATTGCCCCCCTGGATTACACTGGTTGAGCTTTTCGGCCGCAGTGAAGGCCTTGAGGTTTACAAAAGGCTTGAAGAAAATGTTAAAGCAACATTAAAGGAACTGATGAGGGCCAAAGAAGAAACATATCTCAAAGAAGCTGAAATTACGCAATTGGAGCAGGAAATCAAGCTGCGCCAGGAGACGGAGCGGCAATTGATAATTGCCAAAGAAAAGGCAGAAGAAGCCAATCATGCCAAGTCTCAGTTTCTGGCAATGATGAGTCATGAGCTCAAAACCCCATTAACCGCCATAAAAGGATACGGGGAACTGATGCGCGGACCTGCAAGAAAAAATC
The DNA here is from genome assembly GCA_049325495.1 of Candidatus Rifleibacteriota bacterium. Lineage (GTDB taxonomy): Bacteria > Muiribacteriota > Ozemobacteria > Ozemobacterales > Ozemobacteraceae > DYKG01. The sequence continues at coordinate 5,062 of JBMOKV010000284.1, read as the reverse complement.
TGATCGAATCGGGGAAAATTTTCGAAGTCGCTGACCAGATCGTAGTTAACGCCGACAATCTTCACGGAATGATTGACGGGCTTTTGAATTTTTCACTGCTTGAAAGCGGGCGTTTCACCTTTCGCAATGAGACCTTCATGATTCACGAGATTCTTTTGTACATTCGCTCAATTGTGAGTGAACAGCCAGGTTCCGACCGGGTTAAATATATCGAAAAAATCTTAGAGCCTCATTTAATGCTGAAAACCGACAGACACGCGATTCAACACATTATCGTCAATCTATTGATAAATGCATTTAAATTCTGCAGCTCTGGTGAGATTACTCTTGAGTTGCGGCGTTCAGGCCAGAGGGACTTTTTCATTGGCGTGAGCGACACGGGAATCGGCATAGAACCAGACCAGATAGACCGAATTTTCCAGCCATTCTTTCAAGTCAGCCATGGAACCACGAGAAAATATGGGGGAACTGGTCTGGGCTTAAGCATAGTCAAAAAAATAATTGAAGAAATGAATGGCAAAATTGAGGTTGAAAGCACTCCCGGTAAAGGAACCACTTTTGAGATTTTCCTGCCGGAAATAATCAAAGAGGAAATCGAAGCATGACAAGCATTTCAAACAAATCAGTACAAATTTTTTCAGACGGAGCCTGCAGCGGCAATCCAGGCCCTGGGGGCTGGGGCGCAATTTTGCGTTACAAAGGTCATGAAAAAGAGATTAGTGGTGGTGAAAAGGAAACGACCAACAACCGCATGGAACTTCTGGCTGTGATCAATGCCCTTGAGTGTCTTAAAGAATCCTGCACGGTAGAAATCTGCACCGACAGTCAGTATATATCGAATGCATTTGAAAAAGGCTGGTTGGAAAGCTGGCAAAAAAATGGCTGGAAAACTTCGGCGAAAAAGCCGGTAAAAAATCAGGAATTATGGCAACGACTACTGGTTCAGGCCAACAAGCATCAATTGAGTTGGAAGTGGGTTAAGGGGCATTCCGGCCATCCTGAGAATGAAAGATGCGACGAACTGGCGGTTGCTGCCAGAGATAAGGCGGCAGCCGAAAGGTGAAGCATTTTTTTCGGGCATTAATTTTTATTCTTGGACTCAGCACAATATTGCAGGCTCAGGATCCGCTGGCAATACTTGAGCAACTCCCGCCTCCAGAAGTTGAATACCCGAAAGCTCCCGCAAAATCATACCCGCCAGCAGAATTAGACCAGACCGATGAAGATGATATGTCTGCCGAGGTTGCGCCAGTCAATGCCCCACCATTGCCGCCGCCCAAAATAGATACAAAAAAGCTGATTGAACAAAACACACCCAGAGTAGTGAAAAGCCTTTCTGGTCTGATTAAAAGCATCTCTCAACCTACGGCATCAAAAACCACGGAAATTGCCAGTTCCCCAAAAGCAGTGGCAGTCAAAGCTGCTGAAAGCAAAGATGGTGCGAAACCACTCAATGAGGCTGAAGTAAAAAAACCTAAAATCATCAAGCCACTGCCGATTCAAACACAGGCTTATCAAGCGCTCAAAACCCTGCAAAAAAATCCGTTGATAGATGAATGGGACAGCGCGCTTAAGAAAGATTATTCTCTTTTTCTTGAGGCCATTGAGCTAAGTCAGAAAATGTCAGCTGAAAAAGAGGGTTCAGAAGATCCGGTTGAAGGAGAAGAGGGAAGCGAAACTGAAGAGGGCAAGGAAAAGGGAAAATCATTTGATTCGGTTTTCGCCAAGGCTGCCGGTTTGAAAAAAAGCGAAAAATGGAAAGATATAGCCAATCTTATGAAAGATAACCCGGAAGCGGCAGAAACACCCGAGGGACTTGAGCTTTCAATTGAAGCAAATTTAAGTCTTGAAAAACCCAACATAATGGCAGCAAAACGTTCAGCCGATGCTCTTCTGAAAAAGGACAAAGAAAATGGCTGGGCCAATTATGCCATGGCGCTGCATTTTCTCAGTGCAAAAAAGCCAAATACGGAAAAAGGTTCAACTCATCTTGATCTTGCCTTAAAAGCCAAAAATCCGCCTGCGGGAGCATCAAAACTATACTGGAGCATGATGCTGAAAAAAATAGTTCCAGTTTTTCTGATTTTGTTAGCGGGCATTATCGGCGGAATCAACCAGATAATCAAAAAGAAAAAAGCCGCCAGGGCATTGCTTGAAGGAGACGGGCAAGCTCAGCCAGAACCGGTCTCTTCTGAAGTCCCCGTTTCAGGCCTGGCAGCAAAGTTCAAACCTATGCTTGAAAAATTGGCACCTTTGCTTCAGAAATTCCAGAAGAAAAAGACGACTGGAGCTGAAATTGAAACGCCCCCGCCATCGTCTGAGCAAGTTGTCACTGAGGTTCCAGAAGCAAATCCTACTGAGCCAGAAGAGCCCACAGAGCAGCAGAATTCCCCAGAACCGGCGGCTGACCACCCAGAGGCCGGCGAAACGGCAACCCAGCCGGCGGCAGAAGAAAACCAGATTCAACCATAAATTTTGGGGATAAGTCCCTAAAAAGGAAACGGCGGAACAGAATAATCTGTGCCGCCGCAGCGTTTTAAAACTTGGTTTACTTTTTGCGGTAAACGTTCAGACCGATTTTTTCTTCTCGGCCAGGGAGAGCATAATTGCCTTCTGTTGAAGCAACAATAACAGACTTACCTGAAGAAGATGCACCAAAATCTTTGGTAAGATCAACTTTAATGGTAAGAATGTTGCCTTCGACATTCATTTCAACGTTTTTCATGCGTTCCTCCTGTAAATTTTGCTCCTGCTAAGTCAGGCAAGGGTATCACAAATTCACAAGCATTTCCACTTTAAATTGTGGAAATGCTATGAATCATGAATTGATCAATCTTTGGGGATTCTCAGAGTCATGCCGACTTTGAGAAGTTTGGGATTGGTGATGCCATTTGACTTGGCGATCTTTTTCCAGTTGCCGGTGGTGCCGTAGATTTTTTTGCTGATTTTGCCGAGGGTATCGCCTGAAACAACGACATATTCGGTGAATTCAGGTTCTTCAACATCAGCACTTACTTCGTCGGCCGGTTCTTCATTTTCGTGTTCATCGGCAGACATGGCAGCGGGAGAAGGTTCTTCGTCGTAAGCCTGGGGAGCCGGTTCTTCCTGAACTGGTTCGGGTTCGAGAACTGGTTCGGGTTCGACATATGGTTCGGGTTCCTGGGTTGAAACCTGTTCTTCACTACCAATTGTAACATCTTTGGGGGTAACGATTTCTTCTTCAAGAACCTTGAAACCTCTTACCTGCAAAGCACCGGTCGGGTATTTCTGATCGGGTTTGAATACGTTGCCGAATACTCTGATTTTAACCGTTCTATTTTCTGCAACTTTTGCAGCCTGGTCACCGATCAGGTTGATCATCTGACCATCGAGAGTTCTGAAAACAACTTTGTTGCCTGCAACAGAATCAATAACACCGGTAACTGTGGTTGAGCGCTGCTTTTTGCCGAACCATTCTCCCGGTTTCCACCAATCAGTCCATTTGCTTTTGGCAAATACGCCGCATGGCAGAGAAAGCATGGCCAGAATCACTACGAAACTGATAAGTCTTTTCCTCATAATCGGATGAAGCCCCCTGTGAAAGATAGAATTCCTATGCTCAGGAATGTATAACTTTCGTAAAACATTTTCAAGAGGGAATTTGAAAAAACTTGCAAGAATATAGAATTCAATCAAAATATGGTGATTTGAAGGTTTTAACTGCCCGGTCAAAAACAGCTTGATAATCTGAATCATGTTCAGTTCCCACAAAGAACCGCAAAAGAAAAAGAATTCGATCTTCAAAGGTCAGGTAGTCCACTACGGTTACTGGCCCGTTGGTAGAATTAATCAACCATTTGATCCGATACATCTTTCGATTATTGATTTCGATAAGTTCTGGCCCTTTGCGCAATTTCAATGAAAGCTCGGGGGTGTTTTCAAGTTCAGCGGTTCTCTGGTTTATATGCTGATCAATCAGAGTTTCTGATGATTTATCACTGATTTCAAACATCGCGGAAAATCTTTCTCTGAAAGGGCCTACAGCAGAAATTTCCTGAAAACTTGTTTCCTGCTCATCGATTTTCCAGGAAACCGGCAATTCAAGTTCAATTGTCTGCGAAGCATTGGTCAAAGATTTAAAATGTGAAACTTTCGCAGGATACCCCCCGACGCTCTGGTATTGCACGAGACTGAAAATTGAAAAACCGGCAAATACTGTTACAAAACAAACTGAAATAACGGTCGCCAGAGATTTCAAGAGATGATGTCGAAGAACAGGCACGAGAAAAAGACTCAAAATTGCGCCACCGGCCAGCCCACCAAGATGAGCACTATTATCGACTCCCTTTTCGACTGCGCCGATTACCAGATTTATTGCCAGAATGAACACCAGGGTAGAAAAATTGTTCTGATTTGCCAGCTTTTCTGCACCTTTTACCTTGAAAACCTCAAGAATGATGGCAGAAGACAGAAGGCCAAGAACAGCCGATGATGCCCCGGCAGAAAGAACTTGTCCCGAATATACCGCAGCCAGGCTGCCTGTAAGACCAGAGAAAAAATAAATCCCGAGAAAAAGTGGCCAGCCGGTAACTGTTTCAACGGGTGGACCGAAATATTTCAAGGCGACGATGTTCATAAAAAGATGAACCCAGCCAATATGAACGAAAAGACAGGTAAAAAGCCGAAAAACCTCACCCTCGCCTACCAGAAAAGAGCTGTTGGCCCCGACCCGAATCAGTGTTACCAGGTCTTCGATGTTCAGGTAAAACATCAACATCGAAGACACAATGCCGATTACCCAGACAAGAATATTGGTGCAATCAGACTTTTCCGGTTGGTCTGCAACAAACTCCTGGTCAGGAATCAACAGCTGATTGAAAACCTGAGTGTATTCCTGTCGAAGCTTTTCAAGCTGGGTAACCAGTCTTGAAGCAATGAATTCGCGGTTTTCGATCAAGCCAAAAAATCTTTTACGCATGAACGGCAGCCAGTTTTCTGCCTCTTCAGACTCTTCACAACTGCGCATCGCCACACCCATCATTTTCTCACCCTCATCAAACGAGCCGGCGTTAAAGCAGCAGAC
>JBMOKV010000283.1:0-2026 GCA_049325495.1 Candidatus Rifleibacteriota bacterium | reverse complement strand
TTGCAGCTGAAAACCCCGATCTTTTCATAAATCTTTTTAACCACGAGCAAAGTGCCGTTAAAAGCACGGCATTCGACGCCCTGATTACTGCCGGCATGGATGTTATGGCGAGATTGACCCAGGTTGCAGCAGAAAACAAGAATGAAACCATGGTTTTCTGGTGTAAAAAAGCGATTAAAACAATTAAAGAACCCAAGGAGAACATTTTCTATGGCTGAAGCCAGATCTCTGGCTGAAATTCGGACATGGCTGCAGTTTGCTGGAATGCCATGGCTGGGTGCAACCATTAAGGCCGGCTTGATAAAAAGGTTTGGCAGTCCGGCCAGGGCTTTTTCAGCCAGCAAGGGTGAATTGCTGCAGGTCAAGGGTTGGGATAACAATCGCCTGGAGCGGTTTGTCACTGATGGCTCCCGTGAAGAGCCGGTTTGTCCTCCTGAATTACTTGAACAGAAGCAGGTTCGCCTGGTCTGCTATTCCGATCCCGACTACCCACCTCTTTTGCGGGAAATCCCCGACTCTCCTGTAGTGTTGTTCTGCATCGGTAAAATAGATTTTCAGCAGGCTCCGGCCATAGCGATCGTCGGGGCGAGAAATGGCACCCAACTTGGTTATGATATTGCAAGAGAATTCGCCAGTTCCCTGGCTCAGGCAGGGTTTGTCGTGGTTTCAGGCCTTGCTTTGGGTATTGATACCTATGCTCATCGGGGGGCAGTAGAAGCCAAATCTCAAACCATTGCCGTTCTCGGTAATGGCCCTGATATCGTTTATCCAAGGGCAAATCAGCGTATTCGTGAGAAAATTCTTCAGAATGGTGGCGCACTCGTATCTGAATACCACCCCGGCGTCATAGCCAGGCCCTGGCATTTTCCAGTGCGTAATCGCATCATCTCTGGAATGTGCATCGGAACTCTGGTGGTTGAAGCCAGTTCTCGCAGTGGATCACTCATCACTGCCCGCCTGGCTGCCGAACAGAACCGCGAAGTTTTTGCTATTCCCGGAAATATAAGATCATCGGTGGCCGAAGGAACCCTGGCTCTAATTCAAGAAGGAGCGAACCTGGTGACTGATCCTGCTGAAATTATCGATTATTTCGCAGATTTACTGCCGCAAAAGAAAAAACTTGAAAATAATTCTGATATGGATGATCTTTCTGATGAAGAAAAAAAACTTCTCAGAGATTTATCCATGCAACCCAGAACTATCGACAGTCTGTTAGAAACCGGTTCCTACAAGCGCGACCGATTGTTTTCTTTACTTTTGACTCTTGAGATGAGAGATTATTTAATTAAGCTTCCTGGTAATTCCTATCAGGCCAGAAAAAATGTCGCATGAAGGTATGTTATGAACAGGATTAAGAGCCCATTTACCAATATCATGGAAATAATGGATATAGTCATAAAGCGTATTGAAACCAAAGGCGTGGATGAATCAGGCCGGGACCCGATGGTAAGCAAACTTCTTGAAAAGGGTTTCAGTCTCAATGATATTGAAACGGCAATGAATCTGGTTTCAATGCTTACTTCCAGGGTAAACCCGCTTTTATCGGTGGGCAACCGGGATTTTCACGGAGACGGAACTCCATGCGGCGTTCGCCACCTGCATGCTTCTGAAGCTATCAGACTTTCGCCTGATGCTCAGCAGATGCTGCTTAAGCTTGTTGAAGATGGGGTCATTTCACAACTGCATTTTGAAAAGGCCATTGAGTATATCTGGGCAAATGATCTGCGCAATGTCTCTCATTCCCGCCTGGAGCTTATCGTTTTACTAACCCGCCCCGAATCAGAGATCAATGAAGAAAAAGAACTGACTGCCGATGGCTCTCTGGTTCATTCTTTGTCCCTACACTGATTTTAAGTTGCAGCAATTTTCACAGGAGGCTGAATGGCAAAAAATCTGATAATCGTTGAGTCACCAGGTAAAATAAAGACTTTGTCCAAATTTCTTGGTAAGGATTTTGTTGTCGAAGCCTCTAAAGGTCACGTCATCGATCTGCCCCCCTCAAGATTCGGGGTTAGCACCGATGATG
>JBMOKV010000282.1:0-2032 GCA_049325495.1 Candidatus Rifleibacteriota bacterium | reverse complement strand
ACTGAGCGGCGTGCTGGCCAATCGCAGCAGCAAAAATGCCGAACTGATCGACAGCCACCAGACCAGCGGCCACCACAAATCGCCCCTGAAAACCAGTCTTGAAGGCTCTGCTGCCAAGGCTGCCATTCTCGGAAAAATCAGAAGCTTTTTCAAGCTCAGCTGAAATCAGGCTTGGTTATATGGGTATGACTGCGGAATCAGTTCTTTACAGTTCCAAAGAATTCGCGGGGTCTGCCATTATTGAAGCGAAACATGGAATAAATACCACCCTGACAGGTTGCGCTCTGCGTAATTATTTCCATACAACCATCACCATCGAGATCTGCAACCAGGCCTACCCGATGTTTCCAGAACTTGTTAAAAATATCATCGACAGCGTCCTCGTGGAGTTTGTAAAATTTGCCGGGGCCATTCGTACTATCTCGGCAAATAATGAAAGAATAGTCGTTGATTGAGGGATTTTTTGGCAAAAACATTTCTTTCAGTCCGGCGTTTTTACTGACTTCCCCTTTTACAGAAGAAGCCGTAATAAGGGTTTCATCAACACCGTTTCCATCAAAATCGCCTCTGATTACCTGTTCGATTACCAGTTCAGGCTGAGAAAAACGACCAGGGATTTTTTCCTGCAGGCTGGTTAAGTGTTGCTGAGCTGCCTCGATATCATAATTGTTCGGAATGGTTGAAACCGTAATCTTTCTTGGCACAGGATTCCAATCGCAACAAACTGCAAATTCAAATGAATCGAAATAGGCGTCCAGTCCGGTGCTGGTTGTTGTTATCAAATTTGCTGGCTCAGGGGTGAATGAAACTTTCCACAAGCGCCAACCAGGTTTTTTGCAATAAGGTTTGCTGCATCTGTATTTTTCTTTACCGGCGCCATCAATTGAAAAAAATCTGAATAGTTCTCCGCCTTTCAGATACTTATCGATAGAATGTGGATCCTGCCATTCACCATTTAATGCTGCCCCTAATACGATGCCATCACCACAGATAAAAGATAATCCACTTTTTGCAAAGCAAACACCGGCTGCAAAGAAACAAATTAAAGTTAAAATCAGCATAACCTTAGTTTTCATTTTTTCACCACCATCAAGGGATTAAAAAAATATAGCAATTAAGTAAATTGATTGCAAATCGCTTACCTGGACATGAAAAAATACGGCGCTCTTTCGGGTTTTGTAATTTATTTGACGAAAATGTTTTTGGGGGTATAATAGTTGTACTCTGCCAGTTGTGAGGGCATAAATGCAAAAAGTTTATAAAAAAGTGGTTACCTCTTTCAAGATGCAGCTCAAGCGGCGCTATTTGATGCTGCTGAAAAAAGATGTGGTCGAAGATGGCCTGAAAAGGCGCAGGGGCGAATGCCTGGGTTGCGGCGCCTGCTGTAAATCTTCTTTTCCGTGCCCGTTTCTTTTTGAAAAAGACGGAAAGCTGCTTTGTAAAATTCACGAAACCAAGCCAGACGTCTGCAAAACCTACCCCTTCAACGAGCAGGATATCTTTCCGCACACCAAAGCCACCTGCGGTTACTACTTCATTTCAGAAGAAGAAGCGGCAAAAGAGGCAAAAGATCATAATTGATCTCTGAATAACCTCAGCGGACTTTTTGCATTTTCATCAGGTTGGTGCCGCCTTTTACACCGAGCGGAACTCCGGCAAGAATGACAATGGTTTCGCCACTTTTAACCAACTTCTTTTCGAGCAGAATTTTTTCGGTGTATTCGATCATTTCATCGGTGCTGCTGATGTTTTTTACCAGCAGCGGGGTTACGCCCCAGCTCAAAGCCAGTCGGCGGCAGGTTTCCCTGCGCGGAGTCAATGCGATGATCGGGGTCGGCGGATGATATTTTGAAATGTGCTGAGCCGTTGCACCGCTGAAAGTAAAGGGAACGATGCAGCGGGCGTTCAGATCGAATGCCGCTTCACATGCGGAATGGGCGATTACTTCTTCTATTTCCCGTGATACTTCAGGCAGCATCTGATTTACCTGATCCTGATTGCGGGCAAGAACTTTTTCTGCTTCAATTGCAAT
>JBMOKV010000281.1:0-2032 GCA_049325495.1 Candidatus Rifleibacteriota bacterium | reverse complement strand
GAATTTGAAATTTCCCTCGGCAAGATTGGCGCTGACCTGATCGATAGCGAAATTCAGGCGCGAAAGAATCCAGTGGTCGGCCGCGCTCAATTCTGAGGGCAAAGCAGCCCTGATCGAGCAATCGGCGCCTTCAAGGTTCATCATCACGAATCTTGAAGCATTCCACAGCTTGTTTGCGAAATTGCGGCCGATTTCCACCTTGTTTTCGGCGAACTTGATGTCCTGACCGACAGGAGCGAGGGAAATGACCGTGTATCGCAAAGCATCGGCACCGTAGGTAGCAATGATATCGAGCGGGTCTGGTGAATTGCCCAGCGACTTGCTCATTTTGCGACCCTTCATATCACGGACGATACTGGTGAAATAAACGTCATGGAACGGGCACTCATCAAGAAAGTAATAGCCGGCCATGACCATTCTTGCGACCCAGAAGAAAATGATATCGGGGCCGGTTACCAGAGTGTCGGTCGGGTAAAATTTTCTTAAAGTTTCTGTATCATCGGGCCAGCCCATGGTCGAGAAGGGCCACAGCCAGGAAGAAAACCAGGTGTCGAGAACGTCTTCATCCTGATTTATGCCGGTTACGGCACCGCACTTCGGGCATTTTTCCGGCTGACATTCAGAAACGATAACCTCTTTGCAGCTCTGGCAGGTATAGGCGGGAATTCGGTGACCCCACCACAATTGGCGGCTGATGCACCAGTCACGGATATTTTCCATCCAGTGCAGGTAAACGCCAACCCAGCGGTTCGGGGTAAATCTGAGTTTGCCGCTGTTAACCGCTTCAATGGCCTTAACTGCCAGAGGTTTCATTTTAACGAACCATTGATCCGAGAGATATGGCTCAATTACGGTCTTGCATCTTTCGCAATGCCCCACCGCCAGTTCGTGATCTTCGATTTTTTCAAGCAGACCTTTGGCTTCAAGAGCTTCGACAATCGCTTTGCGGGCGGCAAAGCGATCCATACCGGCGAATTCTCCGGCAAGCTCGTTCATTACGCCACCTTCGTCCATGACAATAACCTGCTCAAGATTATGACGGCGCCCCATTTCAAAATCATTGGGGTCATGAGCCGGCGTGATTTTTACGGCACCAGAGCCAAATGCCCGGTCGACATAATCATCGACGATAACCGGAATCTCACGGTTTACGAATGGCAGCACCAGAGTTTTGCCCACCAGGTCTGAATACCGTTCATCAGCTGGGTTAACTGCCACGGCAGTGTCACCAAGCATGGTTTCGGGGCGGGTGGTCGCGACCACCACATAACCCTTGCCGTCTTTTCGGGGGTAGCGAATATGCCAGAGATTGCCTTTGGTATCTTCGGGAATCTTTTCTTCGTCAGAAAGGGCGGTGCGACAGCGTGGGCACCAGTTGATAATGTATTTGCCCTTATAAATCAGGCCATCGCGATAAAGCTTGATGAAGCTTTTCTGAACCGCGGCGCTCAACCCGTCATCCATGGTGAAGCGCTCCCGTTCCCAGTCGCAGGAGCAACCCAGTCTTTTCAGCTGACTGAGAATGATGCCGCCATATTTTTCCTTCCAGGCCCAGACTTTATCGAGAAATTTTTCCCGTCCGAGGTCATGGCGGGTAATTTTTTCCTTGGCCAGAGCCTTTTCAACCACGTTTTGTGTGGCAATGCCCGCGTGGTCGGTTCCCGGGAGCCAGAGGGTCTCGTGGCCGAGCATACGCTGGTATCTGATCAGGATGTCCTGAAGGGTATTGTTGAGGACATGGCCCATAGTAAGCATTCCAGTGACGTTAGGTGGTGGAATGACTATGCAGTATGGCTTTTTGTCTGATTTTTCTTCAGCATGGAAACAGCGGTTTTCTTCCCATTTATGGTAAACCGAGGTTTCAACCTGGGCAGGATCATAGGCTTTTGGAAGGATATCGGCGTTCTGTGACATAAGATGTTCCCGGTTGGTTATTTTTGAATTAGATTGACCAGCTTGCTGAATTCTTCAGGATCAAGCTTGAGGCTCTGGGCCTGTTTGAAGATGTTGAGCTTAACTTCGATCGCCTTGA
>JBMOKV010000280.1:0-2033 GCA_049325495.1 Candidatus Rifleibacteriota bacterium | reverse complement strand
ATCGCCGACTCTTACTACGCGAACGCTGTCGCCGTATTTTTCGCCAAAAAGGGCCATTGCTCCTGATTTTACTGCTTCATCATAGGCCATTTCCTGTTTTTTTACTTCCAGGGCGTCGAGAATTTTTTCATTAACCCGGTTTTCGATTTGCGCGATGATGTCCGGGCCAATCGATTCAAAATGGGTGAAATCGAAACGCAGGCGTTCTGGATTGACGTATGAACCGGCCTGTTTAACGTGATCGCCAAGAATTTCCTGGAGTGCTTTATGCAGCAGGTGCGTTGCAGTGTGGTTACGCATGGTTGCCCTGCGGGTTTTGCTATCAACGATCAACTCGACTGTTGCTCCTGCGGCAAAATGATTGCCCGAAGCCCATGAGCCGATGTGGAGATAGACGCCCTCGGCCTTTTCTGTGGTTTTAACATTAAACACTGCGTTTCCACAGACGATCTGACCGTTATCGCCGATCTGGCCGCCAGCTTCAGCATAAAATGGGGTTTTATCCACAATAACTATGGTCTGATCGCCTTCTGTAACGACTGCCAGGACTTTTCCGGTATCCTGCATTTTTTCATAACCGCTGAAAACGGTTTCCGGGTAATCGCCAGGATTGACCGCAGAGAAATTAACAAAAGCCGAAACCACATTGGCGCGACCACGCTGTCTTTGCTTTTCAAGTTCAACATTGAACCCGTTTTCATCAACCAGCAGGCTCTGTTCGCGACAGATCTCGCGTGTCAGATCAAGCGGGAAGCCGTAAGTGTCATGAAGCAGAAAGGCCTTTTCACCGGCCAGAGTTGAATTACCTGCTTTTCTAAGCTCATCGAGGTATTGGTTAAGTATTTCGCTGCCGGTTTTGAGGGTCTGCAGAAATCTTTCTTCCTCGTTTTTCACTACGCGAATGACGTGATCGGCATTCTCTTTGACTTCCGGGTAATCGGCCATAATTTCAGCAACAGTTGGAACAATCTGATGCAGGAAAGGCTTATCCTGGCCCAGATAGCTGAAACCGAACCTTGAAGCACGGCGCAGAATTTTGCGCAAAACGTAGCCACGGCCTTCGTTTCCGGGAAGTGCTCCATCGGCCAGAGCAAAAGAGAGGGCTCGAACGTGGTCAGAAACGACCTTGAGGGCTGTTCTGATTTTTCCCTGTTCAGAGAAGCGGCGACCGGTAATATCTTCGGTTTTCTTAACGATACCGGCGAAAACATCGTTTTCGAAATTATCTTTCTTACCCTGCAGAATTGAAGCAAGGCGTTCAAGGCCCATACCAGTATCGATGTTTTTGCGTTCAAGTGGGGTTAAAGTGCCGTCTTCGGCTCTGTCATACTGGGTAAACACCAGGTTCCAGAATTCGAGGAAGCGGGGGCAGTCGCATCCAGGGGCACATTCGGGGCTTTTGCAGCCGATTTCTTCACCCTGGTCGATATAGATTTCTGAACATGGGCCGGAAGGACCAATACCGATGGTCCAGAAGTTGTCTTTGTCGCCGAGTTTCACAATGTGATCGGCCGCCACTCCGATATCGCGGTTCCAGATCTGCCAGGCTTCATCATCGGTATGATGCACCGAAACGTAGAGTTTATCAACGGGCAGATTAATTTCTTTGGTAATAAATTCCCAGGCCCAGGCAATCGCTTCCTTTTTAAAATAGTCGCCAAAGCTGAAGTTTCCAAGCATTTCGAAAAAAGTATGATGCCTGGCGGTGTAGCCTACGTTTTCGATGTCAGTGGTACGAAAGCACTTCTGACATGAAGCAGCGCGGCTGAGGTCGGTTTTAAGCCCGAGGAAATATGGTTTGAAAGGCGCCATACCGGCACTGATGAATAACAGGGTCGGGTCATCCTGCGGAATGAGCGGTGCTGATTTTTCAACTTTGTGCTGTTTTTTGCCAAAAAAATCGAGAAATTTCTGCCTGATGATTGCGGTTTTCACTGGTGTCTCCTTGACTGTGGTCGATATGACTGCGACAGAATATCAGTTTTATTCATATTTTGCATTAAGAATTCTGGGATAAATTCGGGTAACGAAAG
>JBMOKV010000279.1:0-2054 GCA_049325495.1 Candidatus Rifleibacteriota bacterium | reverse complement strand
CCGCCGCCGAAAAAGTCTGAGAGGATATCGCCAAAAATATCGCCGAATCCGAATCCACCCATATCCTGGTAATTGAAGCTGTTGGGGTCTATTCCTGCATGCCCGAACTGGTCGTAGGCCGAGCGTTTCTGTGGATCAGAAAGGATCTGGTAGGCTTCGTTGATTTCTTTGAACTTTTCAACCGCATCTTCATTTTTGTTCACGTCAGGATGATACTGGCGTGCAAGGTTGCGGAAAGCTTTTTTTAATTCAGCCTCTTCGGCATTCTTTGGGACCCCGAGAACTTCATAGTAATCTCGTTTGGCCATCTAATTCTCCCTGTTTTAATCTGGCTAAAAAATATTTGCGGGGTAAATTGCGGCAGATCAAATGTTTGTTTGATCTGCCGCAATCAAATCAGTCAGCCTTTTTGAATTCAGCGTCTACAACGTTTTCGTCTTCATTGGCCGATTTTGCCTGTTCAGGGCCGGCAGATGCCTGCGGGCCTGCCTGCTGGGCTCCGGCATGCTGGTATATGTGCTCACCAAGCTTCTGCGCATAGGTTTTGAGATCTTCGACGTTCTTTCTGATATTATCGGTATCTTTAGATTCAAGTGCCTTTTTGAGATTACCGATTCTTTCTTCAAGATTGTTCTTGAGGTCTGCAGGAACCTTATCGCCAAGTTCCTTGATGGTTTTTTCAGTCTGGTAAACCAGGCTTTCACCTTCATTGCGAACGTCAATGGCTTCACGCTGTCTGGCGTCTTCCTGGGCGAATTTTTCGGCTTCTTTAACCATGCGGTCGATGTCGTCTTTATTCAACCCGGAGCTGTTGGTGATGGTGATCGCCTGCTCCTTGCCGGTGCCGAGGTCTTTGGCAGAAACATTAACGATACCGTTAGCGTCGATGTCGAAGGTGACTTCGATCTGGGGAACACCGCGCGGTGCCGGGGGAATTCCGACCAGGTCAAAGCGGCCGAGGGTTTTGTTGTCTGCAGCCATTGGTCTTTCACCCTGGAGAACGTGGACTGAAACTGCGGGCTGATTGTCGGAAGCGGTTGAGAAAACCTGGCTCTTCTTGGTAGGAATAGTTGTGTTGCGGCCGATGAGAACGGTCATAACGCCACCGAGAGTTTCGATGCCCAGAGAAAGTGGAGTGACATCGAGAAGAAGAACGTCTTTAACTTCGCCACCCAGAATACCGGCCTGAATGGCTGCACCCATGGCAACGCATTCCATCGGATCGACGCCGCGTTCGGGATCTTTTCCGAAATGAGCTTTCAGTAGATTCTGAATGATCGGCATGCGGGTCGGGCCGCCTACCATTATGATATGGTCGATTTCGCCGCGCTTGAGGCCGGCATCGTTAAGTGCGTTATCGATGGGGGCTTTGCATCTTTCAACGATAGAATCAACCAGTTCTTCGAGTTTTGATCGGGAAATGGTCATGACCAGATGCTTGGGACCTTCAGCTGTGGCGGTGATGAAGGGCAGATTGATGTCGGTGTTGGTGGTGGTTGACAGTTCAATCTTGGCTTTTTCAGCTGCTTCACGTACACGCTGCATCGCCATTGAATCTTTCTGCAGGTCGACGCCTTCGTTCTTTTTGAATTCACTGGTGATCCAGTCGATGATCAATTTGTCCATGTCGGTGCCGCCCAGTTTGGTGTCACCGTTGGTTGAAAGCACTTCAAACACGCCATTGCCCAGTTCAAGAATGGTAACGTCGAGAGTTCCGCCGCCCAGGTCGAATACCAGGATTTTGCGTTCGCCTTCTTTGTCGAGACCGTACGCCAGAGCTGCGGCGGTTGGTTCGTTGATGATGCGCTTAACTTCGATACCGGCAATTGCACCGGCGTCTTTGGTTGCCTGGCGCTGGGCATCGTCGAAATAAGCCGGAACGGTAATAACCGCGCCGGTAACCTTATCGTTGAGAAATGCTTCAGCATCAGTTTTGATCTTCTGCAGAATACATGCAGAGATTTCCTGGGGAGTGTACTGCTTGCTGTCTACGCTGATTTTGTCTTTGGTGCCCATTTTGCGTTTCACCGCAATGATGGTGCGATCCGGGTTGG
>JBMOKV010000278.1:0-15523 GCA_049325495.1 Candidatus Rifleibacteriota bacterium | reverse complement strand
TCTGATCAGGCGGCCAGGTCTATTTGAGTTTCAGCCATGCGCTTGATCTGCATGGCTTCGGTAAGCCAGACACGATTGGGGTTTGAAAAAACCGGGGGCAAAATGGCATCGTTGATCACCTGATTTGCCATTGTCAGAGTTTTTTCAGGATTGCCCGGAACGACTCCTAAATTCACTGTCTGGGGCTGCGTCACCGACTGACCGTCAACATATCGATACTGGTCAACCGGTGAAAGTTTCTGCATCTCGCTCAAAGCTGGTTTCTGTGCCTTGATTGCCGAAGTTCTCTCCTCAGAATTTTCCCTCTCTTTTTCCCTGATTTTGCCGGGTTCATTTGCCAGGGGATCGGCAAGAAACGAATTACGATCAGAAAGAACCGATAGACCCGAATTTGCACGATTGATGATCATATTTGCACTACCTTGTTGTTTTTTGTCTGTTTTTGTTTCTATCGGTTTTTTCCCGGCGGCAGCTTAACGAAAGTTGCTCAGCCCCCACGGATTTATGATAAAATCCCAGAAAATCAGCTTCGAGGTATAAAATGAAAACTGTGCGAAAATTCGCTGAGGAATTGATTGATTTCTGCTATCAGAGCCCAACCGCCTACCACGCAGTGGATCAGGTCAAAGATATTCTTGAAAGAAAACGTTTCGTAGAACTTGATGAAAGTGAAAGCTGGAAGCTTAAAGCCGGTGGAAAATACTTTTTCACCCGCAATGATTCAGGCTTGATCGCATTTGTCGTCGGCAGCGAAAAACCTGAAAAAACCGGATTCAGAATTGTGGGTGCCCACACTGACTCACCAGGCTTCAGAATCAAACCGGCACCTGAAATGCTTGCCGAAGGCAAATACCTGCGTCTGAATACTGAAGTTTACGGCGGGCCGATTCTGAACACCTGGCTTGATCGCCCGCTGGGAATTGCCGGGCGGGTTATCGTTGCCGGCAAAAAGCCAATGCAGCCTGAAAAAATGCTGGTAAACATCAACAAACCTGTTTGTGTCATTCCAAACATTTCGGTACATATGAACCCTGAAGTCAACTCGGGTTATACCCTCAACAAACAAACCGACACCCTGCCATTTCTTGGTCTGTTAAAAGACCGCCTTGAAGAAAAAAACTTTCTGCTGCGGCTTCTTGCAGCTGAACTGAAGGTAAAACCCGGGGAAATAATCGATTTTGATCTATTCCTTTACGATTATGCCAGAGGCTGCCTGGCTGGAGCGGCAAACGAACTGATTTCTGCCGGGCGCATCGATGATCTTGAAGCCGTGCATGCGGGCATTTGCGCCCTTTCAGACCTTGAGAAGCCAAAGGTTACCTGCGTCATGGCCTGTTTTGACAATGAGGAAGTCGGCAGCTCAACCCAGCAGGGTGCCGACTCACAGATTCTTTTAGGAACCCTCGAAAGAATACTGCTGGCGCAAAAATCCGGCAGAGAAGAACTTTTCCGAGCCCTGAGCCTTTCATTCATGGTATCGGCTGATGGCGCTCACGCAGTTCACCCCAATCTCGGCCAGAAGTGCGACCCGACTTCGCGACCGACTCTTAATGGCGGAGTTGTAATCAAGATGAGCGCCAATAAGAGCTATACTTCTGACGGTTATTCAGCCGCAGTTTTTACCAAAATCTGCGAAAAAGCCGGAGTCAGAACCCAGCGCTTTGTCAATCGCTCAGACATGCGCGGCGGTTCAACAATCGGCCCGATATCAGCAACTCATGTAAGTATTAACTCGGTTGATGTTGGTATTCCGATGCTGGCAATGCACTCTATTCGCGAGCTTTGCGGCGTCGAAGACCATGCTGCCATGTTTACCGCTTTAACCAGCTTTTATCACCAATAATCTGCACTATGTTGAAAAAACTGCTTAAAAGAATTCTGCTTGTATTTGCCATCGGGACAACCCTTCTTGTAGTTTTTCTGGGCTATCTGATCAATCTGATGATCAATCGGCCCCAGTTTCTTGAACCCAGGCCTCTTGAAGATAAAGATCACCAGGAATTCTGGGCGGTAAACGAAAATGGGCACAAGATTTTCGCATGCCATTTCAAAAACCAGCCAGGTCAGGGAACGGTTCTGCTTTGCCATGGTCATGGAGTATCACATGGCTTGATGAACGACATGGTGGCATTTCTTCGAGAAACCGGCGTTGGCCTGATTCTTCTTGATTTCAGGGCCCATGGGCGAAGCGAAGGCAAGCTCTGCACTGTCGGCCTGCATGAATGGCAAGACCTGAAAGTTGTTCTCGCAGAAGCAAAAAAACTGGGTTACATCACCGAAGATTCACCCATAGCGGGATTTGGCCGGTCGATGGGGGCTGCAACCCTGATTCATTCAGCCGAGCATTTGCCTCAGATCAAAGCATTCATTCTCGAATCTAGCTTTGAGCGCCTGCGCCTTATTGCTGCGCGCGATGCAAAGCATAACATCAATCTGCCCGACACTCCGTTTACTGATCTGGCTTTCTGGTTGATCGAACGCATTACCTCAGCTTCATATTCGCAGAACAACCCGGTGGAAAAAATTGTAAATATCGGCAACCGGCCAACACTTCTGATACATGACGAACTCGATCACCGGGCAAATGAAAGCGCATTCAAAGCCCTGCACGCCAGCCTTCCCAGTGCTAAAACGTTCATAGCCAAAGGTGCGCGGCACGTTCAGGCTCACAAGATTCAACCGGAAGAATTTGAAACAACGGTTCTGCAATTTCTCACTGAAGCGGGAATAATCAATAATCAGCCTTAAATTGCCAGCAGTTTGAAAGCGATTAAATATAGAATCACAGCGCCAACCGTTTCGACCCGCCTACCAAAACGGGCAGATAGACGACGGCCCATACAGATTCCCACATAGGTCATTATTGCAGCGGTTATACCGATAATGACTGCAGGCTTGAAAAGTTGCATTTTTGCTATTCCCATACCAAATCCAACCCCAAGAGCATCGATGCTTGTTGCTACAGACAATCCCACCAGCGACCAGCCACGGGTGGGATCAGCTGTCGTTTCTTCGCCCGCCTCTTCTTCTTCCGAAAAGCTTTCTTTCATCATTTTGGTCGCAATGGCAAACATGAGAATGAAAGCGATCCAATGATCGTAATCTTTTATGCGTTCAACGATTGATGTGCCAATATTCCAGCCAATGATTGGCATAAGAAATTGGAAAAGGCCAAAATGGAACCAGAGTCTGAACGAGGCACGCCGGCAGGGATTTTTTGTTCCCACAGCAAGCCCGACCGCAAATGCGTCACAGCCCAGAGCAAAAGCCACTCCGACACTGAAAATTAAATCATTTAAGCTCATTGGAAAACTTTGGCCCGTTTGTGTTAAAATTATTCTCGAAATTAACACATTAAACCCGGTTAAACAACAGTAAACATTCACAGGAGCGCAAGTTGAAGAATCCACTGCTGGAAAAATGGGAAGAGCGCCTTCAAGATATTTTCGATAAAATTGACCACGTTCTTGAAGATAAATACGGGCATCTTTATCCTTTAAGACCCAACCGCCCGGCACACAGGCAGGGCGTCACACCTGATGCCGACGGTCTTTTCGACCTTGGTGTTTCATTTACCGTTGGGCTAGGTTCAAAGCTGGGCCCTGGGTATGTTTTTCGGGTAAAACTCGCGACCTTGAACCGCGTTCCTGAAGAACTTCAGGAAAAAATCGAAGATGAAGTATTACAACTGTTGCAGAATGAACTGCCGGCCTACTTCCCCGGAAAAGAACTCAAGGTCGGCAGGGATGGAAAAGTTTACAAAATTTACGGAGATCTCGACCTGAACTAGAAAATTAACCCCGGAAAACGGGCAAGGAAAGTGTTTCCCGGCAGGCATTGATCAGGGCCGGGAAACTTTCTTTTAGAAAGGCCGAAAAATTGCTTTACTGTATCGAAAATTTTCATACATTTCATGGATTGCTATCAGTTTAGAATAAACAGTCATGCCATTTTTATGTAGAATTTCTCTGAAAGAGTAATAAATTGATGAACGATGTGAACTCTGCGCAAAATCGCGTTAAATGCCCATTTTGCGCTGAAGAAATTTTGCCTGACGCCAGAATCTGCCGGTTCTGCAGATCTGATCTTACTGCTCAACCTGCAAAAAAGCCGGTGGATGACAAAATGAGCCTTGGCAGAGCGCTGATACTCAATGTGGTCTGCCCTGGCCTGGCTGCATGGCGGCTTGGGCACCGAGTCAGGGGCGCAATAATATTTACGCTGGTTATTGGCTGCCTTGGGCTTTATGCCCAGGAAATAGTGCCGGTGATTAATAAAGCAGTCAATGTCGCAATAAGAACCGGCAACACTCGAAAGCTGAATGGCCTGACCAAGGAGCTTGAACACAACCGTTGGCTCGACCTTTCTTTTTACGTGTATGCCTATTCATTTGTTGAATTGGTCTATCTCATCAAGAATCCGGCAGGAAAAAAGAAAGATGAATGAACCAAAAGGGCGAAAACCCAACCTGATTCTGCCGGTTATTCTTTTATTGATGCCTTTGCTGGCAATCAATTTCGGTTTTTATTTTCTTGAAGAAATCGACCTTTACTGGCGAAATACGGAGCAATCAGACCAGGCCAACCAGGAAATTGAAGGCATTTCATCGGCATCAGATTTTGCTTATCAGTTTTCAAAGACCTGCGGTCAATATAGCAACATCCTTAAATCTGCAGTAGAGGGAGAGTTGAAGGGTGAAACCCTGAAAAAACACCTGCTTGACCGCGCCAAAAAAGTTTTCAGACCACCTTTTCCTGATAAGGATCTTTTTGTATTTGAAATTCCTGAGAATACGGGAAAATGCGAACTTATTCTGGTAGACAGCCAGAAACGGATTCAACGCCGGGTGCTCGAGAGAGTTTTCGACTACCTGGTTAAACTCAATCGAAACGATGAAATACCGGATTACCTTGCCAAAACCAATGAAACATTACTTAAAAACATCCTGGGGGCTGAAAGCAGCGGCAACATCATTGCCAATTCGCAAAGGGCGAGAACTTCCTACGCCCTGTACAAGGTCGAGCCCAACTGGCTGAACTGGGATTATTTCACTGTTCCAGGGCGCGGAACTTTTGGTCATATCGTTATTTCCAAAACCCTCGACAGAAACCGCTTCGACGGCATGCTTCTTGCCCTGAGAGATTTTCGTGACCGTCGCATCGGTCTGGCAGGCTTTGTTCCTCTTTTTAAAGGCTATGGCAACCCGGTAATTCAAGCCCCCCTGCACCGGTCAAAGCTCTACAAAAGCTGGCTGAAAAATCACATCAAGCCTGTTGAGAACAACCTTGCGCAATGGCTGGCAAGCGGAACACCACCGGTTGCAGAACTGGGAAATTTCAAGGTTTTTTCCTACCTCGGCAAAGGAAACACCCATTTGACAACCCTGGTGTTGCCTCGATTGAAAAAAGATGAAATGCCTCTCTGGCTGAAACTCTTGAATTTCATCATTTTAGGTGGCCTGTTGATTTTTCATGGACTGATTCAGCAGCACTGGCCGGCAATAAAGCTGAAACTGCGATTTCAGATCATATTTCTTCTGGCTGCTACTCTTCCGTTGAGCCTGCTGATCATCTCTGCATCCGGTTACCTGAGCCAGTTCAGGCGCTCCATCCATTTCCAGACCGTTTCCAATCTGCTTCTATGTATCAAACAGTATGATTCCCGAAAAGCCCAGATTGAAGAAGAATACCGAACAGCGTTTAACCGGTTTTTGAAAGACCCTGAGCTTGCAAAAATTATGGAAAAGGAAGGATCTTATAGTTCTGGGGCTGAAAAGCTGCTGCGTAGCTATTTTGACGAAGCAAAAAAACCTCTGCCATTGATGTGTTACGCATTTTTCAATGAGACTGCAAGCGGTACCATTGGTTATAACAACGGAAACAAGGGGCAACTTGATTCATTCATCAACTCCTTCAAGTATCCAATCGTCGGATATATGCGCCAACAGATACAGAAAACCGACCCAAGTTACAAATTGTCTGAATATGAACCAAAGCAGATCGAAACTCTCGGCGTAGAGGCCTATCGATCTGTAACTTCACTCGACCTTATTGAAGAAATTGGCAAAAGAAGGTCTTACCCTCTTATCAGAATGCGAGCGGGAAGCATGGCAACCCAGATGCACGATCTGGTTAAAGTAGGAAATCTGGAGCCTTACGCTGCCTTTATTGCATGGGAAGACCAGGCTCTCGATGAACAGACCATCAGACAGACAACCAACTTTCTCTCGCTGAATAACCCTGAATACACTTTTGCCCACTTCAAGGCCTCTGCCCAGAAAATAGAACCAACTTTTCATCTAAGCCGCCATGTTCCAGCCGATGCACTTTCAGCCGCCAGAAAAATTGCTGAATCGGTGTTCTTTAAAGGAAGCTTAAGTAGCACTCAAACCCGTGATTATTCAATCGTAGCCTTTCCATCACAAAAATATCCCGGCATTATCATCACCGGAATAGCCCGCAATTTTTCTATTGAAGAGGCCATCTTCAACCGCATGTTTTCACTGGGGCTTATTGCTATAACAGCTATTTTCATAGTGCTTTTCCTTGCATTTATTTCCGCAAAAATTATCCTCAGCAGAATAACCAAACTCAAACATTCACTTGACCAGATTGCAGCAGGCAATCTGGACACGGAAATCGAGAAATCAGGTAACGACGAAATCGGCAACCTGGCCCTGGAATTTTCAGAGATGACCAAAGGCTTGAGAGAAAGAAACAGACTTGCATCACTTCTTTCAGATCACGCAATTGAGGCTTTGTCGAGAACCCAGAACGTTGATGGAGCGCTTTCCGGCGAGGCTTTCAGCGGAGTTGCTCTTGTTTCTGACATTAGAAATTTTACCGGCCTTTGCGAATCACAACCCGCAGACAGGATCACCGAACTTTTAAACGAACATTTTGCAAAGATGGCAGCAATTATTTCAAAACAGGGCGGACGAATCTATAAATTCATCGGTGATGCCATCGAAGCGGTTTTTCCTGAAGATGAAAATTATGAAGAAGCTCCTGAATTAAGAGCTTTTAAAGCAGCATCGTTAATGAACATTGAGCAGATGAAAATAACCCGGACACGAATTCAAAATCAGAAATTCGGTTATAAATTCGGAATCGGACTTGCATCGGGAAGATTTTTTTCAGGTGGAACCGGCAGCATTGACACAAGGCTGGACTACGCAGTTCTTGGCGAACCTTTGAAGCGGGCAGCACAGCTGGAAGCCATTTCGATAAAGAATCCTGCTTTTCCAGTGGTTGTTGACGAAAAAATTGCTCTGGCTCTTAAAGAATCTTCAATGATTCTTACACGCCTCCCCGACGAAGAAGCCTGGACCATGCTGGAAATATCCAACAATCTGATTCTGGCGACCGAACTGGAAAATGTCGACGAAGACCAGTCTTCAGTTTATGAAAAAATTGAGAACCTTGACGCCGTTTCAACACAAAGCCCGGGATTATATTTTTCAATTGCAATGCTGGGTCTTATCGCTATTTTGGCGGGAGTCTTTCTGGGTTTCAAGTTCAGAGGCCAGACTCTGATTGACCTTGAAAAGGTTTATCTGGCTGAACAAAATCTGAGACTGCTGGAGCAGTTAAAGGGAGAAAGTGTTTTTAAAATCGGTTTTGAAAATCTCTGCCATCAGTCAATCAATCGCATAGAAAAACAGCTGAATTTCGTCAGAACGGCAAATGAACCTGAAAATTTCAAGCGCCTGGTTGAAGCCGAAATAGAAACGTTTGCGGGTCTTGGAGTCAAGATTAAGCGTTCAATGACATTGTATTACCCTGAATTCAACAACGCAGGCGGCGGCCCCGGATTTGCAAAAACCATCCTCAATTACGGGTGGAAACCACAAATTGTGGAGCTCATGGAAAAATTCGCCCATTACAAACACCATTTTGATTACGACCTTCCGCGAATGAATCTGCGCGAAGAACTTGATCGGAAAATTCCGGAGGTTTTTGGTAATGGGCTTTCAATGACATCTTTTTACGATGAAATCTTTGGAACAGCGATTGAAGTCGAAATTGACGGGAATCGTGAGCAATTCTTTGCCCGTTACATAACTGTAAGGTCTGAAGCACTGAATGACATTGATTTTTCAAATGAAATTTTCAAACTGAGATTGAAAGGCGATGAGAATGACTTCAGAATAGTGGGAATGGTCGTTTTTGTAATAGACAAACTTGAATGCCACTCACTGAAAACTGTCCTTGGCGGCTTCCAGGACACCAGAACATTTCTGGCTGCTCAACCCCTGAACAGCTCTCAAATCTTTTTTTCGCCGAATTTTCCAACCTATCTGCAGTCTTATGCGAAAGAAAAAGACGGTTCAGTGCAGTCAAACAATTTTGTCAGGGCGGATGAAAGAATCATTTTCAACGGACAGGAATTCCAGCTGATGATTTTTTCTGAAACTCAGACCAAACAGTTTTCAATGCCGCTCTTAGCAGGAATTTTTGCTGTTCTTACTCTTGTTTTTGGGACTTTCTTATTTAAACTCAGCTATGGCACAAGTCTGGTCAATAAATCTCTCATCTTAAAACTCTGGATGGCTGTAATTTCGTGCTCATTGATCCCGGTCATTACGGTATTATTCGTTGTCGATCTCTTCGCGATAGAAAATTTCAATGCCCAGTTTTCTCAGGAAAAAGCTCAGCTGCAAAGATTTCTCGACCTGTTTGAGCATCGTCAATCTTTTTCAGAGCCCCTCGCCTGGAGAAGTGTAAAAGACTTCTCTTATTCAGAAAAATTAAAAAAAGCCGTCGAAAAAGTTAATGAGCAGCCACTGGAATCAAAAGACATGACCCCTCTGAACCTTATTTTCAAAGAATTTGACCGAAATGCGGGTGAACTGAAAAAAGAAATTGCAAATTACGAGCCACGTGATGCAACAATCGTCAGCAAGCAAGGCTGGGAATTCATCAAGCAGGGAAGTGAAGTTCAGAACTATGATGAGGATTTACCCTCTGCTGGTGCTTCTAAGGACAAAGACAATCAGTTTGCACTTCTTCTGGCAAAAATTGGCCAGAACCTCATAAAAAGAATGCGCGTTCAGGACGGTGGACAGAGTTTCGATGCCAACAGTCTGATTGGTGAAGAAGCCTTGAGAATCGGTTTACGCACGGTCAGCGCAATGTTTGGCGAAGACATCGCCTTAAAGCTTGCCAATGGTGTGGGCCTGCCCGTAAAAATGGCAATGCTCGACTCAGTCATCGGCCTTATCATATACCCGGTTGATCAGGTTTTTATGCCTGATTACATCGTGATCTGGATGATTCTGTTCAGAAATGGTGATTATCTGGGCAAAATCGCAGACAAATACCAGGGGGACTCTGCCGTATTTCCTATTGAATCAACGGACTATGGACGAATAACCACTCCATTCAAAAATTTGTTTGATTTTGGCCTACCCCGAATCAATGCCTGGGTTTCGTCGTCTAACCTTCCCGTCTCTCTGATCAAGGAGTATAAAGGAAAAAAATTCATGGTGGAATCAAGGCGCGGCATTCAACAGATCAGTATGGTTATGACTGGCATCAAGCCGGTTCAACCAATCTATGAAAAAGTCAGAATAACTACGCTGAAATTTTTGTTCAGTATTTTTCTTTCAGTTATTTTCATAATTCTTCTGGCCAAAAATGTTTCTGCCGAGATCATCGATCCGGTAAAACAGTTGACCAGTGGCATGACCGAAATTGAAAAAGAAAATTTCACTTATCGCATTAACCCAAGCCGAAGCGACGAACTTGGTGACCTTTGCCAGTCTTTTGACCGCATGGCCCGAGGTCTTGAAGAAAAATTTCTGATCGGCAAAATGCTTTCGCAAAACGCCATGAAATCGACTCTTGCCGAGATGGTAAGCCGCAAAGAAGAAGCTGTTATTCTTTATGCTGGTTCACCAGGCTTTTCATCCTGGCTGAAACTTTCAAAGCCCAATGAACTTTTCTCTGATCTGCAAAAACAGGTTTCTGAAATTTCCCGCATAATTTTGCAGGAAGGTGGCGATATCGACAAAATCATCGGCGAAAAAATCCTGGCCGTGTTCAGAGGAACAAAAACTTCCGCAAGCATGGCAGCCTGCAAAGCAGCCAAAAGAATCATGCTTCTTGAACAGAAAGCAACCCTGCCGTTTCCTGTTGCGGCGGGCATAAATCATGGAATTGTCATCTCAGGGGTGCTTGGAGTCGGAGAGAAAAAAGACTTTACGGTAATCGGTGATGCGGTAAATGTTGCCGCGCGCATTGAAGGACTTGCAGAAACAATGCGTTATAACCGGACTCTTATTTCAGAAGAGGTTGCGGCGCAGGTTAAAGCCGAAATGCTTACCAGAGAATACGGTTCAGTTGAATTAAAGGGTAAAACTCACGCAGCAAAAGTTTTTCAACTAGAAGCTTAATTGATTGACCCGCCTGGCATTCTTGAATATTCTTTAAAGCAACTGGTTTTATGAAAATCAAGATTCGCCATAGCGTTTTCATGCTGCTTTTCATTCTCCCGCTGCTGGCTTTCAATGCCGGCTATTTTCAGATTTCCGAAATCTATGTTCGCTGGCAAAAATCAGAGCAGGAAAGATTTGCCCGGCAAAAGCTCGGAGAAATTGCGGCCAACACGAACTTTACCGCCCATCTCTGCGATGCCGGAAACCGGTTGACCGAAAAACTGAGCTCTGCACTTGAGGAGCTGGAGGATTCCAAATTCAGGAAACTCGATTGGGATAAGATTACCCGAAAGGTTCTCGCCCACCCTTTCCCTGATACAGAAGTTTTTCTTTTGAAAAAACCAAAAGATTCTGATCGCTCAGAAATCTTTCACCACCACACTGATCGCAGCTTTAACCGCAGATCAATTGAAATGATGTTCAGCTTTCTGGTACAGACAAATCAGGAAAAGAAAATAGGCCCCGATGAAAAAAGAAGAAATGAAAAAATTTTGAAAAAAGTTTTCGGAAGCGGGTCAGACTCTGACCTGATCGGAAAAAAGCACAGGGCAGTCGCAACCCCGGTTATTTACAACAAAGTGCCTGCGTGGCTGCTTTGGGATTTTTCCACCAGTTCAACAGGTGAAAACACCGGCTTTTTTATGCTGGTGAGAAGAGACCAGGATCTGAATTCAGCCAGCCTCAAACTGACTGCCCTGGAAACTGGTCTTGGGGAAAAAATTCCCGGAGGATTCATAAAATTATTTGAAAGCGGAAGTGATGATCAGTATTACCCCGGGAGAATTTCAACCTATCGTCCATTTATGGACTGGCGCGAAAAAATTGGCCTGTGTGACGAAAAGACTCTTCTTGACTGGCAATACAAAGGGTTTCCCTGGCAAAAAGAGCTTGGCTCTTATAATCTTTATACCTGGATTCTGATTCATGACAAGCATCTTCTTTTTATTCTGCTCCCCGCCATACCGAAAAATCTTCTGCCCGATTTTTTCTTTCTGATGAATCTGTTTTCCCTGGCTCTGGTTTCCCTGATGCTTTTAAGAGGCTGGATCCTGAATGTCTGGCCCGGGAATGCCATCCGAACAAGATTTCTCATGTTTTTTTCTCTCGCAGTTGCGCTGCCCATGACTCTGTTTATCGTTTCTTCAACCGCTTTCATCTTCGACCGACTGAAAGAAGACGAAAACATGCTGGAAGAAACCCTTTCTGCAAGTCTTCTTGATTTTGACGCCGGCAAGGAACAAATCGAAAACGATTACTGCAACACCTTCAGCATATGCATGCAGGACGGGGAGATACTTCGAAAGCTCGCATCCTCAGGACTTCAGGATAAAGAAGAGATTCTCAGCCAGGCAGTATCAATTTTCAGCCAGGCATCTGAGAAATTGCCATTAGCAGGAATCGCTTTTTTCGACCTGAACGGCAACATCATAAAAAAAGGCTCCGATGTTATTCCCATTCAGGATTTTGAACCTATTGCCAACTTCTACGGTTACAACATCGCAACCAATCTGCGAAGACAGGTAAGCATTCTTGAACCGGATTTCCCGATTCCAGAAATGAAGGTTGAAGAAAAAAATCTTGGCGCTTTTCAAGCTTATGGAAAAGGCACGAATTCTATGGAGCATGAGCTCGAAAGATTTCGCGGGCGAATTTTCAGAACCAAGTTTGGCCGGGGAAAAATCGTTTCGCTGCACGATTTCATTCTGGTCGGGGGAAAACCACGTTTTGCCATGCTGATCTGCTGGCTCGACAGCCAGGTTGACTCTGCGGTTCTTTCGAGAAGTGCCAATCTGCTGGCGTTGAAAAATCCTCAAATCAGGGTTCTCGCATATCGCAGCAGTCCCGAAGGAAACAAACTTGTATTTCCGCCCGATCGCAGCTTCAATTTTTCCACTATGGCAACTTTTCGAAAATTTGCCGATTCAGCCCTGAACATGCGCGAAGGCTTCATGAGGGGAGCAGAAGGAAACCTGTCTCTGGTCGGATACTGTTCTCTGCATTTCAACGACACAATTCTGATTGCAGGAATGGACAAGTCGGACAACATTTTTAACCACTGGATAAGAGTTTCAATTTTCCTTGGCATTGGTGTAATTGGCCTGACAATCATGATTCTTAGCGGCTTTATCAGCTATTTAAGAATTGTAAAACCACTTGAAGAAATCAAACAAACACTTGACGAAGTTCAGTCTGGAAAACTTGAATTTTCAGGAGATACCTCGCGAAAAGATGAAATTGGCCTGCTTTATCGTGAATTTGAAAAAATGATTTCTGGCCTGCAGGAAAGGCAAAGGCTTGCCTCAATTCTTTCAGATCATGCAGTAGATGCAGTTTCTTCTGGCGAAGGACATCTCAAAGGGCAACAATTCCAGGCAGTAGTGCTTATTTCAGACATCAGAAATTTTACTGTTCTGGGTGAAACCTACCCTCCCGCAATTTTGACCGAAATGCTCAATCGCCATTTTTCAGAAATGGCTAAGATAATAACAGAGAATGGCGGTCAGATTTACAAGTTCATCGGTGATGCAATCGAAGCTTTTTTCGTAAATGATGCAAAATTTCCCGTTTCGCCGGCAATTAGGGCTGTTGAATCCTCAATTAAAATGCTGGGCCGGCTCGAAACAATAAATTCTGAGAGAAAGAAGAACGGAAGCTTTGTTTACCGCATAGGAATCGGGCTTGCAACCGGTGAGATTATTGCAGGCGAAACAGGGTCAGTTGAAACTCGACTCGAATACGCCATGATCGGCCAGGTTTTCAAACGTGCCGAAAAATTTGAAGCATTCACCAAAAAGATAACCGGACTGCCGCTGGTTTTTGACGCAGAAATCGCCAAGGCCCTTGATGAAAAGAGTCATAAGCTGCAAAAGCATCTTCTTGAAGAAGAACAGGTTTTCAGCATCCTTGAGTTGACTTCAGAGTTTAATTCGCTGCAAGTCGCTGAAGTAATTGAAAAGAAAGCTGCCGAGCCAATTATTGAAGACAGACCAGAAAGTTTTAACCAGCAGGGTATTATGAGGAAAATAAAGGGAGGGCGCCAGATTGTTTTCATTACTGGTCTGGTCTGTCTGCTTTTTCTTTCAATCGCCTGGTATCTGACGAATACCTTTAAGCACGAGAAATTAGTAAAACACAGGCGGGATGAAATACGTGAGAACATCGAATTCAGTCTGATGAAAGGTGGGTTTGGTGATGAAAAGGTAATTTTAGAAGAGTTTCTACAATTTGAATCTGACCAGATTGCCACACGCTTAAAATGGAGTGATTCGGGTGTAAGTTCAGAATCTTTCAGAAACTCTGTTGATAATTCGCTTGAAATTTTAAAAAGCGCAGGAATAATGCCGCTTCAGTTTGCCGCCCTTCATAAACCTGGCGGAAAGGAAATCGACAGAATCACCGACGACTGGAAAATTGTAAGATTCCTTGGTAAACCAGAGCTTAAGAATGACTGCGAAACACTTCTGCAGCGACTGATGCTGATTGTCGCCAGCAGACATTACGAGCGCTTTAAGGAGTTTCAGGACAAGATACCCTCTCTTATTGGCTTGAGAATAGAAGTCGATTACCTGTTCAACGATCTGCATGCAAGAGTTCAAAATATCAAGCGCATGGGAAGAGAAGAATACATATACTGGCAGCCTGTTTTTCTTCAAAACCCTGAATTTAAAGTCGATCTAAAGCAAGTTAATCTGGCCCATTTTTTAAGGCAAAAACCAGGTCCTGAAGCAATTCTGGGAGTCGGGGTCGTAATTTTCAATTTTGATATTAATCAGGTTAAGTCAGCCTTTTTCAAAATGCTTGGGAAAGTTTTTGAAAATGATGGGACAGAGTATGCAATCATTTTTGAAAAGGGTAATAGTCTGGTTTCAAAGGGGTTCCCCGTCGCGACCGAACTTCTTGATTACCAGAATTCCTTTACCGGGCCGAATGATTGGATGTTTTCCCAACGCTATTCCCAATTTGAAACTAAAAAATTCAAGATTGTTCTTGCCCAGCAACTAAACCTGCCTGAGAAAGGTCGATTTGACTGGCTGCCCATAGCATTTTTCCTGCTCATTTCCTGGATGTGGTATAAAACGGTTTTCCATGAGCAGATAATCGCCCGGGCCTTTGCTCTGCAGCTCTGGCTTGGTCTTCTTGCCGCAGCAGTAATTCCAATTGCGTCTGTTTATCTGGTAAACGAACTTAATGCTATTGACCAGGAAAAAATCACTCTTAATCAGGAAAGGCTTAGATTGATAAACCTGTTTGAAAAACTTGAGCAACGGCAGCTTCTTCAGGAAATCAGGGCCTGGGAAGTGATTCAAAAGAAAGATCGAGATCCTGCCCTGAGCAGGTTGCTCGACCAACTCGACAATGAGCAGACACCTGAACTTTTCAAAAAGATTGAAAAGCGGGTAAGAACCATTGCCGAAAACGTCAGATACAATGAAATGATCATCTTCAGCAACAGGGGTTGGAATATTAGCGTCTATCCACAGGACCTGACAAGGGAAGTCGGCGAATTCAAACGTTTCATTCAAACGTTTGCCGCAGACTATTTTCACGATTTCGGTAATGCAATTCAACAGCCTGAAGAACAAAAACTGGGAGATGCTGTTAAAGGGGAAATGACTCGAGAAGCGGGCCTCGAAATTTTTCGCAGCCTGTTTGGCAGCGATGCTTATTTTGGCCTGGTTCACGGGCTCAATCTTCCGGTAAGAATTTTTGCAAATACGGGCCTGGCGGTTATGCAGTTGATCGCTTCTCCAAGCATTAAAAAGCCCGATCGAATCTTTTTCTGGCTGTTTCTTGACGACCTGAACAACACCATGCGTCGAATTTTTCGCAACACGGAAACTGATTTCGCCATTTTCACCGACAGTAAAGCAATGTATGGAACCTTAAAGCAGCCTTATGAAACGGGTTTTGCCAACGATTCAGTTTCGGCCTGCCGCTGGGCCGACGCCACAAAAGCGCCGATCAGCATAACCCGCCAGATTCTCGGCAAAAAATTCAGAGTAGAAGCCAGAATCGGCAGAATCAATGAAGTAATGCTGCTTGTTGGTCTTATTCCAGAAGAATTGCTTCTGGAAAATGTTGAAC
>JBMOKV010000277.1:0-2065 GCA_049325495.1 Candidatus Rifleibacteriota bacterium | reverse complement strand
GCTACCTTCTTCCCAACGGCTGTGATCACATGCCGCCACAAAAGGAACTGCCTTCGCTTCTTAAGGCTCTGAATGAGAAAAACCCTGACCTGCCATTGATTCAAAGCAGTTTTCCCGAATTTATCGAAGCGTTGCGCAGTGAAAGTTGCCCACACGACCAATATGCCGGCGACCTTCTCGGGAACCTGCATCATCCGATTCTGCTCAGTGTCTATTCAACCCGCATGTATCTCAAGCAGCAGAATCGTCGAGCAGAATACTTTCTGATTAAAATTGCCGAACCACTGCTGGCAAATCTCGGAAAAATTGTCAGAACGGCCGACAGCAAACCGTTTCTAGACCTTGCCTGGCGCCTGCTGTTACGCAACCATGCCCATGACGACATCTGTGGCTGCAGCATCGACGAAGTGCATGATGAAAATGAGGTGCGTTTCGCAGAAATCATTTCAATTGCCCGCACCCTGATCACCGAAGCGCTCGAAAGCCTGGTTCTAACCGGCATTACCGCGACAGACAACACTGACCGGAAAAGCCCCGCGGCAAATGTTTTTATTTTCAATCCTCATCCTTTTTCAGTCAGAACCAGAATCTCCTGTACATTCATGATCCCGAACCCTGGCGGAGAGTTCTCTGAACCCACCCGCCAATCAGGAATAACGGCAATATCAGGTTCGGGCAGAACATTACCGGTAAGCGTTGATGCCAGCGAAGCCATGGTTGCACGATCAGCCTATCTCGAAACCACCTGGGGAAGAAGGTATCAGGTTTCCGTACCCCTGGAAATGCCAGCGCTGGGTTATCAGATTGTCAGATTCAGCGAAAACGGTGAAATGAACCCGGTGAACCCGGCTGCCGATGTTCCCATGATCGACACCGACAATATTCTGCTTGAAGCGACGCTCAGACAGCTGAGTCTCTCTGATCGTAAAAGCGGGCAACGTTTTGCAGAGGTTCTGTGCTTCGAATATGAAGACGATGCAGGTGACACCTACTCGTTCGGGCCGGTGGCAGGCAGGCAGCCACAACATGCCACGATCCAGGATGCGGCCTGGAGCCCTAAAAAAGGTGGATTGCTGGCTATAACCTACCGGCTTGCTTCAGAAATGCCATCTGACAGCAAACCCAGCCACAGAGAAATACCGGTTGAAATTAAGGTGGAAGTTCAACCAGGCCTTGAAAATGGTCTTGAATTCAGGGTAACTTACGAAAACACCAGACCCGGCGGGCGTTTACGCGCACTTCTGCCGGCTGGCACTGACGGTGATTCGCTTTGGGCTGACAGCCATTTTCTACT
The DNA here is from genome assembly GCA_049325495.1 of Candidatus Rifleibacteriota bacterium. Classification (GTDB taxonomy): domain Bacteria; phylum Muiribacteriota; class Ozemobacteria; order Ozemobacterales; family Ozemobacteraceae; genus DYKG01. The sequence continues at coordinate 771 of JBMOKV010000277.1, read as the reverse complement.
CGCCCAACACCAGCCGCCTGAGAACTTCGAACCTCAGCGTCCATACCCTGGCGAAAAGCAGTATGACACCTTTCATCAGCATGAATTTGCATTTACCGAAAATGGTGACATCCGCACCTGGATAGCCAATCGCGGCAATCCTGAAATTGCGCTGGTAAAACGCAACAATCAGTCTTGGTTTGCCCTGACCCTGCACCGATCGGTTGAAATGCTTTCGGTAACCGGCGGGGGAATTCGCCAATGCGGTGCCGGGCCTGCAATACCCGTGCCCGGGGCCAGATGCCTGCGAAATTTCGAACACGCCTTCGCCTGGGGAACCGGGAAACTGTCAAAATCAGAAGTAGTCAGACTGGCGACTGCCTTTGCCAACCCGGTTTATAACCAGGAACTCCCCTATCTTCCACAGGCACCTGAAACTGGCCCGGTTCCGCGCTTTCATTCATTTTTCGAATTAGATGATGCCATGGTGCGCATTTCAGCATGCCGACCATGGCATTCCCATGGTCTAGCCACGCGCGTCTACAATATGTCCGATCAGGTCAAAAAAATCAGGCTGAAAACCGGTTTTTCCGGGCAGACCTGGTGTCTGGCTGACCTGGACGAAAAATGGAACGCCGCCACCGAAAAACCACTGGAAAACGGCTGTATCGTATTCGCAATCAATCCTTACGCAATCAGGACGGTAATAATCAAATGAACGGCATAACCGGAACCTTTCTCGATGAAATCACTCACGACATCCCTTCACAGAACTGGGGTGAACGTGAGTGG
>JBMOKV010000276.1:0-2067 GCA_049325495.1 Candidatus Rifleibacteriota bacterium | reverse complement strand
CTATGGTTCGCCGAAAAGTATGCACCGTTCGGTACGGGGTGAGATTCCGGCTAACAAGCCCGGCTTCGTGGTCATGGCTGAACTCCCCGATCCAGGACTGGCACTTGCCCAGGTTTTACACAAAACACTTTCTGATCAAAAAATTGAAATCTCGTCTCCACCGGTTTCAATGCCAGCTTCGGGTTTTACTTTTCCAACGAGCACGACTGTCAGAACCCCGCTTTACACGCATTATTCCGCCCCATTGAGCCTGATTGTCAAAGAAATCAATGAAAAAAGCAATAACTTCTATGCCGAACAGGTCTTCAAATCCCTCAGTCTGAGCAGAGATGCCGTTGCAACAAACAGGCGATCGGTTGATATCATCCGCAACTTCTGGAGAGCCAGGGGATTAGACATCAACCAGCTTTTTCAGCACGACGGATCCGGATTGAGCCCTGCCAATTCGGTTTCAGCAGCCTTTCTGACCGATATCATGGAATACATGTACAAAAAAAGCAAACACAAAGAGGTTTTTTTCAACAGTCTGGCCATCGCAGGCAAGGCAGGCACCATCGCCGGATTTCTGAAAAACACACCGCTGAACGGGAAAGTATTTGCTAAAAGCGGAACGATCTCAAGAGTTAGATCTTATACCGGTTATATCATACAGGATGACCGGGAATGGGTGTTTTGCGTGATGGTAAATAACTCCAACGGGAACTCCTGGCAAACCCTAAGCCGGATAGAAGATTTTCTGGTTGACATCACGAAAAGATAAAAAACAACAAAATAACAGAATTTGTGTGCAAAAAGTAAAAAATATTATATCTTTGCACGCAAAAGACTTTGAATTTTAAATAGTAAGCCTATTTTTAATACAGGGTGCTTGTTGAACAGGCACTCTTTCTTTTTGACAATAAATCAATCATATCATAAACACATTTTTTTGTAATAGCTATGCAAGAAATTAAATTCTATAGCGGCGAAAATCTGCCGCTCGAGTTGCACAAGACCCGCATTGTGCAGAAACTTCACCTTGTTCCCATTGAACGCCGTTTGGAAGCCCTTTATGAGGGTGGCTTCAACACTTTCCAGTTAAGTACCAAAGACGTATTTCTCGACATGTTGACCGACTCAGGCACCAATGCCATGAGCGACAACCAGCTGGCTGCGATGATGCAGGCTGATGACGCTTACGCAGGGTCTCAGAGTTTCATTCGCTTGGAGAAAGCAGTTCGTGATGTATTAGGAAAAGAACTGTTGTTGCCGGTTCACCAGGGTCGTGCAGCCGAAAACATCATTGCCATTGCTTACGTTCGTAAAGGCAGTCTGGTTCCGATGAACTACCACTTCACCACCGCCATGGCGCATATCACAGACAAAGGCGGTCAGATAGCTGAATTGCTGTATGATGAAGCTTATGTGATCAACTCAGATCATCCTTTCAAGGGTAATATGAACATTGAAAAACTGGAAGAGGTTATTATACAAAAAGGAGCTAAAAACGTTCCTTTCATCCGGATGGAAGCTTCGACCAACCTCATTGGCGGACAACCATTCTCGGTTCAAAACCTGCGAGATGTTCGTGCTGTTGCTGATAAATACGGCATCCGACTGGTACTCGACTGTAGTTTGATTGGTGAAAATGCATTTCTGGTACTGCAAAGAGAAGAAGAATTCAAAAATTCTGATATGGGTACTGTTATCCGCACCATGACAGCCCTGGCCGACTTGTGTTATTTCTCTGCCCGCAAGCTCAGTTCATCACGCGGTGGTGGTATCTGCACCGACAGCAAAGAGATTTTCAAGGAATTGGAAGCACTTGTTCCCCTGTATGAAGGATTTTTAACCTACGGTGGTATGTCAATCCGCGAAGTAGAAGCGATGGCAGTTGGTTTATATGAAACATTAGATGAAACTGTAATCAGCCAAAGTCCTTCTTTCATTAAATACTTAGTGGAAGAACTGCATAAAAAGCAGATTCCGGTAATTCGTCCGGCCGGCGTGCTGGGTGTTCACCTCGATGCCATGCAAATATGTGCACACATCCCCCAAAAACAATATCCGGCAGGCGCATTAGCAGCA
>JBMOKV010000275.1:0-15631 GCA_049325495.1 Candidatus Rifleibacteriota bacterium | reverse complement strand
TGGCCTTTTTCTCCGAAATACTCGAACTGGATTACGACTCAATTTGTCGGATTTTTTACGATGACACACTCTACGAAGAGAATTTCAGCAGTTTTGTCATCGACATGGTCAAACAGATAGTTAAATGTGGGCAGATCAAATATGCAATTAAAATAATTGATATTTTTACCCCGTTGTGCGCCAGGGCTCAGGTATTGCTCGAAACATACAAAGCTGACCTGGAAGACGCTGCCGACTCAGAGGCCCATCAATCGCAACTGCAGGAAGCAGAAAATTTCCTGCCAGAAACCCTTAGAACCACAAATATTATCAAAACCTGGAAAGAGCTTGATATAAACGATGCCCTTGAACAGGCTGCCGAACGGTTGAGACTCACACCCGACGACATCGATTTCCTTGGGCTTCTTTCAGAAATGCTTCTCGCAAAACATAAAATCAGACCGGCACTGGCTGCAATTGTTCGAGCCTGGCATCGCTCGCCAGCCACCATCGATATTCTGTTCCAGATGGCCCATTGTTTTCACGCAGGTTATTTTGCTGCCCAGGTTGATTTATGTATGCGCGAGGTCAGAATGAATGCCCTTTACAAAATGAACCCGGCCAGATACCAGCTGCCCGTTGAAGTTTTCATGAAATGTGATCAAAAAAATTCGGTTGCCGTCTTCAACAGCCGCCAAATGGGCGAATGCCCGGTACGCTTTCTGGCTCGCCCTGGCCCCCAATGGCTTGGCTGGCAGATCAATGGAAAACTGGTTAAACAAATAAACCTCGACCTTAAGGAAGCTACCGTTTCAAAATTCCGTTACAACCTGTATGACGATTCGATTTCTGATGAAATCAGTCGATGCGGTTGCGTAACGATGTACACAGCGAATGGTGCAGTTATGCTCAATGAGCTGGTAAAAAACTATCTGGTCGATGACCTGAAAAACCTGCCTGATCCTGGAATAGATGAAATCATCAGTCTTTTTTCTGAATAGGCCTGGCAAGAATACTGTCGAGCCTTGAGGCAAACGCTCTTGCCTCTTTTTTTCCATAGGCCGCCGGGCCGCCGGTAATCGCACCTGATTTTCTCAGGGTATCCATGAAATCTCTGACAAACAGCCGCTCCCTAACGTTCTCCCCATCAAAGAGATGTCCGCGCGGATCCAGAGCCAGCGCACCTTTCTCAACAACCTGCGAGGCAAGCGGAATATCAGCGGTAACAACCAGGTCATCGGCCGAACAAAGCTCAAGAATTTTTGCATCGGCCTCATCAAAACCCTTTTCGGCCAATTCCTGACAGAGAAATTCACTTTCAGGAATCCGCAACGGCTTATTGGCAACAAAAACAGCCATTATCTTCACTCTTTTTGCGGCCCGAAAAAGAATGTCCCGTGCTGCACCGGGCAAAGCATCCGCATCAACCAGAATTTTCAATCTTCCCGGCCTTCGGGGCAGATATCAGGCAATATGCGGCGATCTGGCCCCATGTGGTTATCATGGCAGGCAAAAATGATAATCAAAGGCTCCCCACCTTTTCTTACCAGCTGATGCGCCACCCCTTGCGGGATTTTAAACACATCTCCGGGAAAAACTTCCATTGAGTCCACCGGCCTGACCTCTGCCTGGTCGCCCTCGACCCTGACCGGCCCCGAATAAATCACGCCATATCCACAAATGATCTCATAAACCTCATCGCCCGAAAAATGAACGTGGCACGCAACCCGGTCGAAAATCTCAGAGACATGCATACCCCAATCATGGCTGTCGTTGAGTCTGGCATGCCTGATATGAGCTTCACGATCAGGAACTGCCCGTTGCAGGGCCAGCCTCAAATCAGATTCGGCAATATTGAAACCTTCATCCGGCGAGAGCATTATCAGTTTTCCTGGCATATTCGTTGTCCTGTATGGTGTTTAACTGGAAACCTGAGACAATTTACACCAGACAATTAAATTTTTCCATGCCCCCGCTGCAGATTTTTTGAAGTTGCTATCGGATTTGCTTAATCTTAAAATAGATTTTCATCAAGCTAAAAGATCTAATATCTTCCTACAAAGGTTAAAAATGAAATATTTGTTTGATTTTTTCATTGTGTTTTCTGCAATCTATGCTTTTTCTGTCCCCTCATTTTCAGCTCAAAAAGATATGATTGCAACGGGTACCCCAGATGCCGACGGAATTGTTGAAATCATTATTTCAGATGGCAGCAATAACCGTTACCAATTGAATAAAGATGAAAAAACTAATAGTTTTCTGCTTCAATATCAGCCAATATCGCCAGAACAAAGCTCATCCGGCATTTACAGCGGTGGGCAACCGCAATCACTTAATTTGAACGCCGAAAACGCTGAAAAACTCCAGCAGCAGATTATTGAACTGGGCACCAAACCAGAACTCCATTCAAAAAGTCGCGAAATGGGCTCAGTTCAAATCACCATTATCCGCATTTCCGGTCGCGAAATGTTCATTCTTTCCCGAACAGATGCAGCAGAAAACCTCTGCGCCGAATTAAAAAAACTGATTAATTCTCAGCCCTGATTGGAACTTGAATTTTGACCAGCCCGGGTCGTCGGTTTTCTTTTCTTATTGTTAAACATCAACTCGATCAGGTCTGACAATGGGGATGCAAAGGTCATTGAATAAGCGAGCAGCAGTGAAAAAATTTCGAACCAGTGAGTTTCTGTCGCCAGCTGCAGCCAGGCAAAAAGAACCGCAATAATGAAAAAATTTACCAAAGCCCCGGCCAGTGGAGTATCTCTATCTGAAAAACTATTCTCATCCAGATATTCAAACCGCAGAAGAAAAGAAAGCACCATACCCTGTGTAACGTTCAACACGGCAATCAGCGCAGCAAACTCCCCAACCCCGGAAGACGAAAGAACTCTCATTCCCCCAAGTATCCCGGTCATGCCGCAACAGGCTGCGGCAAAACCAACCATTGCCTTTTTTTCGCCCCTGGTCTTTTCTTTTCTGGAAAACACATGAAAAAGGGTTCGCCATATCATGTGCACCAGACCAATCAGAATAAGAGCTATTAACCAGGGCTTTTCGCCGGTAAACATCTGTTGAATTTTCTTCTGTGTTCCTGAATTGAATGCCATCAACAGCACCATTGAAAATGAAATCAAAGCCACCGGCAGCTCTTCAAACTCAGGCCAGAAAAAACGAAGCAACGGGTTATCCGGCGGACGATAAACCGCAACTTCAGGCGGTTGCGAATAATTCAGTTTTTTTTTCTTTTTCTTTTTTGGCTCAATCGTTTTTTTCTGTCTGGCCATTATTTGAAAACCTTTTTCTGTAAAATTCTCTGATCAGAAAGAATGTCATTATGCCCAGAGAATATGCTAGCAGATCAAAAAAATCAAAGCCATTTCCAAGAATCATGTGCCCTATTCTCGACTGTCTGAACCTGTCCAATTCAGACTGATGAACCAACTGCCCGAACTCGACCGCAAAAGATATCAGCAGACAAAGAACAGCTGCTTTCTTTTCTTCGGTGGCCGGGTTAACAAAAAGAATGCACTGATAAACCAAAATCGCCCAGAGGGCATCGCCAACATACGACAACCCACTTAAACCGGTTAAACCGACAATTTTTCTTGAAACCAGGCCGACGGCAATGGTTGCCATCATGCCGATCAGCAGCTTTATTCGCGCCATTTTTCACGCCCACTGGAATCTGTTATATAATGCAGATTATAACTCAAATCTGCCGTGGGCAGAAGGGTTGTTTAGATTTAGGGAAAAGATTCACCTTTATTGGTTCTATAATTGCTGAGCTGAAAGGAATTCAAATGGCCACTCTGGAAAAAGCAATAGCGATTGCTGCCCAGGCCCATTCCGGGCAGACCGACAAAGCCGGACAACCATACATTCTTCATCCTCTCAAAGTGATGCTGCGACTCGATGACCCGCAGCAACGCATTGCCGCCGTTCTTCACGATGTTGTTGAAGACACCGATATCACTCTGGAAATGCTTGCGGAACATGGGTTTTCACCCGATATCCGGCAGGCCATAGACGCCCTTACCAAGCGAAAAGGCGAAGACAGAATCTCTGCCGCGAAAAGAGCCGCAGCCGACCCCATCGCTCTGGCGGTTAAACTGGCCGACAATGCCGAAAACATGGATCTTTCAAGAATCTCAGCGCCCACCGATAAAGATTTTCAACGCCTCGAAGAGTATAAGAAAGTCCGGGAAATTTTACTGGCTGCTCAAAATGCAAGCTAGGCAGCTTCACTGTTTGTTTTGACAAAACTTTTTTCAAATTTTTATTTGATTTTAAACGGTGTAAAAATGAAAAAGCAGGATAAAAACACGCGCTATTTCATCGAAATTGATTTGAGTAATCTCAGAATTATCAAATGCGATTTTGATCAGAAAGAAAACCTGAATCATGGAAAACAGACCAGGCCAGGAATACATCGTCTTTTTCTAACTAAAGGCCAGTATTTGAAACTGATAAATCGAATTTCTGAAGGGGCAACAGATTGATCTCTAATTCGACGATTTCAGAACCTTCATGCAAGGATCTAAAAGCTCAAAAAACTCGCAGAACCCGTCGGAAGCCAGGAAATGACCGGCTGAGCGCACCAAAATGAACTCGGCCGCCAGCTTTTCACTTACTTTTTTTGAAAGATCGACTGGAATAATTGAATCATTATCCGATGCAAAAACAAAACTTTGGTTGCATCGCCTCTTCAATTCAGAATAATCAGGGCGGGCCCGCGTAAAAGAATCCATTATCGGACGGTTTTCCAGCTTCTGATCAAACGGAGAAACCAGAATCAAACCGGCAATTTCCCCTCTGAAACTGTTCGATAGAAAATGAAGCAGAGTAATGCAGCCAAGACTGTGCCCGATAAAAAGACAGTTTTCCTGCCCGCCAACCTGCCTTCCAAGGTGAGAAACCCATTTTGGCAACTCCGGCTCAGAAGAATCTGGCATTGCCAAAACACATACCTGCGCCCCTTCTCGTTCAAGAGCGCCTTTCAACCACTGAAACCAGTGATCTGACGGTGATGCCCCGAAACCATGCACGATGTAAACCCTGGCCATTTCCCACGTCTCCGTTAGCATAAGAGTATTTTTTCACACCATTATTTCAACAGCAAATTCAAATACAATTTTAAACTATTCAGCAGGCCACTTCAACCTTTATTCTATCAGGGTCTTCAAAAAATACAGCATGATAATTGCCACCCGCATGGGGATATCGATCTGGATAAAGCATTTTGCAGCCCCGCTGCATAAGTTCCCGGTTCAGCTCATCGATTTTTTCCGGAGAGGAAGCTTTGAACGCAAGATGATTCAAACCGGTACGACATCGATGATAGGCGACATCGAGAAATCTTTCTTCTGCCTGAACAAAAACCAGGTAGGTTTGCCCAAGAATAAAACTCTGCCCCTGATCCCATTTTTGAAATGAACTGTAACCAAGCTTGTCGCACAGCAACCATGACCAGAATTCAATCGACTTCTGCAGATTGGAAACATAAATCTCGACATGATGCAGACTGCCTGGCTGGTCTAGTGACTTTATCATCTGCAGACATGGGTTTGCTTCGCCCCAGAGCGTCTTGAATTCCTCTACCGGGCAAAATCCAAGATTTAAATAGAACTTGCGGGTTACTTCATATTCTGCACACTCCCTTGAGGGGCTCAGGGTCTTAACTTGAAGAAATCTGAAACCCTCTGCCGCCAGGTGCTTTTCGGCAGCATCAACCAGCATCAGTCCCACCCCTCTGCGGTGAAATTCTTTTACCACACCCATAACATGAATCTCTGCAGTGCTGGTGTTGGGCTGGCTGATACTGATAAATCCGATGAGATCATCTCCGCAGTAAGCTCCCCAGGTGGCCATTGTCGCAACCTCGCGCACATAATTCTCAACCGCCTCTGGAATGCCAAACCATTCTGGTAAGCATTTCAAAATCCTGTTACAGATATTGCTTCGTTCTTCGGCACCCGCAACCGTCACCAGCCTCAATTCAGCCCCGACATCATTTCTCATTCATTTTGCCCTTCGCTTTCATATCGCCCTTGCCAATCTCACCAGACGAAACTACAATGAAAAACTATAGCAAAGTTCTCAATCCTGGTCTAACAGAATCAATTCAATTTTCGCAGGACACTTAAAATGAGCGATAATTTCTTTTCAGTTGCGGTAATCGGCAATGTAGGAATTGATACAAATGTTTATTTCAATCATTCTGAGCCCGACTTCTCGGTTGAATCGAATTTCACCGAAAATATCGATTATGTTGGTCAGGCCGGAGGCTTTTCCAGCAGAATTCTTGCCCAGCTTGGGTTTTCAACGGCATTCATTGGATACATCGGCGAAGACTGCAATGGCAGATTTATCAAAGAGGAATTTGCCCGCGATGGCATTAACACGTCCGCCACCATGATCGACCCGACAGGCACCAGTCGCAGCATAAACTTCATGTTCAAAGACGGTCGACGCAAAAATTTTTACGACGGAAAAAACCACCTGAACCTTAAGCCCGACCTGAATCTTTGCCATGAAGTTCTTGGGTCAGCCAGAGTCGCTTATTTTCATATACCCAACTGGGCCAGAAACCTCCTGCCAGTTGCAAAAAAACTGAAAATTCCCATAGTTTGCGATATCCAGGATGTTGCCGACCCAACTGACCATTATCGGCGTGATTTTATCGAATCTGCCGATTATCTGTTTTTTTCTTCGGTAAATCATGAAAACCCTGAACCGCTGATGAAATACTTCAGCGGCTTGAATTCAGGCCAAATACAGATCTGTGGCAGAGGCGCCAAGGGATGCGCGGTACATCGTCAGGGAAAGATAGAATATTTCCCACCGGTCGAACTTCCCGAACCGGTAATCGATACCAACGGAGCAGGAGACGGCCTGGCAAGTGGCTTCATCGCAAGTCATATCCTCTCAGGATATTCGTTCGAAGATTCGATTCTTCGTGCCCAGCTTATTGCCAGAATAATCTGCACCCATAAAGCATCATCATCAAATTTGTTTAACAAGCATAACCTAGAAGAACTTTTTCAAAACAGGTAAAGAATTTGGGACTTGGATGCACTTTAGATTTTGAGAACTGATTTTTTCGAAAGTTGTTCCAATATTATTTCCATGCTAGAATGTTTTTAACCTGCTGGAGGAGAACAGACCATGGCTGTACCGTCTGCTTTTTGTTCCCGTCGAATTCTGGTTCTTTTTATTCTGCTTTTGTCGGTGATTTCTGCAGCAGAAAGCTCAGAACACCAGTTCGGGCCGTACAAAGTCGAAGTTGACGTCAGAACCAGTATCATGAAAATAATTCCCCATGCTCTGGTAAAATGCTCACTCTCAGGTCGAACCGTCAAAATCTTTGCCTCTGCCCCGGGATACGTTGCCCAGAAAGCTGAAATTACCGTTAAACCTGGAACTTTCAGCTATTCAACAATTGTCAAGCTTCCCGACCCCCAGAAAAGGCTTGATTGTATGGATTTCAACTACAAACCCATCATGTCTGCCTATTTTGACCGATTCCAGGGAAACACGCCCGCCGACAAATATGCCATCACCATGTTTGTACCCCGAAAAAGCTGGCCCCACCCCATTGCATCCAACGTTAAAGTCAATCAGCCCGGATACGGCTGGCCCATCCAGGAAACCTGTGACATCAGCGTTTTTGAAGATTTCTACCGCGTTCACATGCTTATCGATCGCAGGGTTCTCGATGACCCGAACGATGAGCTGCTGATCTATGTCAACACGAGTGCCGAGCTTGAACCGGGCAATGCAGAGAAATGGCTCAAAACCGTCAATGATCTTGAAAACACCGACCCGATCGGTGCAGATCTGCTGAGTCGCATTCTGGTTTTCATTCTTCCCGCCGAAATAGCTGACACAGATGTTCCTGAAACTCTTGCCGGCCTTATGATGCAGAAAAAACTTTTCAACCAGCTGCATCTCGAAAACCGATGAAAATGAAATATTCCATCAGAGCATGAATATCAGCTGGTGGGAAATCGCGGCAGTAATCGCTTTTGCTCTGGCCGGCTTTAAGATTTACCGCCATGGCACCGTTTCTACATTCCTCTCAGCTTATAATTTTTCAAGACCAAAGCTCGACCTGATTGAAGGCGAAATCCCCGACGAGCTTTATTACAAAGCTTTCATCGACTGCGACAACCGCTTCAATGCAATTGGCTTCGATTTTTTCTGCAATTTCAGGTATTTCAGCGGCATCATCGAAGACAGTCGTCCGCATTTTTCAAAAATTTATTTCAATCCCCAGCATAAAACTTACGCCATGGTCACTATCGACAATGAAAGCCCACCCGACTCGGCATTTTCAACACAATTCATCAGCTTTATCGATGAATCGACCTCAATGACCACTTTCAACCTGGTTCTGCTTCTCAGCCTTCCAACCGATGAACGACGACAACCTGTTGACAGTTGCTGCGAAACCCTTGAGCAACACTGGAAATTCCACCAGAACAGGCTTGAAGAAGCGAAGCATCAAAATTTCATGGTTTACCTGGAAAAACAGGATCTTTGCTTCCGCCTCGAAAGCGACATGAACAAAGAAATGAAGCAGCTGGTAGAGATGCCTGATCAGCCGGATGCAACCGCCAGCATCGGCCTCAAAAAATCCATTTCTTTTACCGGCTTTCTTTTTCAGGGTTTGAACCTGGTTTCTCAACAATTAAAGAATTTCAGTTTTCCTGAAAAGATCCCACCCGGGCTTACTGAAGCAGACACAATCAGAGTCCTGCGCAATCAGGATATTCATGGCAGAATTAATGTCCGCCTGCCACACCGCATCGCCCTCACCGCTTCGAGCATGATAGTCTCCGCCGTCGCTCTTGGCACCCTTCTTTCATGGCGATTCGTTCCAATTCTCATCGTCACCCTGCTAATTCACGAACTCGGGCACCTTTTCGCCATGAAAATCTTTGGCTTCAGCAACTGCCGACTCCTATTTCTTCCCCCATTTGGGGCTGCTGCTCACGGTGAAAAAAAAGACCCGCCCGCCTGGCAGACGCTTACCATGCTTTTTATGGGGCCAATTCCAGGCATTCTGATTTCTCTGGCCCTGATTCCCCTCTGGGCGTTTTATCGGCACGACTGGCTGATCGATTCAATTGCCATGATGTTTATAATCAACTATTTTAACCTGCTGCCCGTTACCCCGTTGGACGGAGGAAGAATTGTCGAAATCCTTTTTTTGAACCGATTTCCCAATATCAGACTGGTTTTTGCAGGCCTCAGCGTCATATTACTTCTCGTAGGCGGAATTTTAACCAGTGACGTTTTCATGCTATCCATCGCTGTCTTATTCGGCTACATCTTTGTCGGAAGGTTGAAAAACAAAGATAACCGCAATATAGACCATCACTTCACAATCGACGATGAAATCGCCCGTACAACCAGGCTTTGCGACGACCTTCTCGCCTCGCCTTTACGAAAGAATCTTGCTCTGACCAGAACCCAGATTATAATGCAGCGGCTGAAAGCCCCGAAACCAGCATCACCAGGCTGGTCAGCATTTATCGCCGGCTCCCTTGTCTATTTTTCACTTCTTGCCATGCCCGCCTCAGTGCTTCTGATTCGTGAATTCATCCCTCCGAAAAGCGGGCAAAATTACAATTCCCCAATCGACTGGGAGGAAGAAATTTCGAATACCACGGAACCGGAGAAACGTCGAAACCTTCTAATGGAAGCAGCTTCAGTCGCATACGACCAACAAAATCCTGAGAAGGTAAAATATTGCGTTCAAGAGGCAGAAAAAGCATCCTGGAAACTGCCTGATCCATCCCTCCAGGTAATCGAAACCTGGTGCCGTTTCATTGATTTTGCATATCTTGATGAGGATCGCCAGACCCGCGATGATTATTTTCACCAGGGAATGAAACTTGCGTCCGCTCTTCCGCCAAAGGGGCGCTGCATTGCCGAGAGTCGCCTGCTCGGAGCATGGGTCCCATACCATTTTCCCGCATCTGAATCACATGTTCTGGCAGTTGAGAATTGCTTGAATCAAGCCCTTTTACATCTGGAAAAGGGACACAACAGCAGAATAGATTTGATGCGCCTTCTGCTGGGGCTTTATCAACAAACCGGAAATTCAGATAAAACCGGAAATCTGACAGATCTCGGGCTCGAAGAAATTTCCGCCGCTGCCAGCATCTCTTATTACACCTTTCACCAGACTGCAGTTGATGCAATGCTTCATTTCAACCAGGAAAGGGAGGCCGAAAATCTTCTTGAAAATTTCATACATATTTTTGAAAAAGAGGAACAGGAAAAAACTCCCGCCCCTGCCCAGAATCACAAAATCGCAAACACTTTTAATCTTCCTGATGTTTATGCCATTCTTGGCTGGATAAAACTCAAAAACCGTGAATTTGCAAATGCCGAAGTCTATTTCAAAAAAGCGCTTAAATTTGCCGAAAGCAACCAGGAGCTTTCTCAAAAGAAAATACCACTATCCGGAACTTTGGCTGAAAATCAAAAAATTCTGGGAACCGCGTATTTTTACCTGAACCTTTCGGCTCATGAATTTTTGACCGGCAAAAAAATTTATTCACAAGAATTTTTCGGCAAATTTGAAAAAGCGTGTAAAGAACTGAACGTTGAAGCCTCTGAACATCTGGTGGCCATTACCACATGGCGAATCCACAAAAATGCTGATCTGGGCAAATTTCAAACCAAAACCATCAGCAATCTCGCCCGTCAATTTCTTAAAAACCTTCCACCGAATTTCGAAGATAAGATTCTGCAGCTAAAATAAAAATCGCCCGAGAACCGAACAAAACGGGCTCTGCGGGCGATATTACAAACAAAAACTATTTATTCTTTACCACCAATGTATTTGAGGTAATTGGTTTTATCGATGGTTCTCAGCGCTTTACTTATCATGCCTTTGCCAACCAGATAAGAAGGAACCATGGTGGGCATCGTAGCTCGAACATTGTAAATCATGCTTGGCAGAGTCCAGAAGCGAACTTTCTTTTCAGAAAACTTGTTCATTAGAATAACCAGGTTGTTCGTGCAGTTATTGCGGGTCGTATGGTAAAACTCGCCTTCACGATTAACTGAACTTTGCTTGAGAGCTTCCATCAGCAGATTCTGTTTCTGGTCCTGATCAAACAAAACTCGGTAGGGAACCAGTTTATAATCGCCATATTTGCAGCTTTCAAGCACATAATCCTTCCATGAGGTCAAAATCCAGATTATTTCGAATTCATTTTGCAGACCCTTAACAAGTGAATAGTTCTGACTTTCCTTCTGATAGGCTTCAATGGTAAGAACTATGCCAGCAAGAGGATTACCGTGATGGTCATAACATCCACCCTTTTCGAATTGAAAGAACATCAGACAGTGGGCTGCGATCCATTCAGGTGGAAATGGCTTCTTAACAAAAAACACTTCTTTGATTAGCTCAGGTTTGATAGTCACAGTGCGCCAGTTGAACTTTGGCTTGTCTTTATCGGCCCCTGGCTGCCTGCCGCAGCGAACTCCAGCAACTTTTACGATGCCCTTGTCATTGAAAACAACTCTGGCCGGCTTCTGGTATGCCTTGTAGTCACCCTCGCCAGCTGAAGCTATTCGTTTTTCGAACAGCCTGACTGTTTTAACTTTGAGGCACTTGACCTTGGTCGCATCTTCGCCGACAGCATCAATCTGCACGGTTTTGCCTTCATATTTTTTTGCCGTATCCAGCTTGATATCCAGAAGGTACGTCGTAGCGTTCGAGGCCTGGAAAAAGACCTTGTTTTCATTTATCGTCATGATACCGTCTATCCGGTACAACACGCCTGCCCACGACGTAACCGCGATCAGAACGAGAAACAACACCAGAATTTTTGAATTTGATTTTTTCATGTATAAAATTTTACTGATTAATCACCTATCTGTCAGTACCTGTCAGACAGTTTTCTCAAATTTCTACCGACCAGGAAAATTGACCGCCAGAGTTTATTGGTTTAAAATAACCCAAAATTTACAAAGATTTTTGAAAGGAATGCCAGAATGACAGTTAACAGTTTACATGTCCGCTTTCCACTGCCCGCAAACGAACCGCTCAACAGCTATGCTCCCGGAACCCAGCCCAGAGTGGCTCTCAAAGAAGAACTCAAGCGCCAGTCAGAACAGACGATCGAAATACCCCTGATTATAAACGGCAAAGAAGTTAAAACCGGAAATATCGGTGAAATAAGAGCCCCACACAATCATAATCTGCTGCTCGCCAAATATCACATGCCCGGCCCCGCCGAAGTCAAAATGGCAATTGATGGTTGTCTTGCCGCTGCAGAAAGCTGGCGCAGCCTCCCATGGGAAGAGAGGGCCGCGATTTTTCAACGCGCCGCCGAGCTTCTGGCAGGCCCATACAGAATGGTTCTGAATGCTGCAACCATGCTTGGCCAGAGCAAAACCGCCCACCAGGCTGAAATCGATTCGGCAGCTGAACTCATCGACTTCCTGCGCTTCAACCTCCATTTCTGGGATAGAATTTATTCTGATCAGCCACCTGTCTGCCGCACTCCCGATGCTTTCAACCGCCTCGAATACCGTCCACTTGAAGGCTTTATCTTTGCAATTTCGCCATTCAATTTCACCGCCATCGGCGGTAATCTGCCAACTTCGCCCGTAATGGGCGGCAACGTTGCCATCTGGAAACCTGCCAGCACCGCAGTACTCAGCAATTATTATTTCATGAAGCTTTTGCTTGAAGCCGGTCTGCCCGCTGGAGTCATAAACTTCCTGCCAGGCAAAGGCTCAGTTATCGGTAATCCCATATTCGACCACCCCGACTTTGCCGGCCTGCACTTCACCGGTTCAACCGACACCTTCAACGGCATGTGGAAACGGGTCGCCGAAAACCTCGAAAAAGGTCTGTACCGCAATTATCCCCGCATGGTCGGCGAAACCGGCGGCAAAAATTTTGTTCTCGCCTGCCCCGATTCTGATGTTGATGCTCTTGCAACCGCACTTGTTCGCGGCGCTTTCGAATATCAGGGGCAGAAATGCTCAGCCGCCAGCCGCGCTTATATCCCAGCCTCTATCTGGCCTGCAGTAAACCAGAAAATGGCCGATATGCTCAAACGCATCAAAGTCGGAGACGTGGCAGATTTCAGCAACTTCCTCGGCGCAGTAATCGACAAGGCTTCTTTCCAGAACATTGTTAATTATATTGAATTCGCCAAAAAAGCTGATGATGCCGAAATAATTCACGGTGGAAAATACGACGACAGCAAAGGCTGGTTCATTGATCCCACCGTGGTTAAAACCACCAACCCGAAATTCAAGCTGATGACCGAAGAAATCTTCGGGCCCGTGCTCACCGTCTACGTTTATGAAGACAACAAACTGGAAGAAACCATCAAACTGGTTGATGAAACCAGCCCGTATGCTCTCACCGGAGCACTTTTCTCACGCAACCGCGACAATATTTTCAAAATTACTGAAAAATTAAGATACGCCGCCGGAAACTATTACATCAACGACAAACCCACCGGAGCAGTGGTCGGACAGCAGCCTTTTGGCGGTGGACGTGCCAGCGGCACCAATGACAAGGCGGGCAGCCACCTGAACCTGCTGCGCTGGGTTTCACCCCGAAATATCAAGGAAACTCTCATTTCCCCAACTTCCTTTGAATACCCATTCATGCAGGAACCCTGAACCTTAACCCAAAGTTAATCATTCGTTTAACTTTTGACATTGGACCCCGACAGCACCTTTTAACGGCAGCTGTCGGGGTCTTTTTATGCCTATCAGTGCGAAACTGCATTTTTTTTCAGGGTGTGATAAAATTTTGAAAAAGATCAACTAACAGGATTCACTTATGAAAAAACTGATCACTGTCGTTTTTCTGCTTGGCTGCCTGCTCAAATGCCAGGCTTCCGAATTCAACCTTCAAGTTACCCATATTGACTCCAGCGGGTTCCCTGAAATAAACGCCCTGATCAGGGTTTATAGCGACCAGGCCTTTGAACTGCAGCCAGAAAACATGCAGGTATTTGAAAATGAACAGCAGGTTGCAACTCTTACCCTTAAGCCTCAGAATTTCGATCATTATATTTCTCTGGTAATCGACCGCTCTTCAAGCATCGAAAGCGCGATGAACAAAGTTAAGGCAGCTGCGGCCGGATTTGTTAAAAGCCTGGTTGGCGAAGTTTCATTTGCCATCGTCTCGTTTGGCTCAGATATCGACTTTAACCACGATTTTTCAAGAGACCAGGATTCTCTTATTGATGCCATTAAAAAAATCCGGCCCTGGGGCGGTACCCTGCTGTATGATGCAATTTATGACGCTTGCGAAGACCTGCAGGCCAAGGCAGACCTGAATGACCTGAAAACGGTTCTATGCATTACCGATGGAAAAGACAGCACTCCCAGCGGCCAGACCCAGCTTTCAATGCACAGCGCCGAAGAAGTTACCAAATATGCCGTCGACAAATCTATCAGAGTCGTTGCCATCGGCCTGGGTGCAGAAATAGATCCGTTGTTTCTCTCGTCAATCGCCAGTTCTACCGGTGGATGGTTCTTGAAGGCCGAATCCGCAGACCAGCTTGCAGACCTGTGCAGAACGATGAGCGATCGCATCAGAAGAAGACGCCATTACCTGATACAGTTTAAAACACCCGATGGCAAATTAACCAGCAACGCCAGAACCGTAACCGTGAACGCAATTCTGCCCGACAGGCAGAACTCCGGGTCTCGACCATATCATCCGCCCAACAGCCTGATCGCCGCAGCTGGGAATCAGGATCCCGTTGCCAAAGATTATCCATTGGATGAGCTTTTTGAAGAGTTCAACATTTCCTACAACGACCAGGATACTCTTCTGGAGAACGTCAGAATACCACACCCCGAGCCCGTGTATGGGCTTACTCTCGCTTCTTTTGAACGAGCCAGCTCTGCTGATTGCAGGATTCTCATCAACAAGGCACGGGAACAGGCCGCAAAGCAGCACCAGAATAACCTGGCGAACCAGCAGAAATTTATCAGACAATACCTGCTTAAAATCGACAGGCATCTGCAGAATATGTTTAAAATTGCTGACGACACTGGAACCAGTCAACTTCGCCAGGCCAAAGCCGGTGCATTCACTCGCTTTCTTGAATTGCGCCGCGAAGAACTGGTAATTCTTAACCAGCAGGTATATGAAATCTACCTGGTATCTTTAAAAGCAAGCCTCGATGAGCTTGAATACTATGATAAGACCCAGGTCATGGGGCAAGACACCAATCCTGGCTTTTTCGATACCAATGCCAGCGTAAAAGCTACCGCCCTGGCAGCTGTTAAGAGCAAATTTTCCCAAAAACTTGAAGAAATCAGAAACCGTCAGACACAATTCCAGAGTCAGCAACTGCCTTTTAAAAGGACTGAGCAAACGCCTCCCAAAGTAGCAACAGACTCCGTCATTCCCATCAAAAGGGCAGATTGACATTGCCTTTTGACGAAGGTTATCATCAGGCAGATAATCCCTTAATCAAGAAAAAGTTTTGAAGGATACTGGAAATGGCCAGATACAGCTTATCTGCTTTTATTTCTATTTTAGCTTTTCAATTTCTTTTTTTTGGTAACATTTGCTCAGCCACCCCCACAGACACGTTCGAACTCAGTCTTGAGCAATTGATGGAAGTTGAGGTCGTATCAGCAACCA
>JBMOKV010000274.1:0-15723 GCA_049325495.1 Candidatus Rifleibacteriota bacterium | reverse complement strand
AGGCTTTGGAGAGAATTTGCATTATGGTTGGGTTTTCTGGTATAAAACAGAAAACGAACGAGGCAAACGATGCAGATTCTGGGAATCTCGGCATATTATCACGACTCGGCCGCCTGCCTGGTGCAGGACGGTCAGATAGTTGCCGCCGCCCTGGAAGAGCGGTTCACCCGAATCAAGCACGACAGTGCTTTTCCCGAGAATGCGGTCATATATTGTCTGGATCAGGCAAAAACCAGCATTGGGAAAATCGACAAGGTGGTTTTTTATGAAAAACCCTTTGTAAAGTTTGAACGCCTTTTAAAAACTTATTTGAGTTTTGCTCCCCGTGGGTTGAGCTCGTTTTTTGAGGCAGTCCCGCTCTGGATCAAGGAAAAACTGTTCATGAAGTCTGAAATTGCCAGACTTTTTGCAGAAAAATTCGGCGGCCTGCCCGGTGAGATTCTGTTCAACGAGCACCACCGATCCCATGCAGCTTCGGCTTTTTATCCCTCTCCGTTTGCCGATGCGGCTATTCTATGCCTCGATGGCGTAGGCGAGTGGGCAACGACAACAGCCTGGGCTGGCCAGGGCAACAGGATAGAGCCGCTATGGGAAATCCGGTTCCCCCACTCTCTCGGCCTGCTTTATTCTGCATTCACCTATTATACCGGCTTCAAGGTCAACAGCGGTGAATACAAGCTGATGGGGCTTTCTCCCTATGGCAGCCCGGTTTATCGTCAAACCATTCTAGACCACCTGATCGACATTAAAGAAGACGGAACTTTCAGGCTGAACATGAAGTATTTCAACTTTTGCACCGGCCTGACCATGACCAACAGTAATTTTGACGAGTTGTTCGGCGGGGTTCCCCCCAGATCGCCCGAAGACCCGGTCACCCAACGGGAAATGGATCTGGCCCGTTCTATTCAGGATGTAACCGAAGAAGTTTTCATGCGCCTTGCAAACACCATGCACCGGGAAACGGGCCATGAGAATCTCTGCCTTGCCGGCGGCGTTGCGCTGAATTGTGTTGCAAACGGGCTGTTGCACCGCAAAGGGCCGTTCAAGAACCTCTGGATACAGCCTGCGGCCGGAGACGCCGGTGGCGCCCTCGGTGCAGCGCTCGACGTCTGGTATGGCGGGCTGAAGAATGAAAGAAAAGTAAACGCTCATGACGAAATGTCCGGTTGCTACCTGGGCCCCTCGTTCGGTAATGATGAAATTAAAAATTTTCTCGAACGCCATCGCATCCCTTTTCAAAAGATCGATGATACCGAGCTGTTTGAAAAGATTGGCGAAGATCTTGAAAACGAAAAGGTAATCGGCTGGTTTGCCGGTCGTATGGAATTTGGCCCCCGGGCTCTTGGTTCACGCAGCATCATTGGTGATGCCAGATCAAAAACCATGCAGTCGGTGATGAACTTGAAAATCAAGTTTCGCGAGTCATTTCGCCCGTTTGCTCCTTCAGTACTGCGCGAACGGCTAAGCGATTACTTCGATCTCGACGTCGATTCTCCGTATATGCTGCTGACCGCCCAGGTCAGGCCTGAGCGCATGGTTGAACTGAGTGATGAAGAGAAAACCTTTACCGGCCTGAAGCTGTTGAATCTTGCCCGATCCGATATTCCAGCCATAACACATGTTGACGGTTCGGCCCGCATTCAAACGGTTCATGCTGATACCAATCCGCGCTACCATGGCATGATAAAAGCGTTTGAAAAACGCAGCGGCTGTGGCGTAATCGTCAATACCTCATTCAATGTGCGTGGCGAGCCAATTGTCTGCACCCCGCTCGATGCCTACAAATGTTTTATGCGCACCCGAATCGACCGGCTGGTGCTGGAAAACTACTATTTATGCAAAGAAGATCAGCCCCCAGAAATCATTGAAAAAATCGGGCTTGAAGAATTTACCCCGGATTAACCCATGAAAAATGAAAAAAAATCTCTGAATCCCACCGAGCTGCGAACGTTCGGTCTTTCGGTCGGTATAGTTTTTGGGCTGATTGCCCTCTACCCTCTTTTCAAAGGTGAGTCTATCAGAGCCTGGGCTGCGATCATCGGAACTTCGCTGATTGCTCCCGCGATTTTTTTTCCACCTCTTCTCGAGCTTCCTTTCAAGGCCTGGCAGGTTATCGGTCATGCCCTTGGCTGGCTGAATACGAGAATTATTCTTTCGGTACTGTACTTTGCAGCCATTGTTCCTGTATCATTGGTTTTGAAAATTTTTGGTCGCGAACCGTTGAAGCTGCATTTCGACCCGGAGGCCTCGTCTTACCGGGAAATGCCTGAAAACAAAACGGGTTCAAGCCTTAAAAACCAGTTTTGACAGGAGCTTGGATGAATAACGTCGATAATAATTCAAAAGCCTCAACCATAGCTGAGCTGCTGACATTTTTCGTCAAAAGAAAAGAGTGGTTGCTGATTCCTATTGTGATTGCACTTCTGATTCTGGGAATTCTGCTGACTCTGGCTCAGTCATCCGCTGTCGGCACATTCATGTACACGATTTTCTGATGAGCAGCGCAAACGAAATCAGCCCGAAGAAAAAACTTCTGCTTTTTTTCTTTCTAGTCTTTGCAGCTCCAGTTATTCTGCTGTCAGGACTGGAAACTTCTTTAAGACTTCTGGTTCCTGGGGAACCCACATCTTTTTTCGTTGAGGATCAGCTTGCAGATGGCAAGAAAGTGATGCGGGCCAATTTTCTGGCGGCCAAACGCTTTTTTCCGGGGAATCTGGCAAGAAAGCCGCTTCCCGATTTTTTCCCCAGTGAAAAAGCCCCGGAAACTTTCAGAGTGTTCGTTTTGGGCGAATCGGCAGCCAGGGGCGAATTTCTCGCTGATTTTTCTTTTGCCCGCATGCTGCAGGCAGCTTTGACCAAACAATATCCCGGCCGGAAAATCGAAGTGATCAATACTGGAATTCCGGCAATCAACAGCTGGGTAATCACTGAAATTGCCGCAGAAATAGTAAATTACCAGCCGGATCTGGTAATCGTTTATGCCGGGCACAATGAGTTTATCGGGCCGTATGGTCCAGGTTCGATTTTCAGTGGCCAGACAAACCGTTTCATGGCCAAACTCGGCATTTTTGCATCATCTCTGCGCATGATACAGCTGTTGAAAAGCATCGGTTCGTCGAGTGAAAGTATTTCCGGCTGGCGAGGCCTTGACATGTTCAGCCATATCAACATTGATCCTGGCAGCCCGGCTGTTCAACAGGCAGAAGAAAACTGGCGCCTGAACCTCAAAGAAACTCTGCAGATTTTTAAAAAAAATTCAATTAAAACCATTGTTTGTTCAGTACCGGTCAACGCCCTTGATTGTGCGCCATTCAGCTCGAAAAGCGCCGGCGAGGATTTTGAAAAAATAATTGAGATAA
Organism: Candidatus Rifleibacteriota bacterium; assembly: GCA_049325495.1. Classification (GTDB taxonomy): domain Bacteria; phylum Muiribacteriota; class Ozemobacteria; order Ozemobacterales; family Ozemobacteraceae; genus DYKG01. The sequence goes on along the minus strand of JBMOKV010000274.1, from coordinate 12,364 downwards.
TGTGCGACCTTTATAACGAGAAAGAATGGGAGCAAATTGAACAGACTTTCACGGCCAACGCAGGAAAGTTCTCCGAACACGCTATGGCAAACTGGCTCACTGCCCATGCAAAACTCAATCTGGGCAAAAAGGCAGAAGCTCATGAAAAATTTGTTAATGCTTTGAATCTCGACTGCTTTAAAGTAAGGGCTCTTCCCACGTTTAATCTGGTTGCCCAAAAGGCGGCAGAAGAAGCAAACGCTGCTTTTATCGATTTAAGCACAATTTTCGCCGAAGCCGATCCACACGGAATTACGGGTAGCGATCTGGTTTATGACCATGTTCATCTGACCGAGAACGGCCACTACCTGGCCGCCGCAAAAATTTTCGCGGAAACCGTGAAAATCATTGGACAAACCGCTTCTAGCGCAGTCTTTCCGGAATTTGAAGAAATCTGCCGGCTAACCGGTTTTACGGACAATGACAGGATTTTTCACCTTTCTCAAGCCATGGCGGCGGCTGGTGTCAGCCCTCTTAGCCGCCAATTCAGCAACCTGCAAACCAGGAAGCAGTTAAATGACAAGTTGTTGGCAATTCAAGAAAACTTCAACATGGCTGATTCAATCGTCCAGACGACAGAAGCGCTTGAATCTGCGCCTGAAAATGCCAGGCTCGCAGCAAGGCTTGCGCAGATGTTCATTTTGACCGGAAACCCCGATGAAGCAAAGGCTTATTTTAATCGATCCCTTGAAAAAAACCCTTTTGACATCGATACAATAAATAATCTTGGCACGGTTTTTCAGAATTCAGGTCAATATGAAAAGGCAATTGAGCTATTTGTCAGAGCAGTCAAGCTTGCGCCGAATTTTGCCGAAGCCCACTTCAATCTTGGCCTTTCAGCAGTTCGCACCGGCAAACCAGATGCGGCAATCGGGCATTATAAAGATGCACTGGCCATCGAACCATCTTATCCGGCAGCAATGCACAATCTGGCGAATGTGTTTTTTGAACGAAAAAAATTCACAGACGCTGAATTCTACTATCGCATGGCCTCGCTTGCCGCACCGGGAGACATTTCGCCGCTGATAGGTGCGGGCAATGCCTGCCTGGCTCAAGGAAATCTCGAGCTGGCCAGAAAAACCTACCAGCAGGCGGTCATTGCTTTTCCTCAGCAGCCCGAGGGCTATTTCAGCCTTGGCCTGCTTCACGAAAAACACTCCAGCAAAGAAGAAGCATTTGGCAACTATCTCGAAGCCCTTACCCGCTTCAAACACCGCCCGTCAGCCGACAAAATATTCAGCCTGATTGCTGCCCAGGCGGTTGCAACCAGCACCGAATCGCTGAATAAGATTGCCCTGCAGTGCTGCGAAGCCAGCGAATACACAGACCCATGGCATCTGCAGCTTCTTGGGGTAACCTATGCCGCCACCGGCAAAACCGAAGAAGCCCGCTCGATTCTTCTTAAAGCCCTGGAAATAGCCCAGAAAAGCAAAGAAACAGCACTGGCGAGAGACCTCGAAGACTCGCTGAGAACACTTGAAAGAAAATGACTTAAACCTTAAATAAAGGAAAAGCGCCATGAGAAACCTTTTCTTGCTCTTTTTTTTGTTGTTATCTGTAATTCAGCCTTTGCAGGGGCAGACAATCGCCAGTTCCACCGACGACCTCGATGTTATTTCGCTGATTAAATCGGTTGAAACCCAGTATCAGGGCGACACCTCCCATGGGCAGATGCAGATGCAGATCAAAACCCGCAGCTGGACAAGAACGCTGACCATGGAAAGCTGGTCTGAAGGACGCGACAAACTGCTGACCCGCATTCTTTCGCCGGCAAAGGAAAAGGGAACCTGCACCCTCAAGGTAAATGACGACATCTGGAACTACATATCGCGCATCGATCGCCTGATCAAGATTCCATCGAGCCTTATGGGTGACAGCTGGATGGGAAGCCACCTTACCAACGATGATCTGGTGAAAGAAAATAAGATCGATGAACTTTACCAGCTCAGGGTCAGCAGCCGCAACGCCAGCGAAATCGAAATTACCGGCATACCGAGAGAAGATGCGGCAGTGGTCTGGGGTAAAATTATCTATCGACTCGATGCGGAAAAGCTGATTCCGCTTGAAATCAGATATTACGACGAAGAAGGGGTTCAGGTTCGAACCATAATTTTTTCCGGCGTAAAAACGGTTAACGGTCGGCTTCTGCCCATGAAAGTCACAATTCAGCCTCTCGACAAGCCCGAAGAATATACGCAGATGCTCTATGAAAAAATAGACTTCGATGTTAAGCTTGACAGCAACCTGTTTTCAATCAAAAGTTTGAGAAATCGATGAATCTTTTTGCAAGACTGGCCTGGCGCAACATCTGGCGCAACCGTCGCCGCACCCAGCTGACGATGGCAGCCATGATTTTTGCATGCGCAACTCTGGTTTTCTCACTCGGTTATTATGATGGAATTCTCTGGAATCTCATCAATAACGCAACCGAGCGCGAAAACGGGCATGTCTGCCTGGCCGCTCCTGGATATGTCGAGAACCCCAACATTTCCGATAATATCGACGAAAATGCAGCGAATGATTTGCCCGAATCATTTCGCCCGCTGGTAAAGGGTGTTTGCCCGCGAATCAGCGTTTTTGCCCTGCTAAGTTGTGGAGACGGTGAGAAAAACAAGACTCAGCCCTCACAGGTTATCGGCATCGACCCGACGTCAGAAATCGGCCGAAGCAGACTGGCCGATGACATGATCACCGGTCAATTTCTCAGCGGTGAAGACCGACAGATAATCATCGGCAAGAGCCTTGCCCAGAGAATCAAGGCAACGGTCGGCAGTGAAATTATTCTTCTTGGAACCGGTGCCGACGGCTCAATCGCCTCAGAAATTCTGGTCGTATGCGGCATATTTTCATCGGGCGACAATCTGCGTGATTCCGCCATGGCCTTTATCAATCTTAAGCAGGCACAGGAAATTTTCGTTCTCGAAAACCGGGTTCACAGTCTGAGACTGTTTCTTCGCGACCCAATGCAGGCCCAGACCATTGCCCAGTCTCTGGGAAAAGCCGGCCTCATCGAAGCAACCGCCTGGCACAGCATGTTTCCCCAGGTTGCCGACCTGCTCAAAATCTGGCTGCGGGTTCAATTGTTCACCACTTTTCTTTATTACGCTGCCCTTGCCCTGATAACCTTTAACACCATGTATATGGCATTTATCGAGCGACAGAAAGAATTTGCCATTCTCAAAGCAATCGGCATGAACCGGCTGGGCCTGGCTGGGCTGATAACCGCTGAAAGCCTTATAATTTCAGGCATATCGGCTCTTATCGGCGCAATAATCGGAATGACTGCCAACTTTTATCTCTATTATCGCCCCCTTGATCTGAGCCGCTGGATGCAGGCCATTTCCTGGGGCGGCTCAACCATGAAGCCGGTTTTATTCTGTGTTCCGACCTGGATTTCTTTCCTGATGCCCATTGCCGCCATGCTCGCGCTGGGCTTTCTCGTTTCGCTGCTTCCAAACTTTCGTCTTTATCGGTTAAAGCCGGTTGAAGCACTGCGGGAGGGTTGATATGCTCTGGTTAAAACTGGCATGGAGAAATATCTGGAGAAATCCAGGCAGAACCTGCATTCAGCTTCTGGCCATTGCCGGCAGCCTTGCCCTGGTAATCTGGATGCAGAATCTGACCCGCGGTTCCTATAACAAAATGATTGAAGATGGTGTTCGCATGGGAAGCGGCCATCTGAGTCTACACCATCCCGATTATCCCGAGCAAAGGCTGGCAGAATTGTTTTTCGATGTTGATGCGGGCATGGGCATTCTTCAGAGTGAAAGCAATGAGATGGAAAAGCTGCCCAGACTTCAGATTGCAGGGCTGGCGAGAAGCAGCCATGATTCGCGCAGCGCCATGATTCTTGGGGTAAATTTCGCCGCCGAGAAAAAAATCAACCCGCTTTTAAGCGACACTAGAAGACAATCGGGAGAAATTCCCGCTCCCGGAGATGAAAAAACCGCATATATCGGAGTAAAGCTGGCGGAATCTCTGCGGCTGAAGACCGGCAACAAACTGGTGCTGATGATGCAGGATTTCAACGGGGAAATCGCCAGCCGCCTTTATCGAATCGCGGGAATCTTCAAGAGCGGAGTCAGCCAGGTTGACGGGAGCACTGTTTTTGTGAGCTGCAGCAGTCTTGCCGCCGGCCTTGGCAATGCAAATGCGGTTCATGAAATAGCCCTGATTCTGCCGCAGCCTGAAAAGCTAGATTATGTGCTGGCCAGGTTGCAGAAAGCCTGCGCCGGGCATAAAGACATTGCGGCATTTTCCTGGGAAATAACTTCAAAGCAGCTTGCCGACACCATAAAAATGGACCATTCGCAGCTGAAAGTAATGGTCGTTATCTTTTTCCTGCTGGTAACCATCGGTACAGTTAATCTGATGCTGATGAGCGTTATCGAAAGAACCCGTGAATTTGGCCTTTTACAGGCTCTGGGCATGAACCACAGAAAAATCAGAATACTGATTTTTACCGAAGCGCTGCTTCTGGGCATAATCGGTGCAGCGTCTGGTTTCGCAATGGGCAGCATTTTCAGCTGGTACACCTGGTATTTCGGCCTTGATTTCAGCAGCGCTTTCGGCGCCCAGGAAATAGCCGGCATGCTGTTCGAGCCGGTTATCCGCAGCGCCTGGGAATGGCACTGGATGATCGCCCTGAGTCTGACCATGATTGTTCTGGTTCTGCTGGCAGCCCTTTATCCCACCAACAAAGCGCTGCGAATCAGGCCGGCAGAAGCCATGCGGCGATTCTGATCTGAAAGGAGATTTCAATGGCAACGGTCGAATTGAAAAATGTATCCCGTTTTTTTGAAAGCGGATTGTTGCAGGTTAAGGCAGTAGACCGTTTCAACCTCAGCCTCGAACCGGGCGAATTTGCGGTGCTGGCCGGGCCATCGGGCAGTGGCAAATCCACCCTGCTGAATCTGATCGGGGGGCTTGACCGCCCAACCGAGGGTGAAATATTTCTCAACGGTGAATCGCTGAATTTGAAGTCTGACAACGAATTGACCCAGGAAAGACTGTTCAAAATCGGCTTCGTTTTTCAGGCTTATAATCTGGTGCCGGTGTTGACAGCCTATGAAAACGTGCAGTTCATTCTGCAGATTCAGGGGGTTCCTGAGTCAGAGCATCGGGGTCGAATCATGACGTTATTTGAAGAGCTTGGTCTTGAAGGGCTTGAGGGCCGCAAACCCGGGGAATTGAGCGGCGGCCAGCAGCAACGCGTCGCAGTTGCCCGGGCGATAATCGGAAAGCCGGCAATCATCCTGGCTGACGAGCCAACCGCGAATCTTGACAGCGAAACGGCTATCAGCCTTTTGAAGATGATGGAAAAGCTGAATCTTGAGCAAAAGATAACCTTTCTTTTCAGTTCCCACGATTCGCGGGTCATCGACATTGCCCGGCGGGTAATCAGTCTGAAAGATGGAAAATTGTTCGAGGACCATCGAAAAAGTGCATAAATTCAAAGCGCTCCTGCTGATCTTATTGTTTCAGACAGGCTGCCTCACCGCTCAGGTGAATGTTGCCACCCGCCTGATATCCAGCTTCAACAGCTGGCCGAAAGCTTACAATAAGTCTGTTTCAAGCAAACCCACCATGCAGCTGCAATTGCTTGACCGCCTGATTTTCAACCAGCGCACCGACAACCTGAGATTCAGATTCGAAGCTGAAATGGCAGCAAACTGGTATTCAAAAAATGCTTTGAAAAAGTCTGGAGACTGGCAGACGGGCAATCGTGACACGGGTTTTAAAGCCTGGAAAGTTGGTTCCATGTGGCTTGATCGCAGCAACTGGCGCGGCGGTCATGAGATTGAGCGCTGTGAAGTTTCATTCTCTTCGGGAAATTATGATTTCCAGATCGGGCGGCAGCCAATCAGCTTTGGCACCAGCCATTTCGTTTCGGTAATGGATGTTCTGTCACCATTTCAGCCCGGGTATCTTGATTCAAGCTATAAGCCGGGAATCGATGCCATAAGGGTCCGAACCGTATCTGGCTCGACCGGCGAACTGGAGCTGATTTTTGCCGCAGCGGCAAAGCCGCAGGAAAACGCGATAATCGGACGCGGACGTGACACCTTTTCAGGAATCGATGTTGAAATTATTGCCGGGCGTTTCAGAGAGCGCAACTTTGCCGCTCTGGGCTGGGAAGGTGAAAGGCGCAAAATCAACTGCTGGGGAGAAGTGGGGCTGTTTCAAAGACTGAACAGAATTGACAGTATTTTCGGTGGAATTTCAAAAAATCTGGCTTCGTCATGGATCGTCGGGTTCGACAAAGGTATGGGCAGCGACTGGCGACACGGCATAGCTTATCTGCATCAGGATTTCGGCGCAGAAAAGGCCAGAGATTATTCAAATGTTTATTTAACCAGACCGCTGCAGCAGAACTGGGTTCATCTTGCGGCAAGCGATTATCTGGTATTCAACAGCAGCAGAGAAGTTTCGCCGCTGGTCAATCTCAATCTGAATGCAATGGTGAACCTGATAGATCATTCGACTCTTTTCCAGCCCGTGTTGAATATAAGTCTCGATGATGAATCGGACATCTCGCTGTTCGGCTGGTTGAATTCAGGCGCAAGGCCAGAGATTAACGGCAGAATGCGAACTGAGTTCGGCTCTTTTCCCGCCGGCGGCGGCCTCATTTACCGGCGTTTTTTCTGAGTCGAAGTCGGTTTAACCGGCCTTACAATCAGCCAGTCGTCTTTATTGAAAAAGCATGTTCTATTGCTGGGTCAGCAGATTTTCTCAGCCCCTATTGTTTTCTCTGGAAATTGTATTCCCGGTAATCTGCAACTTTTCGAAAACCGATCTTTTCATAGCAGCTGATTGCTTTGGCATTATCTGATTTTACGTTCAGACCAATCGAAAGACCATCGTATACGAGAGCCTGGCAAAGTTTTGTGGTGACAAGGCTTCCCAGGCCTTTTCCACGATGGTTTATATGAGTGGTAATATTTCCCAGGGCTGCCACTCTGTATTTTTTTGAATAGACATGAATTCCAGCAATGCTTATCAGTTCATCGCCAGAAAAAATTCCGAAATATCTGTCAGATTCAAGCATTCTAGGGTCAAACCAGTTCCCCGGGTAGCTCTCCTGATACAATTTCATAATGGCTGGCAGGTCTGTTTTCGACAATAAAGTTGCTCGGGTCAGATCAAGATCCGGGTCAATCAAAAGTTTATTTAAAAACATTTTCTGATGGTTACCATGGAAATCTGCGGAAAAGTTCTGGCAAAGAGCTTTTTCAAGGCCAGGAGAAAGGTGGGCATAAAAGCTTAAAGGAAGATGAGGAGTCATTTGTTCGAGAAGCCGGCATCCCGCATCGACAGGCTCTGAAAATGCGAGCAAAGTGCATGCAGATGCCCCGCTCGAATAAAGCATTGCAAGTGATTCAAGCTTATTGTTCCGCCTTATTCCGTACCACCTGGTGTAAGGCCAGAAAAAATCATCAAGATCACCTATACTGTAGATATTCAAAGCAGCATTGTGGGCAAGAAACCGCTCTATTTCATTCTTATCTTTCACCTCGACAAGCATGCTTCACACCTTATTAACCAGATAGATCCTGGCTACGCAAGATCAATCATTATTCGCAATACTAAAACTCATCTCAAAATTGCCGCGAAAGCATGATCAAAACGCCAACTGGATACATGCTTTCGCTGGCATAACAATCTTGTCATTCCCGCGCAGGCTGGAATCCAGCTTAAATTCCCCTGGATGCCTGCCTACGCAGGCATGACGTTTATGAATTTTGAGACAAATTCTAATTAAATCTTTTTGGATTCTGAATACATTGTATCAGTAGGATCAAGATTTATATACCAGGTTTCACCTTGTTTCATAAAATGACTCAAATTCAATCGAAGAAAATACTCTTAATTCTTTGGGGAAAAATGTCGATATTATTTCCAGAGCCTGATGTTTTCAGGAAAAAAGCATAAGGAAGTGCATCTGAACATGGAAGTAGGCAAATCAACCATGATGTCATCGAGAAAAATTAGTGCGATTCTGCTGTTTTTCAGCATCGTTCTGACCTTTACCAGCACCCCGGCCTTTCCGCAGGCACAGGTGCGAATCAAGGATATTGCCAGGTTCAGCGGCGACCGCGAATATCAGTTGATCGGCTATGGCCTGATCACGGGGCTCGACGGCACCGGCGACAAAAGCGACATGAGCATTGAAATGATCAGGGGCATGCTGCAGAACATGGGCATGGAACTGACCGCCAACCAGATTCAGACCAAGAACTGTGCCGCCGTGGTGGTTACCGCGATGCTGCCTTCTTATGGCAGACCCGGCGAATCTTTTCCGATTACCGTCAGCTCGATCGGCGATGCAAAAAGCCTTGCCGGGGGCGTTCTTTTACCGACACTGCTCAAAGGCGGTGACGGACAGGTGTATGCGGTAGCCCAGGGGCAGGTTTCAATCGGGGGCTTCGAATCGGGCCAGGCAGGCGGCGGCGCAGCAGCACGCAGCGGGCAGAAAAATCATCTGACCGTTGGCCAGATTCCTCAGGGTGCGATTATGGAACGGGGCGTTGAAGACAAGTTTGCCCGCAACGGCAAGTTCAATATTCTGCTTGAAAGCAAAAACAGCACGCTGACCCGCCATGTTAAAGAGGCGATCGACCGAATCTATGGCCTGGGGTGGGCACGCATAACCAACCCCGGCACCATTGAAGTCAAGGTTCCCAGCAGTATGATGGATGACCCGGTTTCGTTTGCCGCCAACATCGAAGATCTGACCCTTTCAGTGGAAGAACCCAACCGTGTAGTCATCAATGAACGCACCGGCACCGTTATTGTGGGCAACAGCGTAAGAATCAGCAGGGTAATTATTTCACACAATGGAATCAGAATTGAAGTTGATGATCCTAACCAGACTGCGGGGCGCAATCGCCAGGAACCGAAAACGGCCAGTATGATTGAAGTTCAGGGCGAGACCACGGTTGACGACCTGGTTGAAGCGTTGAATGCGGTCGGGGCATCGCCGAAAGATCTGATCGCGATTTTTCAGGCCATCGATGCAGCCGGTGCACTTCACGGAGAGCTTAAAGTAATGTGATTTCAACCCGGTTTTGAATTTATTTGTTTGCAGGGGTTGCGATTTCATCGGAGGGTATGATATAAATTACTGAAACAGTTTGATGTTTTTATTCAGACAGGATTCTTCCCCTTGTGAGGTCCCCCATAAATGGTTGCACCAATTTCGATAGAAGAAAGAGATCTGGCGAATCAGCATCTTGACCGGTCCATTTCCTTTGCGCTGACCGGAAAAATTGACCAGGCAATCAGTGAAGCGAAAAAAGCCATCGAGATCGACCCTGATTTTGCCCAGGCTTTCAACAAGCTTGGTGATTATTATCTCAAAAAAGGCGCGATCAGCGAGGCTGTAGATGTTTATCGCAAATCCATCGTCCTCAACCCGGAAAACGAAAACTCCCATTTTGACCTTGGCCGGTCACTGGCCATGCTGGGAAAATTTGAAGAAGCCCTTGAATCTCTTAACAAAGCCCTCGATCTTGACCCAACCCACGGAGAAACCTATTCCCATACCGGTCTGGTGTATATTCAGCTCGGGGAAAACGAAAGAGCGATAACCAACCTTCAGACCGCCCTGGACAAAGACCCCGAAAATCTCATGGCCTCTTATCTGATGGCCATTGCCTGCAAAAAATCAGGCATGGAAAATCAATCAAACAAATATTTTAAAAGAGTAATTGACCGCTATCAGCATCTGGTTGAAAGCAAATCAAGATTCGCTGAAGGTTATTATTACATAGGGCGCTGCCACTTCTACATGAACGATCTGGAAAAGGCCGTGCAGAACCTCGAAAAGGCAGTAGAATACGACACCGACCAGGTTGACTTTCATTACAGCTTCGGCATGCTTTACAGTGATGCCGACGCTTTTTATGCTCTGGCAGAAGCTTACCAGTCCAGCGGGAATACCGGCAAAGCCCTGGAAAATCTCAACAAAGCCCTTGAAATCGACCCGAAGAATCCTAAGTTCAATGATCTGAAAAACAAGCTTGGTGTAAGATAAATGAGTCGAATTCCCCTCAATGCAAGTCTGAATGCGGCTACTATCGCCAGTCTTCCGGAAGCCAAGAAAAAGGAACTGGATAAACTGCGCAAGGCCTGCTCTGACTTTGAATCTATCTTCATGCACCAGATGCTGAAAGAAATGCGAAAAACCGTAAAAAAAACCGGCCTGATCCATGGCGGGCAGGCCGAAGAGATCTTCTCTGACATGCTTGACCAGGAAAGATCCAAATCGATGACCATCGGCCTAGGCGATATGCTTTTCATGCAACTTTCCAAGGCTGTCGTCCCGCCCAAAAGACCTTAAGAACTAATACCGGCCAAACCCGGATACAACCTATACCCTGTTATTCCTAGAAAGGAAAGCAATTGTGGACAATCCTTCATTCACTTATCTTCAACTCTGCGAAGAGTCAATAAAAAACCTGCGAGCCGTCGCCAAAGCGATGAACATCGAGAATCCTGAAAAAATGAAAAAACAGGATCTCATCAGAGCAGTACTTGGCGAGCAACTGGCCCAGCAAGGTCTTGCCCTTTCAGAAGGCGTTCTCGAAATACTTCCGGAAGGTTATGGCTTTCTGCGCACCCGAAGTTATGTTCAGAATGATGACGATGTTTATGTTTCGCCCTCGCAGCTCAAGCGCTACGGCCTGATGACCGGCGATACCATAGTTGCACAGGTGCGAATTGCCAAAGACGACGAAAGCTACAATTCTCTTCTGAGAATCGAAGCGGTAAACGGCGTCAGCCTTGAAAGAATCCGCACCCGCACTAATTTTGAAGAAGGCATCCCGGTTTTCCCCACCGACCGCTTCAAACTCGAACTGGGTGAAGACGACACTTCCACCCGCGTTTTCGATCTGGTCTGCCCGATTGGAAAAGGGCAGCGCGGCTTGATCGTAGCCCCGCCAAAAGCAGGTAAAACCGTTCTGCTCAAGCAGATTGCCAACGTTATCAGCGCCAACCACCCGGAAGTCCTGATGCTGATTCTGCTCATCGATGAAAGACCTGAAGAAGTCACCGACATGCGGCGCTCGGTCAACGCCGAAGTTGTTGCATCGACCTTCGATGAACACATCAACAACCACATCAAGGTTTCCGAACTGCTTCTCGAGAAAGCCAAACGCCACGCCGAACTGGGCCGTGACGTGGTTATTCTGCTCGATTCGATCACCCGCCTGGCCAGGGCATATAACATTTCGATGCCCTCAGCCGGCCAGACCCTTTCTGGTGGTGTTAACCCCTTTGCGCTTCACAAGCCCAAAAGATTCCTTGGCGCAGCCAGAAAAATAGAACATGGAGGCAGCCTGACCGTCATTGCCACCGCCCTGATCGATACCGGTTCGAAAATGGATGAAGTAATTTTCGAAGAATTCAAGGGCACCGGCAACATGGAGCTGCATCTCGACCGCAAACTATTCAACAAACGCATTTTCCCCTGCATCGATGTCAAAATGTCGGGCACCCGCAAAGAAGAACTGCTCATGGATCCCGAAGATCTCAAGAAGGTCATCATTCTCCGCCGTGCATTCGAAGACAAGAGCTCGCAGGAAATCATCGAAATGCTGGTCAAGGGCATATCCAATACCAAAGACAATGCTGAATTCCTGAGTCTCATCAATCCCAATTACAAAGGTTCAAGCAGCAAAAGTTCAGAATGATGAATAAAAGCTCTACCCCGGTTTTATCCAACCCGCTGCGCTTTTTTCTGGCCCTGGCCGCCGTCGTTCTGCTGCAATTGAACGTTCCACTGGCGCAACCGTTCGAACTTGCTTTCAGTGCCGATTTCACCTTCAGGCCGACTCTTGAAAAAAGCTTCTGGTTGCCGATGAAGAGCCTTTTTGCCGAGCTCCACCAGGACCTTCAACATACGGCAGCGGGGCTTAACCAATTCGGCAAGCTGCCACCGGTGCCGGCTCTGCAGCCGAAGACTTTCAGAATCGTAAAAGTTGAAAGTCAGAAGGCTGAAAAAAAGGGCAATTCATTCATCTGGCCGGTTAAAGGTCTGATTTCTTCGGCTTTTGGCATGCGCCGTCACCCGGTTACCTACGTCAGATCTTTTCACAACGGCATCGACATCAAAGCCAGAAAAGGCACCAGAATTGTTTCACCGACGGAAGGTGTGGTTTTAAGTGCCGGCAGAGCCGGTTTAATGGGACGCATGGTGAAAATAAAAACCACCCGGGGCCTGACTCTTTATTTTGGCCACCTGCAGAAAATTTCGTGCAAAAAAGGTCAGAAAATCAGAGCCGGCGAAGCAATCGGCACGGTAGGGGCATCGGGCAGAGCA
>JBMOKV010000273.1:0-2083 GCA_049325495.1 Candidatus Rifleibacteriota bacterium | reverse complement strand
CATTCATATCCATGACCCTTTTGAAAGGAACAGCTTTCGGGTCGATGCGCAGCTGGTTGCCAAAATTGATGTGGTTGGCACATAAAGTTGTCAAAAGGTTGTGGGCTGAGGTTACCGCATGAATATCGCCGGTAAAATGCAGATTGATTTCTTCCATGGGCACCAGTTGGCTTTTGCCGCCGCCAGTCGCGCCGCCTTTGATGCCGAAAACCGGCCCCATGGATGGCTCGCGCAGACAAAGTGCGGTTTTTCGCCCCTTGGCCCGAAGAGAATCAGCAAGACCAATGCAGGTCGTGGTTTTGCCTTCGCCGGCAGGTGTGGGGGTCATTGCCGAAACCAGTACCAGTTTGCCATTCTTGTTGCCGGCAACCCGGTTGCGGGCACTGTAGGCAACTTTAGCCTTCAAACGACCATAGGGTTCAATTTCTTCGGGAAGCAGACCGAGTTCGCTGCCTACTTCTTCGATTGATCTGATTTTATCAAGCTTGCTTTCGTTCAATTTCAATCACCTTTCCTGCTGCAGAAAAAATTCCATCATCGCCTTAACTCCGTTGCCAGCCTGTTTCAGGTAACCTTTTTTCTGCAGAACCATTTCAAGCAGACCAACGGTGCCGATCAGGTCTCTTTCACCAATGGCGCCGATCGTGGTAATGCGCAGAACCTTTTCAATAAAGGGCCCCTGGCCGGCGGCAATCAGAATGCCGTAACGGTTGCGCATTTCGGCAACGATTTCTTTCGGGTTGATTCCTTCGGGAACGTAAAAAACCGTCAGAACGTTTGAAGTTGCCGATTCTTCGGTGAAAATCTTGAGACCAAGGGCTTTCAAAGCTGCTCTTAAACCACCGGCCAATTTGGCATAATGGGCAAAAACATTTTCAATACCCATTCTCTCAAGCTTTTCAAGCGCAACCTGCAGTGAAAACATTACATTGATCGCAGGTGTCCAGGGGTAGGCGGGAACCGGAAGATCCTGATTGTCGCGATAAAGCTTGAGATCGAAATAATAACCATGGCATTTTACCGATTCAACCTTGTGCCAGGCTTTTTCTGAAAGGGCAATCATGCCAACGCCCGGAGGGGTCAGAAAACCCTTCTGCGAAGCAGAAACCGCTACGTCAACATGCCATTCATCCATTTTGAAGGGCAATGCCCCGATACCTGAAACGCCATCGGTAATGAAAATGCGGTTTTTGTCCTTGAGAAATTCGCCGATCGATTTTACATCGTTCCAGATGCCGGTCGAAGTTTCGTTGAAAGTTACGGTAACCCCGGCTATTTCCGGGTGTTTTTCAAGAGCATCGGCGATCTGTTCGACGCGAACTCTTTTGCCGTCTTCACATTTGATCGTAATTACTTTAAGTCTGAACGCTTCGGCGATTTTGGCAAAGCGCTGCCCGAAAATACCCGTATCAACGCACAAAACAGTTTCACCGTCGTTGAACAGGTTGGCAATCGCGGTTTCCATAACCCCGGTGCCTGAAGAAGTGGTCAAATAAAGGCGCTGGCTGGTGCCGAAAAACGTTTTCAGCCGGCGTACACAATCTTCATAAAGCGGCGAAAAATCGGTGGTGCGATGATGGCTCAATGGCCTGGCACCGGCAAGAAGAACTTCTGAATCAAGATGAACCGGACCGGGGGTCATTAACAGGGTATCTAGTTCCATGTCAGTATCTCCATTATTCCTGATTGAAATATTTTTTTCTGGCTTTCAAGGTGTTCGACAGCAGCATTGCAATGGTCATCGGTCCCACTCCTCCTGGCACCGGGGTTATCATCGATGCCCGATGCGCTGCGGCTTCATATTCCACATCGCCGACCAGACGATAACCTCTGGCCGCCGCCGGATCGTCGATCGAATTGATGCCGACATCGATTACCACGGCACCTTCCTTTATCCATGCGCCTTTAACAAATTCCGGCTTACCGATGGCGGCAACCAGAATTTCAGCCCGGCCAATCTGTTCGGGTAAATCACGGGTTTTCGAATGGGCAACCGTCACAGTGGCGCTGGCATTGGTGAGCAGCATTGCCATCGGCTTTCCGACTATGTTTGAACGACCAAGCACCATGGCGTTTTTCCCGG
>JBMOKV010000272.1:0-15753 GCA_049325495.1 Candidatus Rifleibacteriota bacterium | reverse complement strand
TTATCTTCGCACTCTGCGCTGCCGCCGCCGCAAATTCGGCTGATCAAGCCTTCCAATCGGCAGCCCGCAGAAAAAACTTTGCAAGCTGTGGCCGGTGTGTTAGAAAAATAGTATGAAAGCACCAACCGACCTTTCACATAAGATCATCGATATCATCCGCAAAGTCACCGGCCGCCCCGACGGCCCGATCGCGCTACACGAGCCGACCTTCAGCGGCAACGCCTGGCAGTATGTCAAAGACTGCATCGACACCAACTGGGTTTCGACCGTGGGCAAGTACGTGGCACGCTTCGAGCAGATGCTGAGCCAGCGCACCCAGGCCCGGCACGTCATCGCCACGGTTAACGGCACCGCCGCCCTGCACATCTGTCTTATACTCGCCGGTGTGAAAGCCGACGACGAGGTGCTGATGCCAGCCCTGACCTTTGTGGCAACCGCCAATGCGGCTGCTTACTGCAATGCCGTTCCCCATTTCGTCGATGTGGATCGTGAAACCATGGGCGTATGCCCGATCAAACTGCGCCGCTATCTTGATCAGATCGCGGAAAAGCGCGACGGATTCTGCTGCAACCGCCAGACCGGCAGGCCTTTGCGAGCCCTGATCGTCATGCATTGTTTTGGGCACCCGGCCCATCTCGATGAGTTAAAAAAAGTGTGCGACGACTTTGGCATCGCTTTGATCGAAGATGCTGCTGAGGCAATGGGCTCTTTATATCACGGAAAGCACGTTGGCAACCACGGATTGATGAGCATGTTGAGTTTCAACGGCAACAAGACCATCACCACCGGCGGCGGCGGCGCCATCATGACCAACGACAACGCGCTCGCCGAGAGGGCCAGGCACCTGACCACCACCGGCAAGCTTCCCCACGACTGGGAATACTATCACGACTGCGTTGCCTTCAATTACCGAATGCCCAACCTGAATGCGGCCCTGGGCTGCGCCCAGCTCGAAACACTTAATGAATTTCTTGAACGCAAGCGCTTGCTCGCCTGGCGCTACCAGGAGCTTTTTTCCGGCATCGACGCAATCAGCTTCCTGCCTGAGCCTGCCGGCAGCCACAGCAACTACTGGCTCAGCGCCATCATGGTCAACAGCCACAGTCGCGCCGACCGCGACCAGCTGCTCAACGACCTCAACGCCGACGGCATCAAGGCCCGCCCCGCCTGGCATCTGCTCAACGACTTGCCAATGTTCAAGGAATGCCCGTCCGACTCACTCACCGAGTCCGAGCTGATCCACGCCAGCCTGATCAACCTGCCCAGCAGCCCACTCTAAGCGCCAAAGCCATCCAAGCCGGTCATTGAGCCTCTTCAAGAGGTCGAAATGACCCGAGCAAAAAGACATAAAAAGCTTACCTCTCCCCGTTATAACCAATGAAACCCCGGTAGAATTTTATCTATAAATGAGTTAAAATGGTAAAAAACCACGGAGAAAAAAATGGCTGCACCCTCGCGAAAATCTAAGAAAAAGGTCTACACCTACGCCGATTATCTGAAAATCGACGATGACAAGCGCTACGAAATCATCGACGGCGAGCTTTACGATATGGGCCCGGCCCCGGGAACGACCCATCAAAGTGTATTGGTTG
The DNA here is from genome assembly GCA_049325495.1 of Candidatus Rifleibacteriota bacterium. GTDB lineage: Bacteria > Muiribacteriota > Ozemobacteria > Ozemobacterales > Ozemobacteraceae > DYKG01. The sequence continues at coordinate 14,161 of JBMOKV010000272.1, read as the reverse complement.
AGTTGATAACACTTTTCCATACCTGGTTCAGGGAAAGAACCTGCAAGGTTTTTGCAGCCCCGTTCGATGTCAGGCTTAACCGTAAATCGAAAAACAATGATGACATCATTCAAGTTGTCCAGCCAGACATTCTGATTGTCTGTGATCCTGAAAAACTTGACGAGCACGGTTGCCTCGGCGCACCTGACCTGATCGTCGAGATCCTTTCGCCGTCGAGCGCCAGCCGCGATCACATAAAAAAACGCCGCCTCTACGAAGAAAACGGGGTTCGCGAATACTGGCTCGTCGATCCGACCAATCGCATCATTACGGTTTACAGCCTCGGCAAAAACGGCAAATTCACGGCTTCACAGGTTTACGATGCTGAAGCAGAAATCACCTCAACCGCTTTCCCCGAAATGAAAATCGACTTCAAAAAGGTCTTACCGCCCCTGAAAAAGTAATCGAGCGAAAAATCAGGCTGCTTTGGTAAACGGAGTCAGCCAGGCTTCAAGGCTTGTTGCTTCAATCTGGAGAAAATGATAGACTCTTACCAGGAGCGGAATTATGGGTGATTATTTCGATTACATCGACGACGGAAAATTCTTTGGGCTGACCAACGACATTGTCTTCAAGATCGTTTTTTCCAGCCCGGGCAATGAAAGACTTCTTGTATTATTGCTCAACGCTCTTCTGCAGCTGAAAGGCACCAAGCAGATAGAAGAGCTTGAGATTCTCAACCCTTTCAATATTCCAGAATTTCGCAGGGATAAGTTGAGCATTATCGATGTCCGGGCTAAAGACCGTGCCGGAAACCGGTTTTGCATTGAAGTGCAGATGCGCCGCAATGAGGAGCTTATTAAGCGAATCATTTATTACTCTTCGGTCAGCTATGCAAGACAACTGGCGAAAAGTGGCAGTTATGCCGACCTGAATAAAACCATCTGCCTATGGATAATGGGTGAAACAATAGTTGAAGAGCCTGACATTTACAATAAATTCATGATTAGTCATGTTGATACCCTACGTCCCTTGACCGACCTTATTGAATATCATTTTGTTGAACTGTCAAAATTTGACGGGAAAAAGCCCGCCAGTTTGCGGACCAGATTTGAGAAATGGCTACACCTTTTGAAGTTTGGAGAATTATATCGTTCAGTAGAACGATTTACCAGAAGATCTTAGGCAGGAAAAGGGAATAGAAGAGGTGGTGAATATTATGGCAGTCGCCAATACCGATGAAGTTTTAAGAGAAATTATGATAAGCCGGGAAATGTTCATTCTTGACATGAATACCGAGAAGCAGGCGGCACGACGGGCAGGTCTGAAAGAAGGCCGCGAAGAAGGTATCAAAGAGGGAATCAAAGAGGGAATCAAAGAGGGAATCAAAGAGGGTCAGGAAAAAGGCCAGGCGGAAATGTGCCTGAATATGCTGCATCACGGCATGAGTCCTGGCGAAATCGCGAAAATCACTGATTTAAGCGAAGAAAAAGTTCTTCAGTTAATCGAACTCGCCAAAAAAGAAAATAAAGTAAGCGAACCATCTGAGGCTTACAAACCCCGCAAAACCAGGCGCACCAACAAAAAAGCAGGCTGAGGTGCCCTGGTCGCGGAGGGCATTATACTTTGGCGTGCCCTGGGCTGCGACCAGGCTAACTGGAAAAAGGCGCCCTGGCTCGAACCTTTCTTTCAACAAGAATACCCAGAATTATGTATACCGCCAGCCAGACCGGCAAACCGGGAATGGCAAAATCGTGCTTATCAATTAAAAATGCGCTGGCCGAGCAGGCAAGCATCAAAAAATATTCAACGATAACGGTTTTACGGTGCGACCAGCCATTGAGCACCAGACGCTGATAGAAATGCTTTCGGTGGGGCAGCCAGATTTTTTCCCGGTTGAACAGACGGCGAAGAATGGTTACCGAGGCATCGACGATGAAGGGTGAAAAAACCAGAAACGGAAACCACAGTGGAAAAACCTGATCGCGAATTCCCCAGACCGAAAAACCGGCGGCAAGAAAACCCAGGGTGGCCGACCCTGCGTCACCCATAAAAATCCTGGCCGGCGGAAGATTGAAAACGAGAAACCCAGCGGCAGCGGCGGCGACAATCACATTCAATGACGAAAAAACCAGAACATCCTTGAAATAACCAGCCAGGCCAAGGGAAAGAAAACCGGCGAAAGCCATCCCTCCGGAAAAACCGTCCATCCCATCCATAAAATTGTAGAGATTGATCATCCAGATAGTGCCGATGGTATAAAAGACCAGCCAGCCCCAACCGGCGACACCATAAACCAGGCCGCCAGCCATCAGAGCTGAAGCACAAAAGTGAACGAGAAACCTGCTTGCCTGCGAAAGCCTGAAAAAATCATCGAACAACGAAATTGAGCTGATCAGAATCACGCCTGCTCCAATGAAAATTACTTCATTGACCATGCCCTTTTGAGAAACAACGAGCAGCCACCCGACCAGAATGCCGACAAGAATACCTATTCCACCGAATCTTGGAGTCGGCACCGAATGCAGAGAACGTTCATTGGGCTCATCAACAAAAAGATGGGCAGCCCGGAAGATGAGAATTTTGCAACAGACCATGGCCGCCACAAAAGCGGCAATTAGAGGTGCGATCATTTCAGAAATTCGACTATTTCCTTTATCGAGTTATCAAGAGATCGGGTGGGTTTGAAGCCCAGCTCCCTTTCAATTGCAGAAGTGTCATAATAAGCCGAATCTCTGAGTTTTGCAAATGCATCTGAATCAAAAACGAATCTTTTCCCTCTTATTTTGCCTATCATATCGCCGCATTTAGCCAGCAGATTCATCATCAGATCAGGAACATCGAAGGGAGGTATTTTTTTCCCCAGGGCCCGCATGATTGATTCATAAATCATCCTGGTCGAATAGGCCTGTCCGTCCGAAACAATATAAGTCCTGCCGATGGCCTCAGGCTTTTCGGCAGCAAGAATGGCAGCTTGAACGATATCATCCACATGCACCATCGAGCGACGGTTACCAGAATCACGCAGGGGCGGAAAAAGGCCGCGCGCTGCCATTTTAATCATACGTGGCAGATTGCCCTTGTCGGTTGCCCCATAAACCATTGTTGGCCTTATTACCACCGGCTCCGGGACATACCCTCCATGCAGCACGAGCTTTTCAGCTTCCAGTTTGCTCTGCCCATATGGGCCAACGGGCTGGCAGGGGCTGTTTTCATTCTCTGCTTCAAAACCGCCCTCGCCCATGGCTTTTACCGAACTGAAATAGACAAACCGCCTTACCCCGGCCGATTGCGCAGCCTCAAGCAGCTTTTTCGTTCCCCGGGTATTGATGGCAAAATATTCATCACCTTCGCCGATTTCACTCAAGGCATGAGCCTTACCCGCCAGATGCACAATACAGTCGATCTTCGGAATAATTGAAAGATCAAGAGCAGATGATTCGTCGGCAAGATTACAGCCAAGCTGCCCGGCCCATTTCCCTTGCCTGGGTTCAAGCAACAGGGCAAAAGCCTTCTGACCACGAGCCAGAAGGCTTTCGACCAGCACATTGCCGATGAACCCATCAGCACCGGTCACAAGAAAGTTTTGCAGCTTTCTTTGTTCCAATTATTTTCTGCCTATGCCCTCATAATCGAATCCAAGGGCTTTCATCTTTTTGGGTTCAAAAAGATTTCTTCCATCGATTATAACTGGATTTTTCAGCAAACCCTTGATTCTTTCAAGGTCAGGTCGCCTGAACTCGTTCCATTCAGTAACGATTGCGAGTGCATCTGCCCCTTCTACAACGTCATAAGCTTTTTTACCATAGCTAATCTTGTCACCGAAATGTTTCTTCGCTTCTTTCATCGCCTCCGGGTCATAGGCAACCACTTTTGCACCGGCTTCCAGAAGGCTTTCTATCAACACAATTGAGGGAGCTTCCCGCATGTCATCGGTATTTGGTTTGAAAGACAAACCCCAGACGGCGATTATTTTTCCCTTAAGACCATCAGGAAAACGCTGAGAAATCTTTGAAAAAAGAACTTTTTTCTGCCGGTAATTCACCGCTTCGACCGCTTCGAGAATCTCAAGCCGATAATCGTTCCGGCCCGCAGTTTTGACAAGAGCCTGAACATCTTTTGGGAAACAGGAACCGCCGTAACCAGCCCCGGGAAAGATGAACGAATAACCAATGCGACTGTCAGAGCCAATACCCTGGCGCACCTGGGCAACATCAACACCCAATTTTTCACAAAGATTTGCGATATCGTTCATAAAGGATATCTTGGTTGCAAGCATTGCATTGGCCGCGTATTTGGTCATTTCAGCAGAAGGAACATCCATAATCAGGATTGGCTTGCCAGTTCTGACAAACGGCGAATAAAGCTCTTTCATAATTTCGCCGGTACGAACATCTTCACAACCGATAACAACCCGGTCTGGTTTCATGAAATCCTCGATGGCGTTTCCTTCCTTGAGAAATTCAGGATTACTGACAATATCGAACTGCAGATTTTCCCCGCGCTTATCAAGCTCATCCTGAATAACCTGCCTGACTTTCAGACCCGTCCCAACCGGAACAGTGGATTTATCGACAATGATTTTGTATTCTTTCATGCATCGGCCAATTCCGCGAGCTACCGCCAGAACATGCTGAAGATCGGCAGACCCGTCCTCGCCTGGAGGCGTACCAACGGCTATGAAAAGTAAAAGAGATTTTTCAACTGCTTCTTCGAGGGAGGTGGTAAAAAACAGTCTTTCCTCTTCGACATTACGCTTAACCAGACCTTCCAGACCAGGTTCATAAATTGGTATAATCCCTTTTTTCAGATCATCAATCTTCTTTTCATCTTTATCAACACAAACCACATCGTTTCCGGATTCAGCAAAACAGGTTCCAGAAACCAGCCCCACATAACCTGTTCCTATCATAGCTATTTTCAATCTGCATCTCCTTTTTTTACCGATCCAAAGCGCCTGACTGGAATCATTAAAACCCCAAGCCAGACGACTGCTTATAAAGTGCCGTAGTTAAATTTACAATTATTTCCTCGCTCATATCTTTCTCAACCTTTTTCCTTCCTGCAACACCAAATTTTCTTCTTAATTCTGGTGATTCCTGTAAAGTCTGAATAGCCATTGCAAGATCAGAAGAAGACCTTGGTGGAACCAGCAAACCTGTCTGCCCATTGTCAACAATTTCTCTACAACCTGGAACATTCGTTGTGACAATGGCTCTTTCGCAGGCGGCTGCTTCCAATAAGCATTTGGGGAGGCCTTCTCTATAAGAAGGCAAAATGGCAATATGGCACTTTTTCCACAACTCGCGAACATCATCAAGTCTGCCAAGGCATTCTACATAGTCTTTACTGCCCCAATTTTGAAGGATTATCGGTGAAATTGCTGCAGGATTTGAAAAATCAGTTTCTCCAGCAAGTATTAGTTTTACTTTAATTTTTTTTCTATTCAATTCTTCAATAGCCTGAACCGCCTCACCCACACCCTTATCCCACAACATCCTGGCGGCCAAGCCCACGCAAAACCAATCATCCTCTGGTTCTGGAAGTGGCAAAAAGTAAGATAGATCTACACCGGATCCAGGTATAAGATGAATACTTTTCAAACCTGGCAAGCTTTCCCTCGAAAAAAAATTGAAATCGTCAGGATTCTGAACAATAATCTGCGAATTCTTCAAACAAATTCTTAAAAATTGCTTAAAAAAAGGCCTGAAAATTCGAGTTTTCAAATTTTCAGATGCAAACATGAAACCTAAACCATTAATCGCATTGATTATCTTTAATTGTCTGAAAAAAAAGCCAGCAATTGAACCAAAAGCAACCGGCTTTAGGGCCACATTGTGAAGAATATCAGGTTTTTCTTGTAACAAAACAGAAATAATTTCTTTGAGGCTTAAAAGAAAACTAATTGGGTTTCTGGACTCTCTCCTAAAATTTTTTAATTCAATTACTCGAATTCCTTCACGAAGAATCAATTCTTTGTGTTTATCAACGCGAGTTGCAACGACAACTTCAAAACCTAATTCTATTGCTTTTCTTGCAATCGGCAGCCTGTGTGAGCAAAAATACCAATCTTCCGTAACTAAAAATAATATCTTTGTCATTATTTATACAGCTGAATCCATAATTCAATAAAACTCTCTCTTCCACCATTTCTGAAAAACATAAATTGCCCATAATTTAAATCGATGATCTTCTTTACAAGATTCATGTTCTTTAAACAGCTTTTCAAGAATCCTGTGTTCAAATAAGCCCTGCTGTTTAACGAATTCAGGCTCGATCAAAGAATAGAGTTCATCTCTGAGCTCCTTCCGAAACCACCTGTCAACTGGCAAACCAAATCCTTTCTTGGGAAAAGAAAAAACTTTTTCGGGTAAAAGTTCTTTAAAAGCTTCTTTTAAAATGAATTTTTTATTTCTCCCTTTAATTTTAAATTCTGGCGGCAATTTTCGGGAAAAATTAACCACCTTTGAATCCAAAAAAGGAACTCTTGCTTCTAACGAACATTGCATACAGGCCCGATCAACTTTAGGCAGCATGCAACCTTCCAGAACAACATTTTGATCGGTGTAAAGAAGTTTTTCCAAAATTTCGCTTTGTTTTTCAGATTCAAAATGCTGCCTGATAATCCTTTTTACAATATCGTCATAGTCTTCAATTAAAAGAGACTTTCTTTCCTGATCATTAAAGCCTAGACACATCAAATTGTAGTTGATGGTGAATTCATCGAACTCACAATTTTTAATTATTTTTTTTGCTTTCCTCAGAATGTTATTTGTAAAAACGTTATGAGGAGCATTATTAACTATCAATCGAATAAATCTTTGGAAAATTTTGGGCAGTTGGTTAAATTGATTCTGATAGCTAATGGCAAGATATTTTTCATACCCACCAAAAAGCTCGTCAGCACAATCACCGGTAAGCACAACCTTCACCTGCTCCCTGGCAATCTTAGCGACAAAATAGGTTGATATTGCAGAAGCATCAGCAAAAGGCTCATCAAAATTCTCCACGATCTCATTAATTCTATCAGATGCTTCTTTGAAATCGAGAAAAAAAAGGGTATGGTCAGCACCTATGGCTTTCGAAACGTATTTAGACCTCTCACTTTCGTCGAAATCTTTCTCAAAAAAGCCTATTGAAAAAGTTTTCACAGGCTTTTCACTAAATTTGCTCATCAAGGCAGAAATAATGCTTGAGTCAATTCCTCCACTTAGAAAAGTGCCAACTGGCACATCTGAAACCATTCTCATTTGAACCGACCTGGCAAGAAGTTTCCGCAACTCTTCCTTCGCTTCATCAAAATTATTAATTTGATCGTTCTCGGTTGAAGAAAGGAATTCGAAGTATCGAAAAAGTTCAACCCCAGATTGGCTTACATGAAGATAATGACCGGGTAACAGCTTAAAAACCCGTTTATAGATAGTAAAAGGAGACGGGATATAAGTTAAAGCCAGAAAAAAGTTCAAGGCTTCGACACAGATTTCCCTGTGAGATATTTCATCTTTTAAAGCCTTCAATTCTGAACCAAAATAGAAATTTTTGCCTTCTTCAAAATAGTATAATGGCTTTTCACCAAATCGATCCCTGGCAATAAATAGAGAATCTTTTTCTTCGTCATAAATTGCGAAAGCATACATACCTTCAAGCTGGCTCAAAATCCCATCAATACCGTATTCTTCGTATCCGTGTATAATAACTTCTGTATCAGTGTTGGTATAAAAAATGTGGCCTTTTGCCAAAAGATCTGCTTTAAGTTCAGGAAAATTGTAAACTTCGCCATTGAAAACAATTGCGATTTTCCTATTCTCATTGAAAATTGGCTGATCTCCACTATCTAGGTCAATGATTGATAATCTTCTGTGCCCAAGCCCAACACTGTTTTTAACAAAAAAACCCTCGGCATCCGGACCGCGACTAACCATTCGATCGGTCATTTTCTTAATCTGATCCCGATCAACTTTAGTTGCCCAGCTAAATTTTCCTGCAATTCCACACATTCTCTTACCAATTATACATTACAATGATATCTCGAGACTTTAAGTTCAAATCTATATTAAAACAACTCAAACATTGAGAATTCATCAGATCGAATTAAATTGGATTCTATAACATCTTGCTCAAGATTTAAACTTTAGTTTTTTCAAAATCTATTGAAAACCGTCAACAATAATGCTCATCCCCGAAAAAGAATAAATTTCTCCATTTTGAAAGAACAGATTGCATCTCGAACTTCTTCAATTGTTTCTTTGAAGCTTTTACAAGTTCGATTCTTTTTGTGGTATTATCAAGGATATATTTCATTCCTTGAACGAGAGCAATATTGTCTTCAACCGGGATAAGCACACCATATTCACCAACAATGAATTTGCCATTACAAAGTTTATGGGCATCATCGGGATTTTCCAACAACAACTCTGCTGGACCACTAAGACAGTTTGTTGATATTACCGGAAGCCCACATGCAATTGCTTCAATTAGAACATTTGGAAAACCCTCATACTTTGATGTAAAAACAAAAGCATGACATTTAGCCATGATTTCATAAGGCGGAAAAACTTTTCCGTGAAAAGTAACTCTAGAACAAATTCCCAAAGCCTTAACCATCGACTCGAGTTTTTTTCTATTCGGACCATCTCCGATTAAATGAAGAGAGCAGTATTCTGGTAACTCTTTAAGAGCCTGAATCATTGCAGAATGGTTTTTTCCATCATCCATTCTCCCAACAGAAACAAAGCGGAATTCCCCGCTATTATAATTCTCTGCTTGTCTCAGTTTAATCAATTCTGAATCTATAGGATTCAAAATTACAGAAACCTTATTCCCCGAAATGCGAAACTTATTAATCAAATCTGCTGCATTTCCATTACTGTTTGCAAGAATCTTGTCGGCCAAAGGATAAAGGAATTCGATTAATTTTCTATTTACTACGGCAAACGGGAAATTGCCAGAATAATAGACTGAAGGCATGGATCGCTCACAAACAATCAGCTTATAATTTTTATAAAAAAAACTTGAAAGAGTTGCAATATAGTTTGGCCGATTCATCAAAGAAATAACAAAATCTGGTTTGATTTGTTTTACCAATTTCGTAAATTTAAATGAAAGCCAAGGAATCTTTAGAAATTTTTTCAATCCCGTTTCTGAATCCTTTGAAGATCCTAATGAGTGAATAGTTACATCTTCAGGGATTTCATAGCAAAACACCCGATCCATTAAAACCAGGTGAACTCTAAATTCTTTTGCAAATTCAAAAAGTAAATTTGAAACAACTTTCTCTGAGCCACCACCCGCCATTGAATATAGAAAAATCAATAAACAAGGTCTCTTGCCAGAAGCACAATCCTGAAAGAAAATCCCGCCTTTCACAACGATTGACTTTTCTTTAGAACAAATATATTGCACGAAGAGCCCAGGATACAGCTCAAACTAATTCGCGATTTTATACTCAGCATTGAATCCATTATCGAACACCCAGTGTAAAACAAATGATTTGATTCTTGTCTCAAAACAACCCAGCCTGTTCTACAAAAGAAACGGTTCCACCACTTGCGCGAAAAAAAAAGAATTTCCATCAAAGGATTATTTGAATGCTCACCGTGAGCCCTGGGGAATGTCCAATACTTCAAAAGATGGGTAAGGTTAGTCCAAAAACGCCAACTACTTGAAGGTAATATATGTATTACAAGAGCGTTAGTCTTAGAAACCCGATGGATTTCTTTCTGAAATTCAAAAGAATGTGGGATATGTTCAAGAACATTAGAGCTAAATATTATGTCAAAAGTGTTTCCATCAAAAGGAATTTTCTTGCCATCATACTGAATCACCGGCCACACGCTGTTTGTACAATTATAACTAGTCTCCACATCTATAGCACTAACCTGGAACCCTTGGGCAGCCAAAGACCTTGCCTGCCAACCAGCACCAGCGCCTATTTCCAAAACCTTTCCAATTTGTCTTCCCTCTAGCTGCAAAATCTTAAGTATAACTGTCAACTCATGGCTTCTAATATCCTCTAAATGTTGCATGGTTTGCTTGAAAAAGAAGGAAGTAATTACAGATCGAATCTTTTTTATAGTTTCTTTGAATTTTTGATAAATCATATTTTTTCCAAAACAATTAGATCACTACAACTTTTTTAAGTGCTTGTCAAATCTTAACTATCGATTGAATGCCCATTAACATAATACCAAGGTTTTTACCCGACTTATTTTAAGACATAGAATCTGCGCAAAGACCACAGCATAAAACCAAAATAAATTGAAAAGTTCAAGGTAAAGGCTATCGGAGCCCCAACAAGACCATATTCTGGGACAAAACACACTATCAAAACAACATAAGAGACACTAAAAAAGATTTCTGTCAAAATGAAAAATTTGGCCATGGCTTTTGCCAACATAATGTTTGTTATCAGCCAAGCAGCTATTTTAACCACTTCTCCAGTCAACTGCCAGAAAAACAAATCCTGCATTGGCAAAAATTTTTCTGAAAACAATAGTTTTATAATTGGTACACGGAAAAAATAAATTGCAATCCCACCAGCAATAACAATTGGCATAACATATCTATAACCTTTTAAAATCTCCTCTTGTATTTCATTGGGTGAAGTCAGAGAAGATAATTTTGGAAGATAATATACGTTCAAAGTTGTTGTTATAAGCATTAAATATGTTTGTGTTATCCTACATAAACCTTCCCAATAACCCACATGATCCCAAGAAAGCGTACCAGCAATAAAATCTCTCACAAAGATTTGTACTGCTGGACCAATAATGGCTGTAGTAAGTGCCATCAATGTAAACTTCAACAGCCTTTTTAAGGCTAAGCGGTCGAGCTTTTTGGTGAAGTTTGCAATTTTAAACCAACTTTGTTTAACATAAATCTTAAGGCCGGCAAAAAAAACAACCGATTGAGCACAAGCAAATGCTAACAATGCACCCTTTAGCCCAAAGTAGTAAGTTAAACCACCAGTTAAAAAGAGCCCTACGAAGCTCTGTATAATATTAATGATTGTAAAGGTTCTAATCTCCATTGAGCCATTTAGGATGTTCAAAATCAGATTATTAAGAACAAAAAACACAAGAGTACAGCCAAAAACTTCAAAAACTATGGAAAATTCACCAGTTTTGAAAAAGAACGACGAAAACCTGTTTGAAAAGAAAAAAATGATTAGAGCAACTGGAGTAGTACAAAGCAATGCAATCTTTATGGCAGCACTCCAAATTTCGGCCTTTTTATCAATGCTATCACCAAATTCCGCTGTATACTTTATCACCCCAGTATTAACTGCCCCAGAAGCAAAACTTGTTACGATGCTTACAAAACTTGCGAATTGACCAATGAACGCTATTCCAGTTGGACCAGCAAAATTTGCGATTATCTTATTGAGGAAGAATCCATTCAACATTCGAATAAACGTTGAAAAAAAAGTTAGAACTGCTGTTTTTGCCAAATTCATATAAAAGAACTGCTCAAGAAAAAATAGAAGCTTTTTTAAAGCAATAATTTTGAAAGAGCAAATTGGAAGCAATTTGCATCAATAATTTGCAATCTAGTTCCTCTTGCCTTACTCTCAATAATAAAGAGTTGAATGTGTCAGACAAAGTCATTTTTTGTTCCATTCTTCTAACCAAGATTGAAACATTAATACATTCCATAGCATATAATCCCGAGCTTTTCTACCGCTTTGGTGTTCCTTCCAATACAGATCAATGGAATTTTCACACAAATAGCCTTCCCGTTGAATTCTTTGTTTTTTCAAAAGCTCATATGCCCAATCCTTAAGATCATTGCGCAACCAATCTCCTATAGGTATACCAAATCCCATCTTTGGTCTCTCAAAAAGATTCTTTGGCAAATAGTTCTCAAGAATTCTTCTAAGGAGCAACTTACCTTTCCCGTTGCAGACCTTATACTTTATAGGAATTTTAAAAGAAAATTCCACAATTGCCGGGTCAAGTAAAGGGACCCTAGTTTCCAGACTAACACTCATCGCAGCCCTATCAACTTTAACAAGAATATCATCAGGTAAATAGGAGATCATGTCGCAAAACATCATTTTCTCAAAATCGTTCTTCAAACTTACATTTTTTTCAACAAAATCAAGTTTTGTAACTGGTTCTAAACCTTCAAAAATTACTTCCTTAGAAGGCAATCTGGAATGTGAAACTAAAGATTTGTATAGCTGAAAGCTATTTTCATACTGTAAAAATTCGGCTGCTCTTAATGCTTTTGCAGAAAGATTTGAAAAACTAGATGGAGTTCTCGCACCTAAAAATTCAATAGCATCACTCAAAATCTGAAGCGAACCAGAAGCAACCTGCTTTAAGCTCTTATTGAGATATTTGATTACTTTCCAAAGTTTTTCTTGCTGAAAATACCGACTATAACCCCCAAAAAGTTCATCTCCTGCATCCCCAGAAAGAGCAACAGTTACATGTTTTCTAGCGAGCTGGCACACGAGGTGAGTGGGAATTTGAGAAGAATCTGAAAAAGGCTCGGAGTATATTTTACAAAGCTTTGGCACGATATCAAGAGCCATTTTTGGAGTAACATACAATTCTGTATGATCAGTTCCAATATATCGAGCTACTTCTTTTGCATATCCAGCCTCATTAAAATTTGTTTCATTGAAACCTATTGTAAAGGTTTTGATTGGCCGCAAAGAAAGTGATTGCATAATACCCACGATCAGGGAAGAATCAACCCCCCCGGAAAGAAATGCACCCAACGGAACATCTGCAACCATTTGCAAAGAAATCGAGTTTTTAATCAAATTTTCCAGTTGTTCCTGGCAATCCTCGAAAGACAAATTCAAGTTGTTTTGAGACCCCTCTCTAGCTAATTTTACTATGTCCCAATAAGGAAATGGGTAAACCCCATTCTGAAGTTTGTCAATACAATCCACTGATATTGAAACCATATGACCCGGTTCTAATTTAAAAACATTTTTGAAAATAGTATGTGGAGCAGGAATATAATTATGTCTGAAAAAAAGAGCTAATGCATTTCGGTCAATTTCCCAATCCTTTCTAATAAAGCCCTTAAAACACGATAGTTCAGACGCAAAAACTAATCCTTCTGGGCATGTCCCATAGTATAAGGGCTTTTCACCCATCCTATCTCTAGCAAGAGTCAGGACTCTTTTTTCCCTATCCCACAAGGCAATGGAAAACATTCCTACCGCCATCTTTACAGCGTCTTCAACACCTAAAGATTCCACTGCGTTTAAAAAAATTTCTGTATCTGAATGCCCCCTTAGCTTCATCTCAATCCCGTTAAAGCACTCAACTTTTCTTTTTAGGTCTGTAAAGTTATAAATTTCGCCATTCAAGACAATCACATATCTTCCGGACGGAGATAGCATGGGTTGATGACCAGCTTCACTTAAATCTAGGATACTCAATCTTCTATGACCTAATCCAATTCCAATAATTTCATCCTCCCATGTTCCATGGGAATCCGGACCCCTATGAACTATTTTTGAAGTCATTTCGATGACTCTATTTCTAATTTGGCAATTTTTTAAATTAGATTTCAAGAGAACAAAGCCAGCTATTCCACACATGATTTACGCCCTTTAAAAAGTTTCCACTTCATTTTGCTCTTCAGAGATTAAATGACTCTTTTTTATAAACACCTTTGCCTTTGAAAAAAATAAAAAAAATCTCTCAAGAGGTCTAATCTTAAAGATTAATATATAAAAAACAATAAACCTAATCCAAATATTAAAAAGATAAATTGTATATTCAGAAAAAATAGATAATGACATAGCCATCATGAAAAACCCCCATAGGGTCATACCAAGGTGGCTTTTTTCCTTAATCACATGAAAAAGTCCTCCTAAAATGCCTAGAATAAAAAGAATCATTAATGCCCCCAAATCACCATAATCATTTCTTAAGACAAACAAAAAGCTATAAACATTTGTTCCCAAAGTGCCTTCTTCATTAATTGGAACAAAGTCAAGATAATATGTTGAAGTATCAATTCCCAAGTCTATCCCGCGCGCATATAGAGCCTTAAAAAACCATTCAAGAGAAATTATTCTATCAGGATTGACCGAATTGTTTACGGTGTAATCGAAGCTTTTAATACCCCCAAATGCATATAAGAATACAGTTTTGGATAAGGATTGAATGTTTTCTTTAATGCTTTTATCTGGACTCAAACCTTTATTGCTTAC
>JBMOKV010000271.1:0-2109 GCA_049325495.1 Candidatus Rifleibacteriota bacterium | reverse complement strand
AAGCTAGAATGATTCTCGACACCCTGCTCGACCAGGTGGACTTCGATGATCTTCAACCAGGATCACCGGCGATTCTCGAAGGCACATCGGCAACCAGCTTCGGCCAGCAACTTTTCCCCGGAAACTCCGGTGGTGGTTCACAACAGATTTGCGAAGGCACTTTTGAAAACAAGGGCTGGAAATTTCTGGTTACTCTTCAGGTAACCGAAATTCCCGACGCCCAGATCGGGTTTTCTGCTTACCGCAACCCTGATGTATTCGCGACCTGGAGCGACCCGGCAAGTCAGCCCCAGAGCCTGGTTCAGAAATGCACCCAGCAGGAAAGTGCCGGGAATCCTTCTTACATGCAGATGCACACCCCTGTTTATCAACACGCAGAATGGGGGTTGAACACCGATTCATTTACCGCAGCCGACTTCAACCAGTCGGCATCTTCTCCCAGCTTGATGAAATCATTGATTCTGCGGGTTCGTTGGAGCAATGCCAGCAAAGCAGAACCCATGAGTTCTGAAAAACCTTCGGTTTTATGGGTGGTTACCCATAAAGCAAGATTGAAATCAGGTTAAACCATGTTCAAATTTACATTTAAAAAAAGATCCGGCTCTGCTGTGGTGGTAGCCCTGTCAATCGCCACAATTCTTCTGATGGCCGAAGCATTTTTGATGACCCAGACCCAGCAACAGATTAAAATGATCGAGCAACAGCAGGTCAGATTGCAGGCATGGTTCGCCGCCAGAGCCGTTATGCAGCACTCGATGCTTAAATGCCAGCTGATGCCCACCCAGCTTTACGACGCTGCAGCTTTCTCAGTTGGCAAAAACCCCCTTTTCGATTTTACCGAATATGATTCTTCTTTGCCGAGCATGTTTCCCACCATAGCAGTCGGGGGAAAATACTTGAAACTGGCATCTGGCTTCAACCCCGGCCCAAGATTTCTTACTGCTTTTCCCGGAAGCTTTCCCGTAACTGAAAAAGCCAGATGGACCAAAATCGCGGCTTTTCATGCAGATGATCTGCAGAAGACCACAAATGTCAGCCCATGGCCAAAAGATTTTCTCGGCAACGACATCGCCAATCCCGCTCTTTACCTTCACCGTTTCTACAGCGATATAAAGTTCAAAGTCAGCGCCGACAGTCAGATGGCCGGCAATAACCTTGATTTCCCCAACGGCTACCCTTATGATTTCGAATACTTCGTGAAGGATCTCGAGGTAGTCGCAGTACAGGACCAAAGAAAATACAACGAAGAAGCTGTTAAACTAACGGTTTCAGGCAAATGCAACTACCGCAACAATGATTTTGAGCAAACTCTTTCAAATGTGATCCGAATAAAAAGAAATTGAAGGTCAACCCCAATGCGTCTGCTGAAAAGAAAAAATGCATATACTCTCGTTGAAATCATCATCGCCAGCGGAGTTTTTTCACTTTTTCTCGGAGCTGCACTGGGTATTTTTTTTCACACCCAGAGAAGTATCAGCAAAACAAGCTGGATCAACAACGCCACCCGTGATGAAGGAATCGCACTCCGCCGACTTTCTGAACTGGCCAAGTCAAGCTCATACCCGGCAACCACACTTGAAAACGTAATAAAAATTGCCGAAGACAGCGACAAATTCAAAGCCCGTCTTCCCGGAGGCACCGGTGAAATCCAGACCACCCCGGGACAGAATAAAAATATCCTTGCCTTTCCAATCTGCACCGAACAGACAAACGCCAAAGCCGGTTCAATCAAATGGGTAAGCCTGTGGCTTATGCCTTCAGATCACCAGAATTACTTTGACCTGCTTCTTCATGTCTCCCCCGAAGTCTCCTATAACCCGGGCCCCCCGGATTATGCGGCAGGCATGAGTAATGGCGGTTACTCCAGCTCTCTGGAAACAAAAGAAAAATTTCAACTGTTGAAAAATATTGAAAAAACATCGGTTACGGTTTTACCTGGTGCCAGCGATACGGTTGAACTTGCCTTCATTCTATCATTCCCAGACAACCGCAATTTCAAAAAAGAAATTAAATTATCAGCCAAATTAAATGTAAGTTTTAAATAATCGCCACAATACAAAAGGGGAGCCGTTAAAGCTCCCCTTTTTTCCAGGACACGGGATAAGTCAG
>JBMOKV010000270.1:0-2110 GCA_049325495.1 Candidatus Rifleibacteriota bacterium | reverse complement strand
CGAATTTGCCATTACCCAGCCGGTTTTCGATGTTTCACTGCTCGAAAGATTTCTCGAACGCATCAGTCATGTGAGAATTCCGGTGTTTGCCGGCATCTGGCCTCTGGCCAGTTTGAAAAACGCCGAAAGAGCCTGGCTTCTACCATGACTGCATCGGCAATGGTTCTTGGCGCAAATTATCTGTTTTATCTCAACTGAATTTTTATTCGACTACCAGCTTCAACGGATTTTCTTTTAAATCCGGCATTTCTTTGTGGTGCTGAAGATAGGCAATTGCCGCATCCCGCATAAAAATACCGCTGTCTTCAACCCCTTCAACCTGGCAGAAAATTTTATCGCCGCCCAGATTGCCATTGGCAATGAAAGAAGAGGTGCAGACTCTGTAGACTCTGGTGTCATCAATTGGCTTTTTGTTGATAGTTAAAGACACAGATCTTTTTTCAAGCGTATTCAGCTCTCCTTCAACCCCGGAAAGTTGGAACCCGTCAAGGTCTTTGAAGTTGGTGGCAATGAAATCAAACATTTGTTTGACCTGTTTGCCTTTCATCAGAAAGGTTACCACAGTGTTGTCATAGGGCAGGGCTTCGTAAATCTGGCCCCAGGTAATTTTTCCGTCTTTGATTCCGCCTCTGATTCCTCCTGAGTTTACCAGGCAAACGTCGGCTTTCGCGGCCATCTGCATGGCAGCGGCGGCGAAATTTCCCATGGGCAGAAGATGGGTTTTATTGATGCTTTTCGGGTATTCAAGCTCAAATGAAGAAAAGCCTGCGATCTGCTGCATTTTTTCTTCGAGCTGCTTATGGTAACCCTCGATAAGGGTTTGAATCTGTGCGGGAACCGGCAGATCAATCGCAGCATCGATTTTTTGCAGGTTTCCGGTGAAGGTTGCTATTTTTCCCTGATCATCGAGCCAGACGCTTAAATTGCCAAGAAAAATCCCGTGTTCTCCGGCCTGGGCGACAATGGTGCCGTTCAGGCCATTTCTGGCTCCGGGTTTCTGGTGCTTTACCAGGGTTGGATGATAAACCTCGGTGTGGGTGTGCCCGCCAATGATTATATCTAAATCATTGATTTCTTCGGCCATTTTCTGATCGGCTTCAAAACCTGAATGAGAGAGAAGGATAATCAGGTCAACGTGGGGGCGCAGGCGCCCGGCCAGTTTGCTCACCGCTTCTTTCTGGGGTTTATAGGTCAGCATTGCTTTGTTTTTAACATCGATAGATTCCCACCCATCGTCGCCTATGCTGCCAATAACGGCAATATTGCGGCCATTTCTTCTAAATACGTGGTAGGGTTTAAAAACCGGCTGCTGACTGTTTCTGAAGAAAACATTGCAGCAGAGCATGCGCAGACCCGATATTTCAAGCTTTTCCTGCAGGTTGTCGAGCGGCAGGTCCAGTTCGTGGTTGCCGAGGGTGGTGGCATCGTAACCGATCAGGCTGGCAATACGGTAACAGGCTTCGCCCTTGAAGAAATTGAAAAAAGGAGTTCCTTGAAACATGTCGCCCGCATCGAGTACCAGCAGGCCAGGAAATTCGCGACGGGCTCTGGCGATCAGTGCGGCACGCCGGCCCGCACCTGAAACATTGTCACCATGACTTTTCGAATCGACCGGGACGATTCTGGCATGGGTGTCATTGGTGTGAACGATTCTAATTTCGGTATCTGCCGCCACACAGACTGACAGCAAAAGCAAAAACAGCGTTAAAAACTTTTTCATGTCTGTCAGATTTCGCCCAAAAGGGTGGTAATCAGTTTCCAGATTCTTTCAAGAGAGGGCAGGAAAAGCTTTTCATCTGGTGAATGGGGATTTTTTATGGTTGGCCCCATGGAAATCATTTCCATGCCAGGGTTGACATTGCCGATAAGCCCGCATTCGAGGCCAGCATGAATAGCTTCTACTCTTGGTTCTTTATCGAACAGTTTCTGATAGGTCTTTTTGCAGACTTCGAGCAGGGGTGAATTGAAATTAGGCTGCCATGAAGGGTAGCCATTACCGCTGAAAACTCTTGCGCCCGAAAGCCTGGCGATGCTTTCAATCCGGCGGGTATGGGCGTCGAGTCTGCTCATGACCGAACTGCGCTGGCTCGTCTGAATATGCAGCCGTCCG
>JBMOKV010000269.1:0-2127 GCA_049325495.1 Candidatus Rifleibacteriota bacterium | reverse complement strand
AAAACATGTGAAAGATTGATCAATAAAATTATGCCAAGACAGATAACTGTGGCCACGGTCAGTCTTCTGAGCGGGTTCGCCGGAGGTTGACCGGGCAGGGGCTTGGGCGGAAACCATTCATTCATTTTCATTATAACCGCTGTCATTGCAGTCACCATGATAAAGGTCGTCAGCTCGAACCGGTTCTGGCGCTCAACCACCTCAATAATCGGCTGGGCAACTTTGTTAGAGGCTTCAACCAGCTTCTGGGCCAGATTCATGATAAGTGAAAGTTCGTTCTGAATCAGCTGAGTAATGATGATTGCTCCCATTGCAAAGAACCAGGCAAAAATGCTTTCCGGCTTCGCCTTTTCAAGACGCCCGGCTTTGTTAACATGGTTCCCGGTCCAGGTCAGCCACAGACCCATCAGTGCCGGAAGCACCAGCAATCTTGTATTGCCCCAGGCAAGTGAACTGATGAAGCCCATTGAAACGGCCATTTTCTGAACACTGGTTCTGGTTTTTTCATGCAGGGCCATGATTGCAATTGCAATACCGAGAAAGGTCACAGAGAGCATATGTTTGTTTCGGGTTTCTGAAACCAGCATCATAAAAGCGCCCACAATCAGAAATATTTCCATCAGGAAAAAATCGCGGGTCGGGTTGGGCGGTTCAAGGTCTTCAGCTTTTTTCAGCTTGTTTATCTCAAGCTCTTCACTGCTGGGAGGCGATATGTCGAGGGCATTGATGCGAACCGTGGCAAACCTTGACTGATGAGCGATTTCGAGCAGCTCTGACAGGTTGGTTGGCCGCAGCGTTTTCAGTAGATAAACTCCTGAAGCCTGCAAAGCAATATTGTTGCTTTTTACCATTTCGGCGATGTGTTTTTCAGCCAGTGGCTGGTCGTATTTGAAAAGGCCGATGATAGCGTTAGCCCTTATGCGGTTGTCAGCTGAGAGAGCAAACTCGCTCAACCGTTCGAGGTTCTCGGGTATGTCGAATTGAACAAGGCTTTCAAGAGCGTTGGCGACGATTCTCGGGTCTTCATGATCGAGGTAATTGTTTAAAAATTCCGGGATTCTTGGGTCATCAAGGCGACCGAGAACTTTTAATGCGTATGAAATCTTGTGTTCATCCTTTTCTTTTTCAAGAAATTCCAGAAGCGGCGTTGCGACTGAGACATCACCACTCTCGGTAAGGCGCTCGAGCGCTTCGAAAACTACGTAGCGGCTGCCGAGCTGAAGTTTGTGCAATAAAATCTGCTGGGCGGTCAGGGGCTTGCCATCTTCAACTTTTATTGGCAGTATCTGGGCCTGCGGTTTTTCGGGCTCAAGTTCAGGGAAGCAGTCCAGAAGATGATTTCTTGCCTTGCGGGCAAAAAAGCGAACTTGAGTGTCTGGGTCAAGAATGCTGTCTTTAACCAACTGAAAAATGCCGGCGCAAAAATCCTTGCTAAGCGAACTCTGCTGACTTAAAAAATCCAGGGCATAAGTTTTATCGCTGCTGAGGCTGCTTTTCAGAGACTGGCAGATCAGAGATTTCCATTCTTCTGAAAAAGACTGGTTTTGATTTTCCATGTTGCTTTCCTGGTGGCATTATAGACTGCTTTTCTGAAAAAGGCAAAGCAACCTTTCAGGAATCATTCTCAGATTTTGACCAGTGCTTGATCAGTTCAGGGTGCCTTCTGATCCTGTCGGAAATCTCATTGAAGCAGTTTATTGCCTCGGCCACTTCCCCTGACGCCATGCGGTTTATCCGGGTGCCGGCGTTGCCTGCATTCAGATTACGCAGACCGCAAACCAGGTCTTTCATTGGTGAAATAAGAATATAAGCAGCCATTAACCCGAGAATGGAGGCTATCACGCTTCCAAATGCCGTCAGATGAATGGTTCCGGTGCGCAGGCTCTGTAGAAGCTCGGTAACCGCAGTTTCCGGCAGGCCGATGCAGATTCCCAGCTCGGTTTTTGGCAAATTGAAAATCGAGAGCATGTAGCCATTTTCGCTGAATGCTTTCTGGTCAGACGATTTCCAGGAACGGTCATTTTCGAGACCCTCTGGAATGTTGCCCGAATGCAGCAGGAATTTGCCCTCGCGCCCCACAATTGCAACAAAACCCTGTTCGTGAGGCTTGAGGCGTTCGAGCAGGTC
>JBMOKV010000268.1:0-2130 GCA_049325495.1 Candidatus Rifleibacteriota bacterium | reverse complement strand
CAAATCAAAATATCGCAGCGAGCGGGTAAAAATTGAACCGGGCGATAAGATTCTGATGTACACCGACGGTCTGGTCGAAGCCACCGTCTCTGATCAGAAAATGATTGGTTACGAAAAGGCGAGAGAATGGTTCAGTCAGGCGGTCGGGTTGAACGCCGAAGAATCTGTGACCATGATGTTTCAGCGATTCAATAGCGCAACCGAAGGCAGGGCCGCTGAAGACGACATTTCGCTGATTGTCATTCATCGCCACGCTTAATCGTTGCCAACCAGAGAACAATTGCTTAAAATATTTGAGAAATATAATTCGAAAGCATCCAAATGATAAAAAAATCACTGCAGATCAAAAAAAACCGTGAATTCTCGCTGCTCAAAGGGCATCCGTGGCTTTATTCCGAAGCGATTAAAGAAATACCCGCCGGTCTGAAAACCGGTGATTTTGTCGATCTCTATTCCCATAAACAGCAATGGCTGGCAACCGGCTATGTGGATATCGACTCGAAAATACTGGTCAGAACCCTGCCACTGCAGCAGAATGAACCGGTAGAAGCTGGAATCTGCCGGCTCATTCAATCGGCAATTGCCCTGCGACAAAGTTTTTTTGCCGACCGGCAAACCGACGCCTATCGGCTGATAAACGGCGAAGGAGATTTTCTGCCCGGCCTTATCGTTGACCGCTACGGCGAAGCCCTGTCGCTGCAGATTTACTCTCTTGGCCTCGACCCGCTCATGAGAACCATAATCGACCAGCTTAAAATTCAGGGAATCCGCTGGATTTACCAGCGCAATCAGATAAGACTGGCGCGCCAGGAATCGTCCAGACTTGTTTTTGGTCAAAAAATGCCCGAAAAAATCATCTTCAGTGAAAATGGCCTGAAATACTCAACCGACCTGATAAATGGCCAGAAGACCGGCTTTTTCTTAGATCAACGAGACAACCGGCAGATGATCAGAACCCTGGCAAACGGCAAAACTTTTCTGAATATCTGCGGCTATACGGGTGCTTTTACCGTAGCTGCAACAGCCGGCAAAGCGAAATCTTCGGTCACCGTCGATACGGCCAGACCGGCGCTGGCAGAAGCAGAAGCCAATCTTGCCCTTAACGGCTTTTCAACCAGCAAACACCAGATGGTCTGCGCCGACATGTATGAATTTCTGCAAAATCATAAGCAAACCTACGATCTGGTAGTCCTGGACCCGCCATCGATGGCGAAAAACCGCAAAGATTCGGAAAAAGCCATCAGAGCTTATCAAAAACTCAACATCTGCGGCATGAAAGTGGTTAAACCCGGTGGAATGCTGTTCACCGCCTCATGCACCAGTCAAGTCAGCCGCGAAGAATTCTTAACCGCAGTCAGAGACGCCGCAACCAGAATCGGACGCCAGGCACGCATCGTCAGTGAAAGCTATCATGCATTCGATCACCCCACTTCACTGGCACATCCCGAGGGACGCTACCTCAAAGGTCTGCTGCTGAGGCTTGATTGATATGACTGACAAACACAGAATAATCGACGTTGCTGCTGCAGTAATCGTGCATCAAAGACAGGTTCTGCTTGCCCGACGCGATGGCGGCAACCTGCACAACCTCTGGGAATTCCCCGGCGGAAAACTCGAAGAAAATGAAACCGCTGCCGCCGCCGCAGAAAGAGAACTGGTCGAAGAGCTCGACATAAGAATCAGGGCAGGCCAGACCCTGCTGATTCTCGATCATCAGTACCCCGACAAACTGGTGCGCCTGCATTTTGTCGCCTGCCAACTTACCGACGATTTTTCACCCTGCCTGCATAAAACCAGACAAAACCCCATGGTTGACTGGTTTGTGCCCGAAAATTTTCCCCTTGCAGACTTCTGCCCGGCTGATAGAATAGCTGCTGGCAAACTTCCATGGAAAAAAATAATAAATCACGAGGAAAAGAAATGAGCGAAAAGAAAATTCTGGTCATCAACCCCGGGTCGACCTCGACCAAGATTGCCCTGTACAACGGCACCCGACAAATAAACGAACTCGAAATTACCCACCCCGCCCAAGAACTGGCCCGGTTCAAAGCCAATCTCGAGCAGCTTGATTACCGGTTTGCCACGGTTGTCGAAGCAATGAAGCAATGGCAGATAAAGCCAGAAGATCTC
>JBMOKV010000267.1:0-16112 GCA_049325495.1 Candidatus Rifleibacteriota bacterium | reverse complement strand
TCTTGTTTAGGCGCCCGATTATTTCTTCACCCTCATTCAAATAAAGTACATCAGCGTGGCAGGCAGAGGAAAACAAAATTATAAAAATAATTGTTTGAAATAGTCGTTTCATTTTTCGCCTCCCCAAACTGTTTCTGAAGCATTGCCAATCTTAGGAGCTTCAACGGTTTCTTTTGGTTTTTCAGCTTCTTCGAGAAAGATTCTCTCTTTGCTGGAATAGGCAATCTTTTGCAGATCGGCCTTGAAACTTTCATAATCAGCTACCGGCACGATTCTTCTTGGAAATGCCAGTTTGCGGCTTATCGTAATCTGTTGTCCCTGCTGATCATAGATGGTTTCGAATTCTACATAAGGGCTTTGAACTCGAAGTGCGGGGGGAAGATACTTCACCGTATAGCCTTCAGGAACCGTAATATTAACCTTGTCGGTTCTAAGTCGGGTAGTAGTATAAACGATGGGGAATTTTCTCTTTTTCAGGCTTACTTCCGGAAATCCCATTTCAAAGTATGGAATCGCAAAAATCATGTAGCTTCCTGATTTCGGAGCGAAGCGATTCAGTGTGTAAATTGAGGTGGATTTGAATGCATCGGTGAAATCAAGGGGATTGGTGTGGGTCGCCAGCTCAAGTGTGTAGTCGGCGGTAATGGCTGCAACTGATGCTCTGATCTGCTTCTCATACTCTTCCGGTTTCATGTTGCGTGCCGATTCGCGAAAATAAGCTTCAGAAGAGCCATTTTGAGTGCTCTCAAATTCAATTCGGGTGGTTCCATCAGCAGAGAGGGCGATATTTCTGGTAACGTGAACTGCGTTGTCTTCTGGTGGGGGCAATGGAACGGGATTAAGGGTGCCGAGCATGGTATTGTCAGCTATGGTGTCGTGATCATCTGAGCGGTAATAGGGATAGCGGTAGTCGGTGGCCGTTGAATCGAGGTAAAAAATTCGGCCATCGAGGTGTACCTCAGTGATACAGTGATTGTCGTCGAAAATCGCTATATCTCTGATTGCGCGACCTGCATTGTTGGTGCGGACACCAACCGGATAGGCCTTTACCCCGATATGTTTCAGCATGGTGGCGAGAAGCATGCCCTTGTCGGTGCAGTCGCCATACTTGTTTTTCAGGGTTTCTTCGGCGGGATGCCCGACCTGATTGCTTGCCAGATTCCCCTTGATCGATATATAGCGAATCTCTTTCTGACAAAACAGGTATAGTCGGGAAATTTTTTCGTTCAGATCTTTGGCCCCTTCAATGATCTCATCAACCTTTTTCTTAACCAGATCGGTAAGCTGAAAGCGCTTTTCAAACATCGGTTTGAGTTTGTTGTGAACATAGGTAAAATCTTTATGCAGGCTGTAATAAATGCAGGGCACCACATCGCGGTAAGCAGGCATGTAGGGCTCGGCGATGAGCGGAGCCACATCGGTGAATTTCCAGTTGTAAATAATCGAATCAACTCCGTCAATTTTCTCCGGGGCTGAGGCATATCCCTCGCAGTTGTAGGCCACAAAATGCAGCTCTTTGTCGTGGGGAACGCTGACTCGAAGAATTGATTCGCCAATTGGGGAATCGCCCTGAAAATATGACCGGCCCTGAAAAAGGTTGCCATCGAACGGGTTGAATTCTTCGACTTCATAACTGTAATCAACCAGCGAACCAACCGAAACTTCGGGAATGGTAAAACGCAGATCCTGATACTGATCAAAGTAAACACTTCCTGAAGTGCCTTTTGAAACTTTTATCTGGTCAGGTGCAAGGCTCTGGATCTGACCATCTGATGAGTATGAACGGGCATGCAGAATTTTGATTTTTTCACGATGGGGATCGAACGACAGGGAAACCTGGGCATTCCACAGTGCTTCTTCTTTTGCAATGTAGGTAACTCCGCGGTAACGGGTAAGATTCGTGCCATCACGGCGATGTTGGTAGCTCGCATCTTCGCTTACCGTAACAGAATCAGAGTCAGGGTATTTGGCCATTATCTCAAGAGCCTTTTCGTATAGCGCAGGAAGGTCCGCAACATCCGTTGCCAGATCCGCTTTTTTCTGCTTTCGGGCAGAAAAGCTTACATCCTGAATCTGGGCCCTGGGCAGTTCCATGGATTCGGTGCCGTTGACGGCCCGAAGAACATCGTTATCAAAAGTAATTTCACCAACTTCAATGGTGGAACCGTCATTCATGGTTATCACGGCAGCCGGTGCAACCAGGCCGATGCAAATCAGGAAACACAGAAGCAAAGTTCCCGATAGTCTTTTCAAGGTATTACCTCCAGGGCAGGGTTTTGCAGTCATTATAGGCATTTTGCGCTGATTTTGAAAGCCCCTTTTCGAATTTCCCGCTAAAATAAAATGAACCACCAGGGAACTTTGGCCCCGGTGGCTCAGATTAACTGATGAATTTTGATTTATTTGGCGGGCTTGATCGGGTATCCAGCGTCTTTCCAACCCTGGAGTCCTTCGGGATATTTCAGAACATTGGTATAACCCAGTGATTTCAGGTGCTTGTAAAGCATTTTGCTGGCCGGGCACTGAAGATTTGAACAATAGGCAACTATCAGGGATTCTTTATTCGGCAGAACCTTGGCGATTTCTTCAGGCTTAGATTCTGCGTTAAGCGATAAAGCACCAGGAATGCGGGTTCCATCATCATATTTGCCAGAGCGTGCGTCGATGACGATCAGGGGCAACCCGCTGTCAAGCATGGTTTTGAGACCCTGAGTATTAACCGTGGCAAAGGTTTCAGTTTCTTCGGTCTTGGCTTCTTCGTTCTTGTGTTCGGCATTCTCGTGCTTATGGTCAGCCGCCTCAGTTGTTGCGCAGGTGTTATCGGGGCAGTCTGATTTGACTTCGCTGCATGAAGAGCAGTCGGTTTTTGCTTCACAGCTGCCGCAACCAGCGGTAGCCTGACCGTATACAACCAGCAGAAGTGCCAGTGCCATAAAAACGTATTTGATTTTCATAATGACTCCTTATTAGTATTATTTTCCTATAATTCTAACTTACCCTAAATTAGTTTAATGTCAAAGTATTTTTTTGTGAGATGTTTTTGCCTGATTAAAATGAATTTTCATGCTCTTTCTAAAGGTTGCCAAAATTGCCGGCCTGGTGTAAACTTCGCCGCGATGAGAGCAGGAAAAACGGGATGAAAAAATGAACAGTGCAACGGCAAAATTCAATCTGGCGGTCAACTCCGAAGTCGGGGAACTGGAAGGAGTGATTCTTCACACTCCCGGACTGGAAATTGAAAACATGACACCGATGAACGTCGAAAGGGCTTTATACAGTGATATTCTGAACCTTTCGGTGGCAACTTGTGAGTATCGGCAATTGTGTGGTGTTCTGAATGAAGTCAGCCAGGTCTTTCAGGTTCGCAGTCTGCTGGAAAGAATTCTGCATAACAGCAAGGTCAGGCAAAGTCTTATCAGTAAAATCTGCTTAAATGAGGGTGCCATTGAAATTCTTGACCAGCTGATGGAAATGCCGGAAAAGAATCTGGCCCGCTGCCTGATCGAGGGTGTATTGCTGCAGAAAAATAATCTCAGCCGTTTTCTTAACCGCGAACGCTATTCTCTCAAGCCGCTGCATAATTTCTTTTTCACCCGCGATTCTGCGATTACCATTGGTGACCAGGTTCTGATAGCCAGTATGGCCAATAAGGTCAGGGCCAGAGAAGCTATGATAATGGAAGCAATTTTTGACTTTCACCCCATGTTTGCCACCCGTACCTTCAGTATCAGTGCCGAGCTTGAAAATGCCGGAGCAAAAGTCGAAGGTGGCGACGTGCTGGTGGCGGCCGAAAACATCCTTTTGATCGGAATAGGGGCGCGTACCACACCGCAGGCGGTCGATTTTCTCATTGATCATTTCTGCCGCAGCGGACGTGAACAACATATTATCGTCCAGGAATTGCCTGGTCATCCTGAATCTTTCATTCATCTGGATATGGTGTTCACTTTTCTTGACCGAAAAACCTGCATGATCTATGAGCCGGTGGTTCTGCAGCCCAACATGTTCAGAACCGTCCATATTTATATTCAGGATGGACAGGTCAGAACCATTGGCGAAGAACAAAACATACTCACTGCCCTTGCTGGCCTGGGAATGGAACTTGAAACAATTTCATGCGGAGGCTCTTCTGACCCATGGACTCAAGAGCGGGAGCAGTGGCACAGTGGGGCCAATTTTTTTGCGGTTGCCCCGGGCCGTATTATCGGCTATCGTCGCAACATTTCAACCATAGAAGAGCTTGACCGAAAGGGTTTTTCAATTGTCGATGCAACCGATGTGGTCGAAAAAAAGGTTGATTTGAATACTTACCGCAAATGTGTCATAACGATTGACGGATCAGAGCTGGCCCGTGGTGGTGGCGGTTGCCGATGTATGACCATGCCTTTGCGCCGCCGACCTCTTTGAATTTTCAGCAGATCAAAAAATTGGTAAAAATTAATATTTAAGAAGAAATTCCAGGGGAATCGCCAGTCGCTTTGCCCATGCCGATTCACAATGAATGGCTTTTTCAGAAAAATATCCCTTGAGATTGTAACCTTCGATAAAACCACGGGTTTTCAGAAGATTCATCATTTTAAAATAGGCTTTTACGATTGGTGGCTCATATTCTCCGGTATCCAGATAGATTCTTAACTGATCTGGAACAAAACTGGTGCTCTTAACCATTTCGTAAACTGCGCCGTCCGTTTTTCCGAAAGCCGAAGAAAGACATCCGGCCCCGCCAAAAATGCTGGGCATGAAATACGCCATTTGAAAAGACATCAGTCCGCCCATTGAAGAGCCCATGATAAAAGTGTTTTCTGGATCGGTTCTGGCAGAGAAAGTCGAATCAATAAATGGTTTGACTACATCTACGATGAAGTCTGCATAGGCCTGGCCAGCATCGGTGAAGAGATTCAATTCCTGCATCCGGTCTGGAGAATTGGGAATACCGACAACCATACAATTTCTGATTTTTCTTCGTTCAATGAGGCCGGTGATGGTTTCGTCCACTTTCCAGTCAACTCCCGAAAAAGCGGCGGCAGGCTCAAAAAGATTTTGCCCGTCGTGCATGTAAATTACGGCCTCTGGTTTTACGTTATCTGGCAGCCAGACCTGAATCGGTCTCTGATAACGAAGGCCCGGCGCTACCAGGTTGTTGAAAGTCAGCAATCGCCCGACTACCGGGTCAGATTCTGTGACCTGCTGGTCGAGCCAGTCAATAATTCTGACCGGCACTGTTTCATCATCGACAACCTTGATTACCAGATTTGAAGGTGGAACATCTTCCATTGAAATAATGCCCTGGGTTTTCCACGTTCCTCGGGTCAGCTTACATTCTATAATGCTTTTTTCCGGAACTTTAAGATTTATCTGGTAACGCCTGGCTCTGACTGGTTTTAAACGTACCCCGGATGGGTCCCAGTTTCCCAGTTCGGGCAGGTTGCCGGTAATATACAGGTGGTCACCTGGGGGCAGTTCACTGTCAAGAGTTACGTCAAGAGTTATGTTGCAGCTGGTTTTTGGTGTGTTTGATTGCATTGACTTTTTCGTTTAAAATAAAATTTTAATTTTATTAAACCCGGCCAGATCAAAGATCCGGCCGGGCAGAATCCTGTTAAATGATGACAACAAAGTTACAGCGAATTAACCATTAACTCGGCCACCTTGCGGTTGAATCCTGCCGGATCGGGCAGTTGGCCGCCTTCAGCAAGAAGAGCCTGCGCATAAAGCATGTCAGAATAATCTTCAATGCGCGAATCTGAACGGTTGGCCGCGAACAGCTGCTGCATCTTGTTGAGCAGAGGGTGCTGGGGGTTAAGCTCAAGTATTCGTTTAACCTGTGGCACGTCTTTGCCAGAGGCTTT
This sequence comes from Candidatus Rifleibacteriota bacterium, assembly GCA_049325495.1. Taxonomy (GTDB): domain Bacteria; phylum Muiribacteriota; class Ozemobacteria; order Ozemobacterales; family Ozemobacteraceae; genus DYKG01. The sequence goes on along the minus strand of JBMOKV010000267.1, from coordinate 10,263 downwards.
CAACAGAGCTTCAAGATGGGGGCTCATGTCGCCTTCTTCGCTGACCAGGCAGGCTGCCGATGAGCTGAGTCTAGACGAAACCCTGACTTCTTTGATGTTGTTTGAAAGTCTTTTCTGAATGAATTCGAGCAGAGTTTTCCATTCTTCTTCTTTCTGCTTGCGGGTGTCTTCAGCCTGCTTTCGTTCTTCTTCACTGCCAAGTTCAAGTTTTCCCTTGGCTGCTGATTGAATTTTCTTTTTGTCAAATTCATTTGAAAACTGAACCCATACTTCATCAACCGGGTCGGTCAGCAGAAGAACTTCGTAGCCTTTTTCCTTGAATGCTTCCAGATGCGGGCTGTTTTCAAGCATCTCTCTGCTTTCACCGGTGAGGAAATAGATCTTATCCTGGCCTTCTTTCATTCTTTCTGCGTATTCACCGATTGTGAACCATTCAGACGGTGAAGCCGTGGATTGAAACAGGCAGCAGTCGAAAAGCTTGTCGCTGTAAGCCGGTTCTTTGAAAAGGCCTTCTTTGATAACCGGGCCAAAGTTTTTCCAGAAGGCGATGTATTTTTCACGGTCTTCTTTCAAAAGTTTTTTTAGGCTGTCGAGAACTTTTCTGGTAACAGTTTTGCGAATGGTCTGAATCTGCCGGTCCTGCTGCAGAATTTCGCGGGAGATGTTCAGTGACAGACTTTCAGAATCGACAACCCCTTTTACAAACCGCAGATACTCGGGAATCAGATCTTCGCAGTCATTCATTATGAACACGCGTTTTACATAGAGATTGATACCCCTCGAAGAGTTGGGCAGATAAAGATCGAAGCCTGGCTTTTCCGGCAGATACAGCAGGGCGTTGAATTCATTCGATGCCCCTTCTGCTTTGAAGGTGACCCAGCGCAGGGGGGCGTTCCAGTCGTGACTGATGTGTTTGTAGAAATCCTTGTATTCATCTTCGGTCACGTCTTTTTCCGGCTTGAGCCAGATGGCTTTCATTGAATTGAGAACTTCTTCTTCAATAATGGTTTCTTCTTTGGCGCCTTCTTTGGGCTTACCATTTTCATCACGTTCGATGTGGGTTCTTTCAACCTTCATGCGAATCGGGTAACCGACAAAGTCAGAATATTTTTTCACGATCTGGCGAATTGTCCACTCTGCCGTGTAATCCTGTGCATCTTCGTCGTCTTTGTCTTCCGGCTTCAGATAAAGGGTAATGGTAGTGCCATAATGTTCGAGCTGTGCGTCTGAAATGGTGAAACTTCCCTGGCCGTCCGATTCCCATTTGTGGGCTTCGCTGGTGCCTGCTTTTCGGCTGATCAGTTCGACTTTCTCGGCAACCATAAAGCTTGAGTAAAAACCAACACCGAATTGCCCAATGAGTTCCGGGCCCGCTTCTTTTTTCTCATTGGCTTTTTTGATCATTTCAGCAAATTCACTGGTGCCAGATTTGGCTATGGTGCCGATGTATTCAATAATTTCGTCGCGGGTCATGCCGATGCCATTGTCAGTTATGGTCAGGGTGCGGTTTTTTGCATCGGTGGCGATTCTGATGTGAAGATCGGAAGTAAGTGAGCGCAGCTCTTCACTGGTCAAGGAGGCAAATCTCAGCTTGTCGAGTGCGTCTGAAGCATTCGAAATCAGCTCACGCAGGAAAATTTCCTTGTGAGAGTAGACTGAATGAATCATCAGATCGAGAAGCTGCCTTGCTTCTGTTTTAAAATTATGGGTCGTTGTATTCATTCCTGATAATTCCTTTCAAGATAAGAATGCCGTTAATCCGGCTGAAGATATTTATACCAGATTAACGGCAGGATGCAAGAGGAAATTGCAGGTTTTCAGCTTTTGCGTGGTGGCCTGCGCCGGCTGAAATTGCGTTTTGGGGCTTGAGAAGCCTTTTCTACCGGGATTTCAACCTCTTCGACGTTTTCTCGGCCTTTCTTGATAAGGCTCTGATGATATTTGTCGATCAGCATCAGCAGAATTTCTTCGGCATTTTCACTGGCATTGATTTCTTTAAGAACGCCTTTGTAGCGCTTGCTTCGCTCTTTCTGGGCAGTGGTAAATTCGCGCAGCTCCGATTCAAGACCCGCAGAAAGCTTTTCGCAAAGCCTGCTTTGAACCTGTTCTTCGGTGGGGGCTTTGCGCTCCTGAAGCATGATTCCTGTTCTGTTTGCGAATTTTTTCAGATCAATGGCTTCCATCTGGTTGACCAGGCTGATGCTGATGCCACGGTTGCCCGCTCTGGCTGTGCGCCCGGCCCGGTGAATATACTGGTCGGTGTCTTTGTGCATGTCGTAAATGAAAACATACTCAAGATTGCTGATATCGATTCCTCGGGCAGCTACATCGGTGGCTACGAGAAAACGCAGATCTTTTTTCTTGAGTTTCGCCATGACCGCTTCCCGGGCGTTCTGGCTGAGATCACCGCTGATCTGGTCTGCGTCATAACCGAACCTCTTCAGCAGTGCTGCCACATATTCAACCTCATTGCGGGTATTGCAGAATATTATGCCGTTTTGCGGATCTTCAACTTCGATGATGCGCATCAATGAACGGTCCTTCTGCATTGGATCCACGACATAGAAAAGGTGATCCATGTTGCTGACGTGGGTGCCATCGCCGGAAAAGCATAGAAATTCAGGTTCATGCAGAAATCTCTGGGCCAGGCGCTTGACGCTTTCAGGCATGGTGGCCGAAAACATGGCGGTAACCCTCTTTTTCGGAAGGTACTCACCGATCTTGACCATATCTTTGTAAAAACCCATCGATAGCATTTCATCGGCTTCATCGAAAATCAGGTATTTCAGATGCTTCAAATTAAGCGAGCCGCGCATCAGATGGTCGAGAATGCGTCCCGGAGTCCCGATTACGATGCGAACCCCGTCTTTCAAGGCTTCAAACTGTGGTCGATAAGAAGATCCACCATAAATCGCAACCCCATCCATTTCTATATTGCCGGTCAGGGCTTTGAGCTCGGTGTAAACCTGCTGGGCAAGCTCGCGGGTCGGAATAAGCACCAGTGCCTGGGTGGTCTTGCCTGTGCCGGCAAGCTTCTCGATCAATGGCAGCAGGAAGGCGGCAGTTTTGCCGCTGCCAGTGCGAGACTGAACAATTACATCGATGCCTTTGAGCAGATACGGGGCTACTCCCGCCTGAACCGGCATGGCATTCTGCCAGCCTCTGCTTTTGATCGCCGTGACCAGATCGGGAAAATACTGGTCGAACTGCATTGGTTCAAGTTTTTCTGTGGTAGTTTCAATAACTTCTGAATTCATCGGGAACCTTTCTTGAGAGCCTTCTTCAGCTGTTCGGCGGCAATCTCTGGCAAAACCGGATTGACCGACATCTGAGAGGCAATTTCAAAACCGGCCGGAGTGGCCAGTCTTGGTATTATTCTTAATCTGAGATGAAAAAAAGGGGCATCGCAGTCATCTTTGGGAGCGCTGTCCCAGACCAGGTTGTAGTCAAAGCCGCCAAGGGTTTCATTGAGTGCGACGAGTATTTCTTTGGCGGCTTCAGCAATTGCATCAAGCTGCTGGTCACTTATCAGGGTTAAGCTGGTAACATGTGATCTTGGTAAAAGATGAACTTCGTAGGGGTTTTCACTGGCATAAGGACATATTGCGGCCACTTTTGCAGTCTGCAGAATCATGCGCTGATCTGCCTGAAATTCTTCTTCGATCAGGTCGCATAAGGGACAGGTCCCTTCATCATCGTAATAGCGCCGCCAGCAGTCTGTTTCAAGGCGAATATTGCCTGGCACGATCGGCAGCGCATAAACCTGCGAGTGGGGGTGTGGTTGACTTGCCCCGGCATTTTTTCCGCAGTTTTTGAAAACGATTACCTGAGTGACCCGACTGTCTTTAAAGTGCTCGATTACCCGGTCTTTGTATAATCTGAACAGCATTTTTACCTGGTTGGCCGGTCTGAGATGCATGGGTGAGCAATGCTCCCGGGTTTCTACAATCACCTCTGATTTTCCGAAACCATCTATGGCAAGTTTACCCCACTTGTCTTTGCTTCGCTTTGGATCAAGGTTTGACTGAACAGCGGGGAATTTATTGGCAAGGACATATTGAGACCAACCATCTTTTCCGGAATTAACCTGAAAAATCTGGCGGTCAGGCGCATCTGGCCCCGCACAGAACGGACAATTCACTGCAACCTGGCATTCATCTTCATGTTTGACCGAGGCAACTGACTGGGGTCTTTGATTGCGATGGGGCGCAAAGATTACCCATTTTTTCGTGAGCTGATGTTGTCGGTACATTTGGTGGTTTCCTCCAGTTCGGCGGTTTTGCCCGAGGGTGAGGTAGAAAAACCTCAGGCAATTCGGGTGTTTCTCAGCCAGAATCTGTTTACAGGCAGCCTTTGGCGATTATAGCACTTTGGCATATAAATTGCGAAATATATTTTTGGCGATCCTGAATGGTCAGGAAGCCCTCGACGCGACGCAAGGCGCTTGTCGATACAGTTCTTGGCCTAAATATATTTAATGGGTAACTAACACTCTTAAATTGCTGTCTCAAAAGGTTGGAAAGGTTACAGAGCTGGAAAGCGCCGTCTTCCCTGGACCCACCAGGGAATTTTTTTTTGTCCTTATTCTGCCTTCTGATCCTGAGAATCATGGGTTTCGGCCTGGTCATCAACCGAGTCGTCATCTGAAACCAGCATTTTTTCCAGAGGATTAGGCTCTTCTTCATTCTCGTCGAATTCTTCTGGCTCTGGTGAAGGCTTGAAGAAAAGAAGAACAACAAGAAAAGCGATCAGAAAAATCAGATCGCCCACATATTTTACCCAGACCGGTGTTTCAGCCTGATTCAAGGGCGAAGACCTCCGGTAAGGCGTTTCATCGAGTTGAGCCAGTGATTCAGGGTTGCGGTAATATCGTCAATCGTTCTGGCAATAAAATCGGCAGATTTGCCACAGTCGAAAACTGGACTACCGGTACCCGCTTTATCAAGTATTACTTCTCCCGGCGGGGGATACAGCCATATTCCATCATCGGCGACATAATCGTCAGTTTCGGGGCTGTAGTTGTCTGGATACACCATGGTGGGGCAGAAATGCAGCATGGCGGCTGTTTCTTCAACAGCAGCATGCCCACCAGGGCCGGTATTGAAAATCGGTTCGACGAATTTTTCTGAGAGCTTCCACCAGTGGATAACGCTGACAGCTATGGCTTCCTGACGAATCATGCGCCTGGCAAGTCTTTTCAACGGCTCAACATTGCCACCATGGCCATTGACCAGGATCAGGCATTTGAAACCATGGCGAACAAAGCTTTGCAGAATGCCTTCAACGAATTTTTCGTATAACTCTTCGGAAAAGAAGCTGGAAGGCGCAGTCTGGGCAAGAGAGTTGGTAACCCCGTATTCAAGAGCCGGTGCAACCGCGCCATTGAGGTTGATGCTGAGTTCTTCAGCGATCTTTTCGGCGCAGAGGGTATCTGTCCCTACCGGGAGGTGCCTGCCATGGGGTTCTACGGTTCCAAGGGGGACGAAAAGGGGGACTTCACGCGCCAGCAGATTTTCAATTTCAACGGTATTGAGCTGTTTGATTAAAACAGGCAAAGGTCTCGATGACATAATAGTTTCCCCGTCATTTATTAAAAAATTGTTTATTACTTCAATTTATCACATAAAGTTGAGAAATTTTCAAAAATTGTAATAAACATTTGCTTTGAGAAGCGGGGATTTCTTGTCAGTAGATTCTGCACAAAGATTTTTTTTTGACAATGGCTGCAATTTTCAAAACCGCTATCGGATGTGAATCTGCAAATTGAGCGTGAAAAAAACGCAGTTGGCGAAAAAACTTCTGGCTGGTATCATGCAGGCGTGAGAGAAAAGATGAATAAGGTTGAAAAAATTCCAGCTGCTGAAAACTTAAGAGTTCTCGAACCTTTGTCGCTTTGGAAATGGCTGACAATGCTGGCATTATTGCTTGGGTTTCCGTTTTTGATTCTAATCGACCAGATGGTCAGTTCATTTCGCAGTTCACGTGATCAGAAAGTCAGTCAGTTCGAGCTTGAAGTCGAAAAAATTTCCGGCCGGGCTTTTTCCGAGCAGGAAGCGAAGATTCAGATTCAGGAAATTCTGGAAGAATACATCAAGCTTTGTGAAGGACACCTGTGCAACCAGTATATAACTTTTCGGGCCGGTTTTACTTTATCGCCCATTCCCTTTCTAAGCCCGGAAAGCTTCAGACAGGCGCTTCTTTCCGCTGATGGAAGCAGGTTGCGTAAGTATGAAAAACGTCTGAAACAGCTCATTCCAGGCATCAGGGTCTTGAAATGGGATTCTGCTTTTAAATTGCTTTCTGACAGTGATGTCCTGCTTCCTAAATTCGTTTATCTGAAAATGCTCGAATCAGTCTTCAGCCGTCTGAAACAACGCAGATCTGGCAACGAATCGGACAAAAGATACATGGATCACCTGCCGCTGGTGCAGAAATTCTATAATGAGGATCCCAATCTTGTTGAGTTCATCAAGTTTGGTCGTCTGGGCCGGTTTACCAATTCAAGCGGTCTGGTTCAGTTTCTGTTCTGGCATGATTATGACATGTCGATCAATGCCAACGACGAAATTTCCGCTGCAGGCTTTCTGGCTGCCATCGATGAAGATTCGTTGCCACTGACTTTTGGCATCGGGCGTTTCAATTTGAGAAAATCCATGGAGTGGGAAAGCGCTGGTTACGCACTTGGCTGGATTGATTGCGCTGGTAAAGAGGCAAGTTTCCTGCCCTATCCATTCTCGCGACTCGATGAAAATCGTTGGGCCAGGTGGATAGCCGATCAACCAAATGGGGTTTATGAAAAGGACGGCCTGCTGATTTCGCTGCGCCGTGTCAATAGCCGGTTGGTAGTGGTGGCGGCCCGCAGCCTTGCAGAAATTGACCGGGCTCTCGAACGCCAGATTTTCATTACTTATACAACTTTTTTCACGATTCTTTCTGTTTCAGCACTGCTGATCTTTCTCAACCGCCGCAATAACGGCATTGCTTTGAGCATAAAATGGCAGATTCTCTGGCTGTTTGTGCTGGTTATGGCCTTGCCGACAGTGGCTGTAATGCATTTTGGCCGGGAGTTGCTAAAAGATCGTCGTCAATTTTATGAAAATGAGGTTTTCAAGAAACTCGAAAGAATTCGCAAAGATATTGAGGAAAACAAGGACTACGTTTTTCGTCACATGGAAATTCTCGGTGATGAGTTCACTACGGCGATGTTAAAGTTTTATCAGCCTGAAAGTAAACAGCCGTTTGCTGGTAAGGGGCTTCAACAGACAATCGAGCATTATTTTGACAAGGCACGGGTAGAGCATCTGTATCTGTTCAATGCTGCGGGTAACGAGGTTTTGAAAAGTGAATTCACGAACAGTGAGAGGCGTGGGCTTTTGCCGCTGGTAACTTCACTTGCCAAGCTCAAATTGCGTTTGAGCGGCAAACTGGTTCAGGATGGTTATTCGGGCGCGGTCAGTCTGATGGATCTGATGCTGGAGGAGACCGGTGGTGCCAAGCTGGCAGATATTCAGGCCATTCTGAAAACCAGGAACAGCAGTGCCTTTGAATTGAAGTTCACCAATCGCAAAACATACTTTTTCGTTGGCGAGTTTTCTCCGTCAGGCCGGCCGGGTGAAGTTTTTATTATGGTTTTCATTATCAAGGACCGCAAGTTTGACCAGCTTTATCTCGAGCTGATGCTGCAGAAATTGCAGCAGGAAGAAAAAACCGGCAGTAAAGTTCAACTTTTTTTCGGCAAGAATGCTTTCAGCTATAACAGCTATTTTATTCCATCGACCGTTAAAAACCCGTTTTTTGAGTATTCATATGACTCGCCCGACTCTCTTGCCATTGGAAAAATGACCGAGCCCACCCGTTATGCAGGCACTTCCATCAAGGATTCCTGTGTACTGCAAAACGGTCGGAAATTTTTGCTCTACAGTTTTTCCCCGGCCGGAATCGAGTCATATTCTGCACTGTTGCTTTATGATTATGCGGAAATCACCGATCGGCTGGAATCTCTTCAGATACTGCTGGTAGTGATTTCACTGGTGACGCTTCTGATTGTTTACGTTCTGGTAAAGATTGCGGCAAGGTCAATTGTTGAACCAATTCAGATGCTTCATGAAGCGGTGGAAAGGGTTCGCCTGGGCGACTACCGATTGCGACTTCAGTTGCCCGGCGAAGATGAGCTGGTTGCGCTTTCCCATGCGGTTAACAGTATGAGCCAGGGTCTCGATGAACGGGAAAAAATGACGAGGTACTTGTCTAAATCCGCTGTTGAAGCAGTAAAAACCGGCGACGGAGTTGCACTTGGCGGGCGGAAGGTGCCCGCTTCGATACTTTTTTCCGACATTCGCAGTTTTACCACAATTTCTGAATCGAACGATGCAGAAACAGTGGTGAAGCTGTTGAACGAATACTTTGCCTGTATGAACGTGGTTATCGAACAGCATGACGGTGATATTGACAAATTTATCGGCGATGCGATTATGGCCCAGTTCATTGCTCGTGATACTGACGGGTTTTCTGCCCCCGACATGGCTTTGAAAGCGGTAAGGTGTGCGCTGGCAATGATGAAGGCCCTTGCTGATTTCAATGCCGATCGTGAAAAGAATGGACTTTTCCCGATCATGATCGGAGTCGGCATAAATTCAGGTGAAGTAATTGCCGGCAATATCGGTTCACCAGGCCGAATGGATCACACGGTCATCGGTGATGTGGTCAATGTTGCTTCACGCCTGGAAGGAATGAGCAAGCTCGGTAAGTTTACCCATGTGATAATCAGTCGCTCTACTCTTGATCTGATAAATGACAGAATCAAGTGCCGGCAGCTCGAAGAAACGGCTGTTAAGGGCAAAACTTCGGCGGTTGAGATGTACGAAGTTCTTGAATGTATCGATTGATCATGGGTTGATTAATTCCGGTTAAAAGGTTATAATCAGCGGTTCATTATACCTGTTCAGGAGAATTCAATGGCCAGCCAATCAGACAATAAATCAAATAAAAATTTAAAAGGTCTCTCTCCGGTTCAGGTTGAAGAAAGTCGGCGAAAATACGGGGCCAATATTCTGACCCCTGCCGAACGTGAGCCCTGGTGGCGGTTATTGCTCGAAAAATTCGATGATCCGATTATTCGAATACTGATGATTGCGGCAATAATTGCGATTGGTGTTGGTTTTATCAATGGGGAATATTTTGAGGGAATCGGCATAGTGATAGCCATTCTTCTGGCGACTACCCTTGCTTTCTTGAATGAATACAAGGCTGCCAAAGAATTTGACATTCTCAATCAGGTTTCCGATGAAGTTCCGGTCAAGGTTATTCGCGACGGAGTTTTTACCACCGTTCCGAGAAAAGATCTGGTCGTGGGTGATCTGGTTCTTATCGAAGCAGGTGAAGAAATTCCCGCTGACGGGCGTTTGATCGAGTCAGTAGCCCTGCAGATCGATGAAGCAAGATTGACTGGTGAGTCATTGCCGGTAAATAAATGTGCTGCCAGTGAACCAGGGTTTAAAGATGATTCTGGCTCGGCCTATGGCTGTGATTTTCTTTTGCGCAGTACCATGGTTTTTGATGGTCACGCTACTTTTGAGATAACTGCGGTTGGTGACCGTACCGAGATTGGCAAGGCTGCCCGTTCAGCATCGGAAGAATCTGAAGAAGAGACCCCGCTTAACCGTCAGCTGGAGCGTTTGAGCAAGCTGATCGGCGTGGTTGGTTTCTCGGTCGCCTTTTTAACTTTTTCGGCGCTGGTCATTCGCGGTCACGCCGTTGGTGAATTGAATCTTGACCGTTCTCAATGGGGCTTTTCGCTGATCGTTTTTTTCTCGGCAATGATTGCCCTTGCAAAAGTCTGGATGCCGATCATTGCTGACGGGTTCGAGTTAATGGGAAGAGAGTTGCGCTTGCCGCGAATCATCGAAAGATCCGGGCCAATGGCGTGGCTGAAGCTTCTGCTGGCAGGTGCAATCTTTTTTCTGCTGTGCGTTGTCACCGGTTCGCTGACCGGAAATCTTGCTGCTGACCCTGCGCTTTGGCTTACCTCAAGCGCGGTTTCAGATTTTCTAAAATATTTTATGATTGCGGTGACCATAATTGTCGTTGCTGTTCCTGAAGGGCTGCCGATGAGCGTTACACTCAGCCTTGCCTACAGCATGCGGCGCATGACTGCCGCTAACAATCTGGTCAGAAGAATGCATGCCTGCGAAACCATTGGCGCTGCCACGGTTATCTGCTCAGATAAAACCGGAACCCTGACTCAGAACCGCATGGTAATGCATT
>JBMOKV010000266.1:0-16202 GCA_049325495.1 Candidatus Rifleibacteriota bacterium | reverse complement strand
TGAGGAAACACCTGATCCCATTCCGAACTCAGCAGTTAAGCTCAAAGACGCCAATGGTACTGCGGGGGTGACTCCGTGGGAGAGTCGGTCGCCGCCAGGTCTATGAGAGCCTCGTAACATCGTTACGGGGCTCTCACCTTTTTAGCTCGACTTGCTTTGTTTCGGCGACCTCCGCTCCCACGTGGGAGGCCTGACCGCTCGCAATCCTGCGGCGGTCATGCATACGCGACATCCTGTCGCTAACTCGGGTCGGCTCGGCCGCTATCCTGCGGCTCGCCGACACTAGCGCGTCCTGCGCGTCGTCGCCGCCAGGTCTATAAAAGCCCTGAAGCAAATGCTTCAGGGCTTTTTCCTATTTCAGACTTTTGTTGGCCGAATAAACCTTACGGTTACTGCCGGAGTCCGATGGGCCTTCTCGCGCGTCCCATCCGGGTGCGCTCGAAGTCGCGCCATCCATGGCGCAGAAGTCGGTCTTATTAGCTCCATTCGCTTTGTTTCGGCGACCTCCTCTTCCACGTGGGAGGCCTGACCGCTCAGAATTTCCGATTTAAATTAAATTGAATGATAATTTTAAAATAATTTTTTTTATCAAACGTTAATGGAAATTCTGCGTTTAACGCTATGAAATATGCCTTAAATGATGTACAATGACTCATTGACTTTAGGTATTAAGGAATCATTATGGAATGGGATTTGAACTGCTGCATTGGATTTGACGCAATAGATACACGACGCCAGGAACTTTTTGCCATTATTCGAAAACTGGTAAAAAAGAACGAAACCCAGACCTCGGAAAGTGTTTTTTCTGCTTTGAAGGCTGTTACTCAATATGCATCCTCAATGTTTCCTGTTGAAGAAGAACTTATGCGGGATGTGTTTTTTCCTGGGCTGGTCGAACACATGGAGCAGCATTTTCAGGTAAAAAAGCAGGTTGCTCAGTTCCTTTATGCCTATAAAGATGGAAATGTTGAAAACATCGATGAAATTGTGCGTTTTCTTCTGCGCTGGCTCGATACCCATATTCTTGGTCTTGATCTCAAGTTTGGCGAATACCGCAGTCAGATGTTCGATAAACAGGAACAGGCCGAAAGAGAAAAGAGAATTTCCGAAATTCGTCAGAAACCAATTGATAAAATTAACAAATTGAAACATTTGTTTAAAGAAAAACTTATCAACAGCGATGATTTTAAGGATCGCAAAGTTAAAATTTTTGCCGGTTATCTTGCAGAACGGGGTCTGATTGAGCTAAAAGGCAGTTTGTCCGACCTCGATTGTTTTCAAAAAGATGACCATCTTAGTGAAAAAGAGAAAAAACTGGCAATCATGGAATTTCTTGGAAAAGTTAATCTTGAAAAATCACTCACTGAACTGGAAGAGATTGAAAGTAAGCTTTTGCTTCTAAATTCTTTTTTTGAATTTGAAATGGTCAAAGATCCTCTTTATTCTGAACTTAAAGAAAAAGTTCTCAGCCAGATTTAACAGGAGAAAATATGCTCTGGGATAACGCTTTTGAAATTGGCTGCCCAAGGGTTGATGACCAGCATCGGGAACTTATTGAAATGGTGGCACAGTTGAGTTCAATTGACCCGGCTGAAATTTCTAATAAAAAACTTGCCGACGTTCTTCGCTTTCTTGTTGGATACACCAGATACCATTTCTCTGCCGAAGAACAGTTTATGTTTAATATTGAGTATCCGCAGCTTGAAGAGCATAGATTAATTCATGACCAGCTTATTCAGGATGTTACTGGTATTCTGGTCAAGCTCAGATCTGGAGAAAAACCTGATATTGCCTGGCTGGTTAACTTTTTGAAAGAATGGGTCGCCAGACACATTCTTGAAGAAGATCATAAAATTGGCGTGTTCCTGAAAAATCGAAACCTGCAGATCGATGAGCAAAAAAAATTCCTTGAGGGAGAGAAGGTCAGAATTATCAGTAAACTTGAAAAACTCAAGGATCTTTTTCAGAAAAAACTGATTCTTATTGATGATTTTAGACAAAAAAGAATCGAGTTTCTTTCTGAAAGCCTTCAATCTCTCGGGTTAAAATATTTAAGAAGCTTTTTTAAGTTGCTCGATCATCTTGCAGAGGAAAAAATTATTATAGAGAAGGAAAAAGGTCTGGTCGCCGAAGAAATTTTTAAAAAAATCAATTTAAATGATGCTTTGAATAGCATTTCCGAAATTGAAGGAAAACTTTTCCTTTTAAGAATCTTTCAGGAATTTGAACTTGCCAGCATCGATGTTATTGAAAAAGAAAAGAACGCCGTTCTTAAAGATCTTTGACTGGATTGAAAATCAACTTGACCAATCTTTTGGCTCCTGCTAGGGTAAAAATATGAAAACAGTTCAGGAAACCCTTAAACAATATGAAACCGGCCTCGGAAAGCAGTCCTGGGAAGCGGTAAAAGATTTTTTTCACGAAAATTGTACCGTAATATTTGCAGAAGCGACCTATTTCGGCAAAAACCAGGTTGCCGGCGCCATTCAGAAAACGTTTTCACTGATCAAAGACGAAAGTTTCACTCTTACTGATATCAACTGGACCATCATTCGCGAAAGTTTTGCCAGTTGCACATTCAATTTCGAATGGTCTGGAACCATTAATGGCAAGCGCTTCACCAATCCCGGGCGCGGCACTGCTCTTTGGGTTAAAGAGAACGACAGGTGGCAGATCGTTAACGAACATTTCGGGCCCATGCCCAGGTAAGGAATTCTAATGTTTGAAAAAATTCGTGAACTTTTAAAGCCTTTGATAAGGCCATGCTTCAAAGTTACAGCCCGCGCAGAGAACTTTTCTCCCAACGATGCAGCAAAAACAAGAATCGGCGGCCCGGCTTATGCAGCGAAAGGTCAGTCATTTCCGGTCTGCCAGAGTTGCTCAAAGAAACTTACTTTTGTTTTTCAATTCCGCCAGATGCCTGATAGTAATTCTGGTGAACTGGTTCAGTTTTTTTACTGTTTCGACTGTTCACCATGGGGCGGCAAGAATGAAGAAGGTCAGTGGATGATCAAAACATTTAAAGAGGTTACAGATTGTTCATTTGTTGATTCTTCAGACCCCGAACATCAGATCACTCCGTGCAAATGTTCATTTGAAAAAATCAACATGCTTCCAGACTATGAAACTCTCGAAGAAATGGGACACGAGGCTGTTAAACTCTGCGGGAAAGTTAACGCCGATGACCCCTGGGATGTCTATGAAGAAGCCTGTCTTTCTCTTAGATGCTGTGTAGAGCCCGTGACCAGCATTGGTGGCTACCCCATCTGGATTCAGGGTGAAGCAGAAAAGAAATGCCCGAAATGCAGTGAAAAAATGAATTTTGTGGCTCAACTCGATTCTGTTCCAGAGGCAGATCTAATGTGGGGTGACGCGGGCTGTGTGTATCTTTTTCGGTGCCGCAATCACCCCGATCAGTTTTCTCTGGAAATGCAGTGCTTTTAAATGAAGGTTTCAGCGTAATCTTCTGACTTCGTTGTTCTGCCAGCCGAAAACCGCAACAGCAGGTTTTGGCGGATCAAAATTATCGTCGAGAAACTTGATCAGAATTCTTTCCTGTTTTGATTTTTCGTCCTGACTTATACTGGTTTCTGCTCCTGCATAACCGGTTTCTTCCAGAACGAGTTTATATGTGTCTTCTGCTTTTTTTAGCAGCGCGAATTCTTTGAACCCGCCTGAGCCACCCAGGTCCATCTGTACCAGAATTTCTTTGATTCCGTCACCATCAAGGTCCGGTTCAAAAACTTTCTCAATGTCTCGACCTTCCGAGGCAAAAATCTGTTTTTCTTCCTGATCGACCGCCTTAATTACCAGGAAATCATTGTGTTCGATACTGTCTGCAACCATACTCTTCTTGAGAAGAAGCTGCTGCTCGGGCGACTGTGAAATCTGAACTATTGATGTTTCGGCGGCCATTGAAATATTTGCGACCAGAGCCAGAAAAATTATCGAGATTATTCTTTTCATATTTTCTCCTGATTATCTTGCAATCCCATGAGTGTGCGAATAGAAATCATCAGTAAGCTGCTTGACCGTCTGCCCCTTTTCGACCAGATATTTTTTTACCAGATCTTCTTCATCTTTGGTGAGATGCAGACCAAGACACATTTTTAACTTAAGCCCATAAGACCTTGTTTCAACCGGAATTTTACTGTTGAGCTTGAAGGTGTCCCAGCTTGATTTCATGCTCTTGGAAAAAGGCCCGAGATTGTAAGCGCATGCGCCCATAATCAACTTTTCTTCGCCCGATTTTTTACTGACGTTTCCACTGTTGAAGATTTCTTTCAGATATTTTGAGCCACCCTTCAAATTTTGCGCCGGATCATTTGCATCAATACCAAGTCCTTTGGCGGTATTCGGCATTAGTTGCATAAATCCAAGGGCCCCGGCCCAGCTTTTGGTTATTTTCCCAGAGGGGCTTTTATGTATTCCACGGCTTTCAATCCAGATTATTGCTCTTAAATAATCTTCGCGACTTATCACTTTGCCATATTTGTTAGTCACTGTGGGAAAATTCCAGTCTTTTGAATATTTAGCCGCATCGTCAAACCATTTTTTGAAATTGGCTGAACCGGTTGACGCGCCTTTCGCACCGGGAGCAGGTGAATTCGCGTATGATGGCTCGCCGCCCGACTGATTTGCAGTGTTGGTTTCAGTTTGCTTTTTCTTGTCCTGCTGAATTTTCTCTTCAACGTATTTCTTGAGGTTGACATTGGCTTTTTCTGAACGAGGTATCACCCCGGCTGCAATATCCTGCAGAATCCTTTTCAAAATCGTTGTCCAGCCTTCATCTACCGGCTTGACAATAACCTTGCTCTGCATCAGCTGTTTTTGCAACGCTTCAGTATCTGTGTAATTTACCGTTCTGGTATCTATTACCACAGTATCAACACTGAACGGGTTGTCCTGGGCATGAATTCCCTGACTGATTGCTGCAACCAGAAGAGCTGCGAATAAAACTTTTTTGATCAGCGGCATACAAATTTATCTCCCGATACCTTTGGAATAGGCATATAGACTTCTTGCATAATCATCAACCGATTTCCCGCGTGCCATGTTCTGTTGAACAAAAGCTCTCTCTGCGGCATTCAGAGTGATTCCAAGACACATTTTCAGTTTGAGCCCGTACATTTTCGGGCCCTTTGAAACCTCGCTCGAGGCGAGAAAAGATGACCACGATTGCTTCAGTTTCTTGGAGTAAGGGCCCATATTGTATGCGCAACCGGCCATGATCATTTTGTCGAGCCCCGATTTGCCGCCAACCGTGCCCTTGTTGAAAATGGTTTTGAAGAATTTTGAACCACCCTGAATATTCTGCGCTGGATCACGGGGGTTGACTCCCAATCCACGGGCAGTGTTCGGCATAAGCTGCATGAAGCCAAGAGCTCCGCAGCTGCTGGTGACGATCTGACCATTTGCCCGCTGATGTATTCCGCTGCTTTCAATATAAATGATCGATCTCAGAAAATCTTCGCGACTGACTTTCTGCCCATACATATTGGTTATGTCGGGGAAATTCCAGTCTTTGGCGATGTTTGCACCATTGGCAAACCACTGGGCAAATTGGGGCGACTTGCTGGAAATGCCGCCGCGTGCACTTGTAGTCTGCGGAGTCGGCGGGGTAAGCCCTGTGCCTGTGCTGGTGCCGGTTCCAGTTGCCGTCGCTGTTGGTTGTGGAAAAACAATGCCGGAATTTTTCGACAGTTCTAACAGCTTCTCGCCTATGGTGCTCAAGCGCTTTTGCAGACTGGCTACCTTGGCATAAATACTTTTCAGGCTGCCATCTTTCATGAATTTGGCAGGATTGGTCGCAATCTGTCGCAACAGCTCGGCAAAGTTCTTTTGTGCTTCAGCCAGCTTGGCAAAAGCTTTCTGCAGATCCTCGGCCTTAACTGCAGGGGCTGATGTCTGCATAAGAACCTGGTTTTCACTTGAGCCGCCCGTGACGGTAACCTGTTCTTCGGTAAATGGGTTCTGGGCAAATGAGTTCAAGCTAAACAGCAAAAATGCTGCAGTCAGAAGTCCGATAAATCTTTTCATAAAACAGCTCCTGATAATTTCATTACCTATTTTACCCGAAATTTGGCGAAAAAGTTTAAAAAAAATTGCCGGGTTAACGTAATTCAAGAAGTTCGTAAATATTGAATTCTCTGCTTTTACCCTTAATCGAACAGCGCCTGAGAAAATTTACCCTGGCCTGGCCTTTAAGCTGACGCATGGCCGAACCAGAAACTATTATGCCCGTATTGCTGTCGCTCGCCTCGTTTTTCAGACGGGCCGCCAGATTCACCGTGTCACCGATAACCGTGAAATCAAGTTTGCCTTTATATGAGCCGATGCGGCCCGAAATTACCTGACCCGAGGCCATACCCGCCTGAATCGAGAAACCTGCGTTCAACAGCTGCTCTTTTATTGCCAATGCCGCTTTTGCAGCACAAAGACAATGACTTACATTTTCACTCACCGGTCGAAAAACCATCATTATCGTCTTTTCGGTAATCTTATCGATCACTCCATAATTACTTTTGCACGAGCTCTCGCAGATGCCCAGAAACCTGTTCATCTCTTCGATGACCTTTTGTGGTGAAAATGAATGCAAATACTCATCAAATCCTCTGATGGTGGCAAACATTACGCTTACATCCAGACGCTCACCACCGGGATAAAGATCTATGTTGCAGTTCTTTTCAATTTCGGAAAAAGCATCGGCTGATACGTAATTTTTCAGGGCATTGCGCTGCTTAAGCCCGGTTATCATTGTTGAGAAACTATTGTTCAGGGCTTCAAGTTCGTCGCCCGTGTCAAGTTGCAGATTCCAGTCTTCATGGCCGCGGGCAATCTTTTCCGCCGAATCGGCCATGGCCTGAATTGGCAGCAAAAAGAACTGATCGAGCAAAAGAGAAACAAACCAGAGAATCAAAGCCATAAATGCCAGACCCAAAATTAAGGTATAACTCCAGCTCAATGAAGAATGACTGCCAATAGGCGTTGCAACCGCAATGATTTTGTGGGGAAGGCCACTGTTTATTCTTATTTTGGCAATCGATCCTTCCTGATAAATCGTCTGTGGTTCATTCAAATGCCTGAACGGGGCAAAATAAGATTCATCCTGGCTGAGCAGGCTGCCCTGCCAGTAATCATTATTGCTGGTTAACTTCAGCGGCAAAAAGGCGTATCTGATTTCATAGTTGCCCGATTTTTCAAAAAAAATACTGTCGCGAATCTGCCTGGATTCAAAAAAACTTTTTAAAATAGGCCCAAGTTCGTATTTTAAATGAAGAATTGATGAAATTTCCCCGGGTTTTCCTTCGAAATCCGGTATTCTTACTGAAGAAACCATTATTGGAACCGTACCCTGGGTTATCAGGTAAAAACCCCCGATTGTCAGCATCGCATCATTTAAGGAAGAAGCTCTTACCGGCTGCCCTGCCAGAAGGAAAACATGTTGCGGTACCCGGTGTTCGCGCCCGTCTTCCTTAAGCCATCTGATGATATTTGAAGGAAAGAATGACCAGATTGGGTCATTGCCTGCCATATTAAAAACGCTTCGTCTTTCGGGAAAGCTGTGGGAAAAAATTTCGTTCAACGAAATCAGGTTAACTTCAGAAAATGGCAGATTACTGCCAAGCTTTTCGGCCACTTCTTTGAATCTGTTTTCATCTATTCTGTATAAATTTCTCAGCAGTTCGGGTTTTGAAGAGAAAAAAGTTTCGTATTCATTGATCTGCTGTATGAGCTGCTCTGAATTTTGTGCAATTCTGATTTCCATGTGCTGCTCAACGTTGAGTCTTGAAATATACTGATCAAAGTTATGATAAAGATAAAGGCAGGCGGCCAGGGTTCCCACGGGAAAAATAGCCGCAAGAAAGATTCCGGCCAGCACTCTTTTCTTAAGGCTTTCAGAAAAGTCAAAACCGAAGAGACTCAATCTTAGAAACAGCGTTGAAAGAAGAAGAATGAAAATCAGCCCGGCAGATTTAATCAATTTGCGATTTTTGAAAAGATCATTCTTCAAATCATCGAATTTTAATCGATAGCGCAGAAATGGAATTACATTGCTGTTTCGAACAATTTTTGTCCCGCCATCATGAAGAAAATTTCTAATGAAAAGTTGATTAGCAGGCCTGATAATTGCTAATTCATTTTCGCTTTCATAATTATCACTTAAAAATTGGCTGTGATGGGATTGAGCGCCGGTAATTTTAAGGGTTTTCAGCACCAGATCAGCATTTTTTACTTCGCGCATGGCGTTTTTAATAATTGTGCCGAGTCTGATATCTTTTCCCCTGAAAACCAGAATTGCACGAGAAATCTTTGAATCGGCAGGGGCCTCGGCAATCAGAAAAAAGATCTCACCACCAAGATGGGTGGAAAAATTGCGTAAAACCTTATTTTTCAAAAGAGTGACCGTGGTTATGGTTTTGAACATTTGTTGAAACTGCCGCTGATTGCCTGAAAGAGTCTGCTGGGAATAATAGTCCCGTTCAATATGGTGGCTGCTCAGTTCTTCAAAAATCTTTTTAAAAAGCAGTTTTGGTGGAAGGGTTCTTGTGGCAATATCAGCTGGCTTTTGCGATGCAGAATACAGATTGCCATTTTTTCTGCTTTGGAAAATTGCCATTAACGGCGTTACATCTGCAATTTTTGCAATCACAACCGAATTTTTTTCAGCTTCGGAAGGATCAAGCTTTTGCAGGCTTCTGATGATTTCTAACACTCTGGTTTGCAGAAATTCCTCTGTTTTTAACAGGCTGTCGAAACGGTTAAGGTGCCCGGAAGCCT
The DNA here is from genome assembly GCA_049325495.1 of Candidatus Rifleibacteriota bacterium. GTDB lineage: Bacteria > Muiribacteriota > Ozemobacteria > Ozemobacterales > Ozemobacteraceae > DYKG01. Next base: position 7,421 of record JBMOKV010000266.1, on the reverse strand, counting down.
GGCTAAAAGCTTGAATCTTTGCATGGTCCAGCTGCTTTTTTCCCAGGAAATCAATGGCAAAAAGCACCATGGCTGTAGGCAAAATACCGGTTAAAGCCCAGATCAGAAAAATCTGAAGCCACCCGACTCTTACCTTGCCTGATAGTCTTTCAACCTGCAACTTTATTGCCTTTCAATTCAAACATATCCTTATTTATTTCACTGAAGGAAAATTCGGCCTTGCACATTTCTACGGTTTGCTGGCAGGCCATAATTTTGCTCTGTGATTTGATTGAACTTGCTTCCAATGCGCTGGAAGCGGAAACCGGAGCACCAGTGATGGTGAAAACCTTTCTTCCCGTTTCACTGCCGATCGTTCCCGAAATAACCTTACCGGATGCTATGCCAATGCCGTTTTCAATGGTGAAAAGATTCTTCTCCCTCCGTTCATGATTGAAAATCTGTAACTTGGATCTCATTTGAACGGCGGCTCTGGTTGCACGAAGACCAGGAGCGTCCAGACCCTGTTTATAATAAAATACCGCCTGAATTGCATCGCCGATAAACTTGTCGATAACCCCATTTTCTTCAACAATAGCCTCTTCCATGGCAGTGAAATAAGAATTCAGCATATCTACAACATCTAGCGGTGGATAAGTTTCGGTTATGGTTGTGAAACTTCTGATGTCTGAGGCCAGAATACTGACCTCGACCGATTCCGAACCCTGATCGGTTCTTTCGTGCTTTTCAAGGCTTTCTATAACCTGGTCAGAAACGTATCGGCCTATAAGTTCTTTTTGTTTCAAAGCCACAGACATTTCATTGAAAGCATTGGTAACTTTTCTGAATTCTGCAATTTCAACTTCATAAATCTTAATGCCAAAGAGGTTGTCGTTAATATATTCAATCGCTTGTTTCAAAATTTCAATTGGTTTTAGCAGAAGTTGTGACAAAATTCCGGTTATCGATAGAAGAAGAATGAATGAATAACCTGCGGTGACCGGAAAAATCATGGCTATTGCAAGACTTATTTCGGTGGTCTTTCTTGCATTGCCTATCGCCACCATCACCACCTGCTGTTGATCCCTGAATTTCCATGAAGCGATCGTTAATCCATCAGAATTTCTTATCACCTTGGTGCCGCTGGATCTCTGTGTCACTGCCTTCTGGAAATAGCCTGCCATCGCAACGTCAAAAATTGTGTCAGCCGGCCAGCCATAATTGGTGTAATTTATATATCTACGAATTCTGATGCCCGATTTTATGTCGCTGTAAGCCGAATTTTCCCTGAAAGAACCGGGTTTTTCAAGATTGAGGCTGATAAGGTAGTCACAAAAACTTGTTTCATTATTGCTTGATTTGGCATAGACAACTGCGTTTTCGCCGTTTTTCCGTTCACAAAGATAAAGGCAGCCCATGTATGTGTCGACCGTATGGGTTATTTCTCTCTCAAGAACACCTTCTTTTGTTGACAGGGCTTCTTCGATTTCCGGTGTAAGAAAGCCCTCGAGCAGACCCAGGGTCAGACTTATCTTCATCTCAAGCTCGCGATTTCTCTGTCCAGATGCTTTTAGAAAACCCTGGTTTGTGGCATACTTCCCGAGAAGGCCCTCGGTTAAGCGCTTATCGTTGTTTCCTGTGGCATTGAATACGTTGAATGTTCCATTTGACTCGAATACTGCAAGGCTGGTTATCCAGTTCCAGATTCCAGGGAAATTTTCATAAAGTGACAGGGTATTCAGGACTTTTTCGGTGGGTTTATCACTATTCTGCAGGCGCATTTTGGTTTCAAGCAATCGAGTCTGCAGACCGGCTCTTTTTTCATCTTCCATTTGCATAATTTTGTTCAGTCTGTTTTCAAGCTGGGCTTTCAAATGCAGCTCGACGATTCGGTCAAAGCCTGAAAGAAGATAATAGGTAACGATTCCCGTAGCAGCGACGGGTAGAAGAAATAGAGCACCAATTACCAGCAGCAGTTTTTTTCTGATCTGAACCGGCAGCCTGAAGCCGAATAGAGAAGCGTAAAATGCTGCCAGGATTAAGACAAAGCCAATCGCAATCGAACAATAACGGACCAGGTAATAAGTTTGTCGTTGATTGAAAAATTCATGGGGAAAGTGTCCGAAAACTCTAATTTTTTCATTGCCTGAGAGCTTTTTCCCGGAATTCGAATAAAAGTCATTCCAGAAATTCAGGTGCGAAACGAAGGTGGTTGGAAGATTGCCAATGTAGGTCAGCCCATCTGTCATTTCGTAAAAACCATTGAGCTTGTTTTTTTGTTCTGGTTCTACCGCACATAGGATATTTTCCTGTTCCGCCATTGTTGAAGCAGATTCTGCAATGCTGACCGGATTTATGGAATCTCCACGGACAATCATGGTGTAGCCGCCATGTATATTTACCGGGCTCATATTGGCAATTGAATATGAATATAGATACTGCCTGGAAAAGTAGTCGGTGTAAATCTTGTAAACTTCGTCGTAATCAGGCTTTAAATCGGTGAAACGTGAAATATACCTGTTGAAATAAGCATCATGGTTGGGGTGTGCTTTATGGATTTCGGCAAGAACCCGGCTTGGATGCAGCAGAGAAATCCATCGCTTTTGATAATTCATGTAAAAAATAACCGTTGCTTTTTCATGCAGGTTTACCATCATTGAAAGAGCCAGCATCCTTGCATCTTTTCCAAGAACCTCATTTAATTCGGCGGCATACCAGAAATTCAACGTTGAAAAACCTGAAGCACTGCTGATAAACAGCAATGGCGAAAGTCCGTGGTCTTTCAGGGCTCCGACGAATTTTTCGGGAATTGAACTGGTATAAATCTCATCGCCGAAATTGGCTTCAGGATAAAGCTTCAGAAGGTCTGGCTTCATTTCGGGAAGGAGTTCCTGGTGGATTTTCAGAATCACCTGTTTCAGATAAGATTCTGGACTGAGCCTCGATTTGAAGCTTTCAACCTCCTGCATGATCTTTTCTTTCAGCAATTCGACCGAAGTTTCACGACTGCGTTCGAAAATTTTCTGGGAAAGATAATTAACAAAAATCAGCGGAATCGAAAAAACCAGCAGTCCAACGACTGCTGTTAACCGCGCTTTTGTTGAATTGGTGTTTTTCAAAGCCTTTTACAGTCTAATTTTACCACAGCCAATCTTTCATTGCCCGCACAATAAATTTTGTTTGAACTTACGCCAATGAAGTCCTTGCCAAAAAAATCGAAAATCGAACCGGATATAGTCAATTCCGGCAGACGACCCAATAGATTTTCGCCATCGGTCAGATAAGCTACCTGAACCGGCGAAGCAAATTGACCGTCAGAAGTAAAATCACCCCCGCTGGCAATTGCCACCAGAATGCCGTGGCGTCCGCCAAGCAATTCTTTCAGCGTTTTGTTTGAATGATTTATTTCAAGATTGCATGTACCAAGACTGGGAACACTATCGTATGCTCCGCTCGCGCAGCCCGTATTCTCAAAATTATATTGCATGGCAGTGCGTTTGTCGGTATAGGGCCTTTTAATTATGCCGTTTTCGACAAGATTAAGCACTTGCGAATCAGCTATGGTGCCTTCGCTGTCAAACTCCGGTGAAAAAGTTTCTACCGGGTCACTTGCTATTTTAAGCGTGAAATTTTCACTGAAAACTTTCTGGCCGATCTGTTGCTGAAAAAGCGAAGCATTGTTGCCTACCAGTTTTCCGTTCAGATCCCGAAGAAACAAACGGGTAAGCGTTGACTGGTCAATGATTACCGGAAGATTAATATCGGAAAGGTCGACTTTGTTCTGAAAAGCCTCGATAATCTCTTTTACCGTTTTAATAATTCTGTTTTCTTCGAGTTTTCTGTCGGTAATTCCGAAAAATGTATCCATTATTCCGGTTGAGGTCGCCTCTTTTAACAGAAATGAAACAGAAAGGTAAGTATCGGCAAACTTCAGATCGAGCCCACCGTCATTTTCAATTGAATATTCAATTGAATTCATGTTTGCCTTGTTGCTGATGAAAAAGCTGGGGCAGGCTTCTTTAAGACTGTTCAAAATGAATTCAATTTTACTGCACAGGTTGGCATCGGATAAACTCAGGTTTCTTAGATCGGTATTGCTTTTTAACCCCGTGGTAGGTGCAACCGGGTATTCGACCGCTTCTGCAAGAAAAGACGCTGCTTTGGCAAAAAGCTCATCTTCATTCACTTTTCCAAGGCCGCCGGTAATCGATATCTTGCCATCGGCAATCAGCCGGCAACCGGTTCTTTGAATATCTTTACGCCTGATCGCACTTATTTTATTCTGAACCAGGCTCAGTGATGTCTGTTTAACCCTGCTTCTAACTGTTTCTTTCATGGCTTCACCTATTGAACGTTGATTTCGCTTATTCTGACAAATGGGCCGCCAAAGCTTACCGGAAGCGGGTATTGCTCCATTTTGCCACAGCCCCCGCCAACAAAACTGAGAATCTCGAGCTGGTCTGAAATTGCATCGATTTTATCTAGAGTCGTCATCACATTGCCGGTTATTACTGAGAACTTGACTGGCTTGCCAATTTTACCATTTTCAATCAGATACGCCATCGAAGGGGCCAGGGTAAATGTTGACATACCTGAACCATGTTTCACCGTATCAATGAAAATTCCTTTTTCGATGCCGGCAAACAAATCGTCTTTACTCATATTTCCAGGTTCTATATAGGTGCAGGTCATTCTTACAATCGGCTCAAATTCAAAGCCGACCGATCTTGCATTTCCGGTCGCGGCTTCAGCCAGTTCAGCGGCCGTTTGTGCGCTGTGCAGCCGACCCTCGAGCCTGCCACCACATACCAACCGGGTTTTTTCTGCCCGGGTTCCTTCATCATCGAATGGGCAAAAGCCGCTTCCCGGCATCTGACCGGTATCACAGATGTTGAGAATTTCTGCCCCGACCTTTTTGCCAAGGCTCCATTCTTTTTTCATCGATTCGTCGCCAATCATGAAATCTGCTTCAGATTTATGCCCGAAGCTTTCGTGGGCAAAAATTCCCGCCGCCAGCGGCGAAAGCACTACACAGTAGTTGCCCCCTTCAATTTTTTCAGCTTTTTCGAAAAACTGACGGGCCTGGTCAATATAGGAATCGGCTTCTGAGTGCAGATTCTGCAATTTATCGATGCCATCTGCGGCCTTGCACCAGGATTCGCTGAAAACTTCCCTGCCGGTGCCAAACCTTATTCCCAGCCGCAAGCCTGCTAATTGCGTGTCGAAGCGCAGATTGGTTCCCAGACTCGAAAAAATCTTCTTCTCACAATGAGAATCAGTATAAATCCCACTCCAATGGGTAATTTCTTTGCGCTTGCCAACCAGTTCAAGGTAGCTTTCGAGAAGCTTTCGTTTCTCGGACAATGAGATTTTTTCCACTTCGCGGCCCATAAAGTTCATATACTCGCCCGAATTCACCTGCAGTTTTTTTACCACCGGGTTGTCGAAAATCTCTCGATTTTCGCTGGCAAGCCTGGCCAGAGCATCGATTTCCATTTGTATGCCATCGACGCTGGTTGTTGATGAATAATACCAGCGATTTCCGTCAAAGACCCTGATAAATGCACCTGTATCGATCTTTTCCTTGATTTCCTCAAGCCGGCCCATTTCGATTCTGATCAGCGAACGATAGGTGGTTTCAATGCGAACATCACAAAAAAGATACGGTGAAAAATTATACATGCATTGATGCTCCTGGTTTTATTTTGCAAAAGGAAGGGTGGGGCGGGTTTCAATTTTTTCTTTCAGATAAGCTCTTCTTAATCTCTGTGCCCTTTCGTATTCATCGAGGGCGTCATACCATCGATAAGCAGTTATCAGGCAGGCGATAATCGTGGCAATCAGAAAAACCAGATTGCCTGTCACTTTCTGGGTTATTGAAGAGGAACTGCAGCCAGGACAGCTTTGAATCTCGGTTTTGCAGTGTTCACATACTATTTTCATCAGTTGCCCTTCAAAAGCTCTTTATTGGAAAGATATTCGAGCCGGAAATAAGGTCTGGTATCGAGGCAGGCAAAATAAAAATTAACCGTACTGCGTGCCGTTTCCCATGAATAAGTTAAAATGCGCTCATTTGCCAGAACCGACTCTATTTTTTCTTTTCTGGAAATGGCATTCTCCAGTTCTTCAAGTGCGGTGGCCTTGGGCGGGCCCATTTGACTCGCCATTGATATGTACATTTCATAGAAAAAGTTGTCGGCTGCTGCGGCGCTGTTCAGAATCTGGCAGGCCAGATCTTTATAATAGCTGAAATCAAGTTTAACCCATGATGGACATGGCTCGCCGACTTTTAGTCTTGCCGCCTGCTTTGCTTCTTCCAGGTTTTCTATGGGGCTGCCAAGCAGAATGTAGCAGCCTCCAGAAAGACGGTTCTGCGCAAACATGTAGCGGGCAATAACCTCAAAATTTCCGATTTTGGTCAGATAATCCAGATTGTATGGGTCATTGCGTGCTTCAAGTTTCTGGGCTTTTTCATTTTCAATAATCTCTGAGCGCAGTTGCCCCCAGAGGCCAACGCGAAAATCGCCTTCTTTGCCGCCACCAGCTTTTCCTTTATTGTTTTTTTTCTTGTCAGAAGCTTTCTCGGGAGTGTCTTTGGCAGGCTTGGGCAGCCCAGCTTCCTTGACTTCTTTTTGTTTTTCCGCTTCTTCCTGGGCTGCTCTGAATGGTTTCATCGCCAGGTCGGTTTCTTCTTTAACCTTTATTTCAAGTGAAAAGAAAATGATCGACAGGAAAAACAGCAATCCTGCGATCTGGTTCATCAAAGAAGCCTTCGGATCGCGGATTCCGTGCTTGCAGCCTGGGCAGGTGGCTATTTGCTTTTTACAACTCTCACATTGGTACATCGAAAACAAACTATCATAAATTGATCACAATTTCAGCTGCAAAATAATAGCGATTCCGATGCTTTTTGGCGAAATCATGGGAAATAATTGATAATTCGCAGAATTGCAAAATAGGCGGTGGTCGTTAAACCACAGCCGACAATAAAGGAAGCCCAGAAATCATAGCCCTGTTTAAGCATAATAGGAAAAATGAGAAAGAAAACCAGCGAAGGTATCACCATCCAGAAAATGTCTCGACACAAATTCATGATTACCGGAATTTCCGTGTTTTCCTGCTTGAGCCAGATTATGGCAATCAGGCTGGTGATTGGCAGAGATGCAAGAACCGCAGCAGCGGTCTGGTTTTTTTTCGCAAGTTCGGTAATAGCAACAATCAACAGAAGAACAATTGCAATCTTAATAAAATATTGCATATTCAGCCCTTTGCCTTTATTCTTAGTCGGTCCTGAATGATAATTTTATCATATATGCCGCCTGCTTTTATGAAACTGGTCAGATATTCAAAAATTCTTAAATCGCTGGAAATGAGAGAAATCGTTCTTCTCAAATCTTTACCCTGCCGGTGGGGCCGCTGCAGTTTCTGCAGTTATATCGACG
>JBMOKV010000265.1:0-16229 GCA_049325495.1 Candidatus Rifleibacteriota bacterium | reverse complement strand
GAAAGGAATTTTCCTGGGCTACGGCGTGAGCGACCGATTCGAACTGGGTTTCAGCCATTCAGGTTTCGACAACCGCACCGATGACAAGGCTGTCGATGCAAGTGGCCCGGCCTTTCGCTACCGCTTCCTCGATGAAGACGTATCCGGCTGGGAAGGCAGCGTCGGTGCTTATTACCGCCCTGGCACCAAATATGTGGCCCGCACCGGAGGCAACATCGCGTTTTCGAAAAAAATTGGTGAAGCGGGGCTGAACAAAGAAATTCGCCTGCATCTGGGTGCCCGCACCTTCAAGCAGGATGGCTGGTGGATTGGCAAGTGGCTGGGAGCCAAGAAAAACAGCCTGGCCAATGACAGCGCCAGTCTGGTTTACGGCGGTATCGAAGTTCAGCTGCAGAAAAATCTTTATGCAATTGGCGAAGTTTCAAGCACCGGCGGCTATTACATCAAGACCCCGTGGGCAGTTGGCCTTCAATACAAATCCGGCGGATTCGGCTGCTCTCTGGGTGCTGTACAACCTGGTTACGCCGGACACCCCGGCTATTTCTTCGGTATTGGAATCAACTTCGACTGATTTTTTTCAGCATTGCCCTGACCTTTTTCAGATCACGGGCAGCTTTCATTGTCTGAAACTCTTTTTCGACAGCCAGCAGCAAAGTTTGCGCTTCTGGGTGTCGTTTCATTTTCAGCATTGTTTCAGCAACTAAAATCTGAGTGCGAGCTGCTTCCTGTGACCTTTTCAACTTCGAGTAGGCAATTTGAGCCTGCTCAAAATAAGCAAGAGCTTCTTTTTCCCGATTTTTCAGAAGGCAGACTTTGCCAAGACCCCGGCTGGCACCGGCATGTGCCAACTTGGCCTTATCGGGATTGAATTCTTCAAGAACCTTTTTAAATCCAGATTCAGCATCATCAACCATTTTCAGAAGCAGCAGGCCTTCGGCTTCAATTACCCTTACCAGGGAAACCAGAACAACATTGCCTGATGCACCCAGATTTTTCATGGCTTCCCGGGCAAAATTCACGGCCTGCTCACCGTTTTGCAGCTCAAGAGATAGAATGGCAAGATTCGCCTGTGAAAGAACGGCACCGGCAAGATTACCCATGCTGAGCCAGCTTTTCAAAGTCTCTGAATGGTGCTGCTGGGCAAGTTTATAATCACCAAGGCTCATGGCGAGATTGCCGAGATTGTTGTTGGCTCCCGCCACGCCCTCCACATCGCCCGCTTTTTCCCAGGCATTCAGGGCAGCGAAAAAATACCCTCTGGCTTTAGTGTAATTGCCCAGGTCACGCTCGACATTACCAAGGTTGTTGGCACATCTGGCCTTTTCTGACAAACCAGGCTGCTTCTGGGCCATTCTATAGGCCTTAAGAAAAAGCGGGCGCGCCGCTGCGAAATTACCCTGGGCATAGAGAATCTTTGCTTCAAGGCTGTCAGCCTGAATCAGCCTTTGGGTATCGTGACCCGCAATTTTTCGGAAATCGGCTGCCACGATTAAAGCTTCATCGTATCTTGCTGCTTTGTTCAAGTGTTCGGCATAATCATGAAAAAACTGGGGGTTGTCGCGACAATCTTTGTCATGCTCAAACAACTTTTCAGCCTGCTTAAAGCATTCTTCAGCCGCAGAAAAATTTCCCTGAATTCTCGCCAGTTCAGCCTTCAGCCGAAAAGCTTCAACTCTCTGCCCACATTTCTCACAAAAATTTTCAAGCTGTGCAACTGTTTGAATGGCTTCTTCAGTTGCGCCGGTGCGAATCTGAACCTGGGTCAGTCCCTGAAAAGTTCTGAAAAACAGTGACTTTGCCTGATGGGTTGCCTGGTCCAGTCGGTTAAGATCTTTCTGAGCACTCAGGTACAGCTGTCCCGCCTCCTGATTCAACCCGAACGATCTTGAACGCTCGGCCGCCTGCAATTTAGCAGATGAAGAATTAAACCAGTCTTCGGCTCTTTCATAGTGAAAAGCCAGCAGTTCTGGAGTTGGCGTAAAACTGCCCCCGACCTTTTTCTGCAGTGAATTGGCCGTCGCAAGATGCAGCTTTTTGCGGTCAGCCAGCATCATGGTTTCATAGCAGACCTCCTGCATCAAAGGGTGCCTGAATGCCCACAGATCCGATCGTCCGGGAACAGGATCGGCAATTTCTGCCTGCTGCAGCTCGGGCATGATAGAACTGCGAATTTTGCCTGCTGAAATGGAGGCTGAATCCATCGCCAGTTTCATACTGAACTGAGAACCCTGAACCGAGCAGATACGAATGAAATCCCGCCCCTCCTGACTCAACTGGTCAATACGGCTGATTGCCAGAGCACGTAAAGATGGTGGAAGAAGAAGGTCTTCACGATTTCCCTTCTGTCGGGTTCTGATAGTCCAGGCGGCCAGCTCTTCTACAAAAAGAGGGTTTCCTGCCGACTTTTCGATAAATGCCCGTAAATTTTGATCGCCGATCTCCACCTCTTTAAGCAGCTCATGAAACAGCTTCTCCGAATGCTTTTCTGAAAGCGGCAGTACTTCGAGATATACGCCGGTAGAAAGATTTTCCGACCTTTTTCTGGCAGTAATGATTGTCTGAAAATTCCCCGCAGCTGCAGTTTCAAAAATTCGTTTAAAGGCGACAATTGAAGCCTCGTCGGCAAAGTCAAAGGCATCAAGAACCAGTAAAAGGTCAGGATATTTGCGATGTAGAGCCGAAAAGACTCTGGACAAAGCCGCTTCGGTAGTTTTTCGCAGAAAAGTCGGGTCCTGGTCAGGCAATGGCAAATCCTCAGGAAACAAAAGATGAAGAAGCGCCGGAACCAGAAGAAAAAGCTCTGAATCGAGTCCGATAAAAAAATTCCGAGCCTTTTCGGGATCATTGACACTCTCTTCATTTCCCGAAAACACGATCATCACTCTTCGCAAAAACCGACGAAAAAGGGCGAATGGCGATGGTGTAGAATTCTGCTGACCGCTTACCCAGACAAGCAGGTTTCGACCCTTGACAATTTCGTGAACCAGTCTGGTTTTTCCGGTTCCCGCGTCTCCGGCAACAAGAATAAGACCAGCATTTTCATCCAGGGCACGTTTCAGCATCGCCAGCTCTTTTTCACGCCCGATCAGGGGCGATTTGAAAATAAGCTGCTGCTCCTTATGCTTTTCAAGGCCCAGCAATTCAAAAGCGGTAACCGGTTCGACCTTCCCTTTGACTTTTATTTCCCGGGCTTCGCCAAGTTCAAACCCTTTAATGCGACCCGCGATCGAAGCCGATACCAGAACTCCACCGGGTGGAGCATTTGATTCAAGGCGTGAAGCGAGATTGACATTATCGCCCAGAACCGAGTATTCGCGCTTCACATCGGACCCGATCGAACCTGCCAAAACCAGACCGCAATTGATGCCGATACGCATTTTGAGAAGAACCCCGGTTTTCTTCTGCAGCTTCAGAGCAAAATCATGAAGGAATTTCTGCATATTCAAAGCAGCCATGCAGGCACGTGAAGGATCGTCTTCATGGGCAACCGGAGCACCAAACAGGGCCATGACATTATCGCCGATGTATTTGTCAATGTGACCGCCCTGATCACTGATTGCCTTTCCAAGCCCGGCAAAAACCTCGTTCATCAGTGTAAAAACATCTTCCGGGTCCATGGTTTCACACATTGAGGTAAATCCGCTGACATCGGCAAACAAAACCGCCACATCACGGCGCTCGTTTTTATAAGCCTTGTTCGGGGTTATTTCCTGCCTCAGAGGTTTGCCGCAATAGCCGCAGAAACTGAAATCTGCCGCAACCTTCTGATTACAGCTCTGACAGTTAACTTTTGCCCTGCCGACTCTTGCCTGCTGCCTGCTCTGCAAACCTTTTTCCTTCTGCTGAATAATCTAACCGAATCAGCATAGCAACAGCCCCTGGTAAAGTCAAACCCGGCCGATTACCGGGAAACCGATTCTGCCTGGGCTTTTATCAGACGGTGGGCAGCTTTTCAAAGCCGTTGCCGTAAACCTGCTCAGTAGATTGAACGATGACGAAAGAGTCTGGGTCTGTCTGGGCAATGAGTCGGCGCAGAATGGGAATCTGCTTCTTCGATACGACAGTTGAAAGCGTGGTTTTCTGAACTCCGGTGTAACCGCCCTGGCCCTGATAGACCGTCATGCCTCGGGCGATCTCGGCAAAAACCGCCTGTTTGATTTCTTCAGGCTTCTCGGTAATTATTGTAACCAGGTTGTTGGCACTGAAGTCGTTCAAAATCGTATCGAGGGCTTTCGCCTGAATGAAAACGAAAATGAACGAATACATCATGGTTCTGAAGCCGGTCATCACATCTGCAAAAGTAAAAAAACCGATTGAAAGAACAACAACATCCATTGCCAGAATAGTTTTGCCAACCGGAATCTGTTTGAGTTTTCGCACCATCTGCGCCAGCGCATCGGCCCCGCCGGTTGCCGCGCCCTGATTGAAAACTATTGCCATTCCCGCACCGATCATCATTGCTCCGTAAATAGCCGCAACCAGAAGCTCATGCCCAAGCAGATCGACTATTTTTGCTGCGTAACCCGATTTTTGCATCAGCCATAGAATCAGATCCATGGAAAAATAAAGCAGAGTCGTCGCGTAAATCGACCTGGCGCCAAATGATCGACCCAGCAGCTTTACCGCGATGGCAAAGAGAATAATGGTCAAAAACCAGGATATCAGGCCAACGATAGGCAGCATTCTGCCTTCATTGAACATGTTGCCAAGGATTTTAGCGATAATGATGCCGATGCCCGTCACGCCACCCTCAAAAAGGTTCAGCGGCAGAATAAAAACGGCGTAACCGGTGGCCGACAGCAGCGTTCCAACTGTTATCAACAGCCAGGAGGTAATTTCGAAGGGCTTTTCTGCGGCAGTCATGATCAGCTTTTCATTGAGTCACAGCTGCCGTCGCATTCGTGATTGAGATCTTCGCTGCAGCCACCAAGATACTGATTGAGTTTTCCTTCAGCTTTGAACTGCTCAAACTCTTTATCTGAACTGACAATACCGGCTTTTTTAAACAGACGCTTGAGAATCGCATCCTGAATAGCCAGTTGCAGTCCCCTTACCGCGAGTAGAGAGCAATGCACCTTGCTTTCAGGAAGACCGTCGAGAGCTTCGACGATATCGTTATCGGTCAGTTTCAGTGCAAGCTCAACCGTCATACCCTCTGCCAGTTCAGCGGTAATGCTGCTGGTAGCGATGGCCGCGGGACAGCCCTTGATGCGATAACGCACCTTTTCGACAATCTGGTTATCGCTGGAAACATGAATGGTCATTTCGACAAAATCGCCGCAACCCGGGTCGCCAATGAGCCCGATTCCATGATAGTCGTCCAGGTAGCCTGTGTTTCGTGGGTTTTGGAAATGTTCGAGAACTTTTGCGCTGTAATTCATATTCAACTCTTGTTCTTTTCGAAACGGTCATCGGCCAGAACTTTTTCAGACCTGGCCTGGTTAGCGGCATACCAGCCGATTTTGTCGGGCTGGTGATGATCAAAATCAGGAATGTAAGGCTTTATATCAATTACCGGGCTGTTGTTGAGAATATCTACACCACTCACGAAAAGCCTGTTACCGACCACCCGATCAAGCTTGACGACAGTCATACCCATCGGGCTTGGCCTCAGAGGAGAGCGGGTTGCAAAAACCCCGCGCTCACAGGTATCCAGATAAGGCTTTACCAGGAGCTTTTCTTCCAGGGCACGATCGAATTTAAAAAAAACATAAATATGGCTGAACCCATCAAGATCCTTGATACCGCCGGCAAATTCATCGAATATTTCGATTTCAGCCTTTTCTTCGGGAGCCATTCGCCCCTGAATCGGGGTGCCCTTCTGCTCGGTAAACCGGGAATATACTCGCCCGATTATTTTGAATTGCACAAACTTCTCAGCATTCATAATCAGGAAAGGTAGAATTGCAGATATCTTCCGATACTGCCTTCAAAGCGGCTTCCACCGCTGAGGTATCACCATAAACAGCAATCACGGTCATATGTGTCGGGCACACGCCGCGAATTTCAGCAACCTGAACGGCAGCCGCTTTTTCAGCAATATCTGATGCGGCAAGAATGGTGGCAACCGGCCCCTGAATCAGACCCACAGCATCTGGTGGATTCTGATATTTTTCAAAATGGCCGCTTTCAACCCGTCGATGTTCGAGAATGCCCCAGAAACCTTTTGATGGCCTTTTCACCAGTCTTATATTCAGACCAGCTGAGCGGTTTCGATTCATGTTGTTCATAATCGCTGCCTCAAGCTAAGATTTTTCGCATTATATCACAAAATCATCTATTTAAAACTGGTTTAACCCAGCCGGAGTACATTCTCGGGAGAATCGCAAAATCATTTTGTATTCAATGCGCTTTTATATCTTCATGGGTACATCTAATTTTCAGTGTTTGAAAAGCTTCGATGGTTCAACGTGGCTCACCAGCCTCCTGCTAAGCAGCTTCAGAGACCGCAGAGTCGCAGTCTCTGAGCTTTTAAATATTTTGAAAAGCCTCCTTTTAACGGCCTTAACAATCAAAAATGAATGAAGGGGGAAAATTGATCGGTAAATTATCGGTTTTAATAGTTTTTTGACAAAAAAATGTGTACAATTTCAGGCAAAACAAGTCACTCAACCAAACGGAGGGAATGAATCATGCAGAAAGCCGCCGCGTTTGTCACTCTTATTGCCATGATACTTACCGGAAGCTGGGTCTTCGGGCAGAATAATGAGGTCATGCAGACCTTTTCCGACCATATTAAGATTTATCATGACGATGCCGCTACTCCACATGTCGTAGCCAGCACCACCTATGGGGCATTCTTTGGCTACGGGTACTGTCTTAGCCGCGACCGCATGTTTCAGCTTGAACTGCTGCGACGCTCGACTGAAGGCACTTTAGCCGAAGTTTTCGGTGAAGATTTTGCCGAAGCGGATTTTTTAGCTCGACGCGATGCGGTTGCTTATTCAGAGCTTGAAGCGGGCCTGGAAAACTGCGGCAGCATGTTCAAAGCCGCCCTCGAAGGTTTTACCAGCGGGATAAACCGGGCCATTCAGCAGGCTCAGCATGAGCATTTCAGGCTTGACCCGGCATTCAAAAAGGCCGGCCTGAAACCGGTTGCCTTCACCCCGATTCAGGTTCTAAACATTTTTGCCGGCACCATGGCAGCACGCTACAATGATTTCACCCAGGAACTTGATAATCAGCATCTGCTTTCAAGCCTGGTTAAGAAATTCGGAGCCCGCACTGCTTCCAACATTTTTGAAGATGTGGTGTTTTACGAAGATGCGAAAGTTTACACCACTCTTGGAGAAATGGCTTATTTCAAGCCCGGCTACCGTTTTCCATCGGGCTTTACCCCCCATAGTATTGAAACAGAACCGGTTTATTCGCCAACTTTACGCAACCGTAAACGCAACGAAACTCTGAAAAAGGTCGGCGTACCCGACAAGTCGGGCAGTTATGCCGCAGTTCTATCGCGACTTTACCAGGGTGAGAAAAAGGCCTGGCTGATTGGCGGCCCCCAGATGGGTTATTTCAAGCCAGCAGCTGTTTACAGCATTGGACTTCACACCCCGGAATTCGACCTGGTTGGAACCACTCCGGTCGGCTACATCCTTGTCATGTTCGCCGCTAACCGCAACCTCGGGTTTTCTGCGACTGCAGGAGTAGGCAATCTGGTCGACATTGTCGCCGCAACCCAGGATCCGAAAAACGAAAACCGCCTGATTGTCGGCGAAGACTCGATCGAAAAGCAGAAACGAGTCGAACAGATCATGATCAAAGGCAAAAAAGCGACGATTCGCGAAATCACCGATACCGAAATCGGCCCGGTCATTCATGTAGAAGGCGATACCTGGTATATCAAAAGCCGCGGCTGGAAAGGCCACGTGGTCAGCTCTTACGAAGGCTGGTTCGACTCGACTTTTGCGACAAATCTCGATCAATGGCTGGAATGCTCTGACCGAAACGCCCTTTCAATCAACTGGCTCGGCGCTGATCGCGAAGGTAAAATCGCATTCGTTCACTGCGGGCTGGGAAAAAGCCGCCGAAGCTTTGGCGACGACCGATTGCCCGTATCGAGTCCAACTCTCTTCCCTTCACCGGATGCCAGGCTTGCTGGAATGAATCCAGCCACCGGTTTTTATGCCAACTGGAACTGTCCGCCGGTTAATGGCTATCGCAATGGTGACCTGCAATCGGGATGGGCTGCCGACCAGCGCAGTAGATATCTTGCCGACCACATTCTTATCAACAAGGCAAACTGGTCGCTTGATTACCTCAAACAGCTCGATCGCGACCTTGCATTTACTGATCTGCGTGCATATTTCTTCAAGGACCTGCTGACCAGTCTGGTTGATGCATCGATGTTTACCCCGCTTCAGCAGAAATCCTTCCAGGCGGTTCTCGACTGGAACAACCTGCGAACCGATTCAGACGGCAACGGCAAACTCGACGACGCCGGTGCCGGTATCTTTGACGCCTGGTACAGCGCCATCTTTGCAAAAATGTTTGCTGAGCCTCTCGGACAGTTTATCTGGATGATCGGTTCAGACTCGACCTGGACCCAATCAACCCTGCTCGCACATGCAATTCTTGGACAGAGCCGCCACAATTACCTGGAAAATAACTCTCCCACAGAACTTTTAACCGGATGTTTTGTGGAAACTGCAGACAAGCTTAGCCCGGATGGCATCAATCTCGCAGAATTCGACTGCCCGCCAATGCTGTTTGCGGGAGTTAACCATGCCGGAGCCCCAACCCTTTCGGCTGAAGCAAGTTTCACCCCGTTCATGAACCGGGGCAGCGACGTGCAGATCATGGAACTAACTCCGGAAGGCATCAAAGTTTTCGGCTGCATGCCTCCGGGCAACACCTCTTCAGGCAACCATGCCGAAGACCAAGTGGAAAAGTTCAAAAATTTCGTTTATCAGCCCCGTGCTCTGACCATGAAAGAAGTGCGCCGATTGAACGGTAGATTCATGGTCGTAAAACCCTGACCGAGGGAAATATATGAAAACAGGTTTCAAAGCTTCCGGTTTAATTCTGGCGATGGTTCTGACAGCCCTTGCTCTCTTCTCCAGCTCGGCGTCGTCCCAGCAGAAATCCGATCAGCAGATGTGTTTCGACAATCAGCGTGTCATCCTTCAGGCAGTCGAAACGTATAATCATGCATATCCTGGTACCATTACAACGATTAACCATGAAGATGTTGTTGAAACAGGGTTTCTCAGACAGTCGGGATATTTAAAGGAAAATTTGAATATCAGTGCCGCATGCCGCTATCAGACAGAAGGAAACCTATGTGCAACGGGCACCATCTTCTGTGACGTTCACGGTCATCCTTAAACAAAGAAAAAAACGAAAAAGTGGGCAAATTTGCCAATAAACTTGCCTTTACGACAGCAATAAGTTATTTATTCGAAAAACCAGGTTAACAGGTAAATGGATAAAGAAGCAAAAATCTTCGTGGCCGGCCACCGCGGGCTGGTAGGTAGTGCGATTACCCGGCGGCTGCAGAAACTGGGTTATCATAACCTTCTGCTGCGAACTTCTGCTGAACTTGATTTAAAGGATTCGGGGCCGGTAAACGATTTTCTGCAGAAAGAAAAGCCCGATTACGTATTTCTGGCAGCAGCAAAGGTTGGCGGTATTCACGCCAATAACAGCTTTCCTGCAGATTTCATCTACGATAACCTGAGCGTGCAGAATTCGGTAATTCACGGCTGTTACAAAGCGGGAATAAAGCGGCTGATGTTTCTTGGTTCATCCTGTGTTTATCCACGGGAATGCCCGCAGCCGATCAAGGAAGAATATCTTCTGACCGGGCCCCTCGAAAAAACCAACGATGCTTATGCCATCGCCAAAATTGCGGGAATCAAAATGTGCGAAAGCTATAACCGCCAATATGGTACAAGATTCGTTGCCGTTATGCCCACCAACCTTTACGGGCCCTTCGACAATTATGACCTCGAAAACTCGCATGTTCTGCCGGCAATGCTGCGCAAATTCCATGAAGCCATGGAACGAGGTGAAACAGTAAGTCTCTGGGGCAGCGGAAAACCGCGCCGCGAGTTTCTGCATTCAGATGATATGGCTTCGGCGTGTGTTTTTCTGATGAATCTGCCCGATGACCAACTGTTCGCCGAAGGATTTCCCCTGATCAACATTGGCTGTGGCGAAGATGTCAGCATAAAAGAGCTGGCGGAAATGATCGCCAGAACCGTCGGCTTTACTGGTTCAATAGAATGGGACAGCAGCAAACCCGATGGCACCCCGCGCAAACTTCTTGATGTGGGCAGACTGAACCGGCTGGGCTGGCATCGCGAAATTGAGCTTTCAGAAGGTCTGAAACTTGCCTATCAGAGTTTTCTCAAGGGCGAAACCAGACAACATCGATAAAAACTGGAGCGGAAAATGACTCGAAAAGTTGCATTGATTACCGGAATTACCGGGCAGGATGGCGCCTATCTCGCTGAATTCCTGTTAAACAAAGGCTATAGTGTTCACGGGGTTAAGCGTCGTTCATCACTTTTCAACACTGATCGCATTGATCACCTGTATCGCGACCCCCACAAATCCGGTCGCGATCTTACGCTACACTATGGCGACATGACCGATTCAACCAATCTGATCCGCATTATCCAGGAAACCCAGCCCGACGAAATATACAATCTAGCTGCCCAGAGCCATGTTCAGGTGAGTTTCGAAACTCCAGAATACACGGCAAATGCCGATGGAATAGGAGTTTTGCGTCTGCTTGAGGCGATCAGAATTCTTGGCCTCGAAAGAAAAACCAGGTTTTATCAGGCTTCTACTTCAGAGCTTTACGGTCTGGTTCAGGAAACCCCACAAAAGGAAACAACGCCTTTTTATCCAAGAAGTCCCTATGCGGTTGCGAAACTCTACGCCTACTGGATCTGCGTAAACTATCGCGAAGCTTATGGAATCTTTGCCTGCAACGGCATTCTGTTCAACCATGAAAGCCCTATCCGCGGCGAAACCTTTGTAACCCGCAAGATTACCAGGGCAGTCAGTCGAATCAGCATGGGCCTGCAGGAAAAACTGTATCTCGGTAATCTAGAAGCCAAGCGCGACTGGGGGCATGCTCAGGACTACGTTAAAGCCATGTGGCTGATGCTGCAACAGGAAAAACCTGAAGATTTCGTCATTGCAACCGGGGTGACCACCAGAGTCAGAGACTTTGTCGAGATGGCGTTCAACCATGTCGGCATCAACATCACCTGGGAAGGCACCGGAGTAAACCAGAAAGGCATCGACAAGACAACCGGCAGAATTTTTGTAGAAGTCGATCCAAGATATTTCAGACCTACCGAAGTCGAACTTCTTCTTGGCGATGCAACCAAAGCAAAAGAAAAGCTTGGCTGGCAACCGGAAACCGATCTTCAGAAACTGGTCAGCGACATGATGAATGCCGACCTTGAATCGACAAGGCGCGACGAAGTTCTGCGAAAAGCCGGTCACCGCATCTTTGATTATTTCGAATGACTTTTTTAATCAAACGTTGGTTCTAGTCGGGTCAACAGGTGTTTTATAATACCTCTTCTTCTCGAGGCTATAAAGCAATAAACCGTCATAAATCGGACGATTGGCAAAGTATTCAGGAATACCATAGGCCACGATTGCAACCAGCATCAGAGGCAGCAGCAGAAAGAACTCATTGGTCATTTCCAGGATCAAAACGATGCCGGTAAGTGGACTTCTTACAATGGCGGTAAACAGTCCTCCCATTCCAAGCACCAGGAAAATTTCCAGGCGAAATTCGCCCGGATGAACATATTCAACCAGATTGAAAAAGATGCCTCCCATTATAGCTCCGAGCAGAAGCAGAGGGGCAAAAATCCCACCAGGAACACCGGTGTTGTAGCTCAGCATGGTCAGAAAAAAACGACCGAAAAAGAGCAGAAATAACAACGACAGGGAAAACTTTCCTGCCATTATTTCAGCGATTAAATTGTGACCGCTACCAAGAAGCTGGGGATAATGCAGGCCAATGAAACCAAAGGCAAGCCCCAGAGTAACCGCAAGAAAAATCTTATGATGTGAAAAGCGTCTTAAAGACTTGATCAAGAAGGTATTGAAAAACAGGCCACAAAAGCCAAGCACCACACCGAAAACCAGACACCAGAAAATCAGATGCAAAGCAGGGTAATGAAGCACCTTGAACGAAAAAATCGGCGCTTGCCCCAGAATCAAACGACAGACAAGAGTGCCAGATATTGTTGCCCCAAAAGCGGCAACCAGACTGAATTTGTCATAGCGCAAATGCAACTCTTCAATAATAAACAGCAGACCGGCAAGAGGCGCATTGAAAGCCGCGGCCAGCCCTGCCCCTGCACCAGAACATATCATGAGTTCGCGCTCTTCTTCATTACTGCCAAACCAGCGCGACAAGATCGAACCCGTCGATGCACCCATCTGAACCGTTGGCCCCTCACGGCCAAGAGCGAGCCCAGAGCCAATTGCAACAATGCCCCCAAAAAATTTGACGATTAAAACTCTGACATCGCGAAATTCGAAACCCTCGTGTAGAACCCCTTTCAAATGTGGAATACCGCTTCCTGAAGATTCAGGGGCATAGTAGGTGACAACCAGAACGGTAAGAGTTATCAGGGTTGCCAGAACCGCAGAAGGCAGAAGAAAATACGCCGAGGTGAAAAAGCCCAGAAAGGTCTCGCGCAGATGCTCGGCCTTTTCCAGACCAAGACGAAAGCATACGGCCACCAAACCGGAACAGATGCCAAGGATAACTGCGTTAACCGCCAGCCTTCTTCGTTTCAGAAAGCAGGTCGGCTTTAAATGCTGGGAACCGTAAATTTGACTTGAAGTGTGACTGTCGGAGTGAATCATGCCATGTTCGTTAATCAAGAGTTATACCGTCTGAAAGAGCATTTGAAAGAACGAATTGCCGCAATTGTCTGAAATTGTTGGCGACGTTCTTGTAAACGGGCGCATTGGAGTTTACCGCATAATTGGGGGGACTTTCAACATTTACGATTGCCTGGTGCGGGTCAGGGGCCACATTTCGCGGATACCACCAGCTTGCAGCATCCAGGCGCAGATTTATTGGCGAGATAAGCCCGCTGCTCGTAATCCCATCATGCTTTACCCGATAGGTAAAAGTCACCTGATGAGCGCCGGGTTCAAGGTTGTCTAGATAAATATATGGCTTTTCAAGAACAAAACTGACGTTTGGCTGGCTTTTAGAGCTGACATTCATGTGTTGAATGTTTCCCTCAAATTTTAGAATGACCGGATCAAAGGTCGAAATCAGCCACAGAGTGCAGATTACGAACGCCTCGTTTTCGTCTGGAAAAAGCTCAGCATAGATATCAGCCAGCTCGATATCATACTGCGCATTTTCTGGTATCGGCGGAATGGCACGAACGTAGGTGGCAACCTGCGCGCTGATGCTGCCCGCCAGCAACAGACCCAGAGAAAGTACCGCCAGAACCTGAAACATCCTTGTTTTCTTCAGCATTTTTCCCTCCTGGACAAAGAAAGGTATTTAGAATATCGGCTTTGTCCAGAATTATTTTTTCCGCAGATTCTCAACCAGTATGCCGCTCATAATCATTACCGTGCCCAAAATAGCAACCATACCCGGCTCTTCCCCCAGAATCAGCCATGCCAGCACGATTGCCACCGGCGGCTTGAAAAAGAAAAGATAACTTGCCCGGCCGGCGGGCATTGCTTCCAGGGCTTTGAAAAAAGTCACGTAGCCAAGCCCCGAACCGATTACGCCAAGAAGAGCGAGACGGGGCCAGGCATCCATAGTCGGCATAATTCCGTGGCCTGAAAGCAACAGCAGCGGAATATAAGCTAACAGAGCTGAACTGCTGCTAATCGTGGTTACCAGAATCGACCCATGCTGCTGCACCATTTTTTTCGACAGAACCGTGTAAAGACCAAAACCAGTCATTCCAACTATTCCGGCAGCAATTCCAACCGGAGTGTCAACTGCAGAATCAGGCCTCAGGGCAAGCATGACAATGCCCACCAGGCCCATCAGAAGAGCAGTTACCCGGCGAACCGGCATTTCTTCACGGGCAATCAGCCACGAGAAAAAATTGGTGGCGATGGGATTGGCGGCAATAAGAATTGCAGCGGTCGAGGCCCGCGCATATTTCATACAAACTGCATGGGCACCCATGCTGACAATTATGTTGAGCGCTCCGAGAAAAAAAAGAGAAAGATACTGTTTCAGCGACAGACACTGCAGCTCTTTGCGCTTTCGCACAAGGAGAAACGGCCAGAGAAACAATGAACCAAGTGCAAATCGCCAGAAGGTGATAAGCATAGGTGCCACATCGTTTCTGATCGGATTGGCAATAATTTCAATCGACGAAAAGGCCAGTATGGTAAAGACCAGATAAAAGATTGTCGTCCAGCTTAATGACTGGGTTTCAGAGGAGTTCATAAGCCTTTCTTTCAGTTGCTTCGCCAAGCACGCAACATTTAAAGCCATGTTCAGCAACAACATCAGCTGATTTTTCACAAAGAACGATCGGCAAACCGATTGCTTTTTTCGAGAGCTTTTCCATTTCGGCAGCAAGGTTAACGGTTTTTCCGGTAACCGTGTAATCGCGGCGACCTGCAAGATTACCCATGCTGCCCATCAGCAACTGGCCAGATGCGATTCCAACCCCGTTGCTCACGGCAAACAACTGGTTTTCATTACGCTTTCGATTAAATTCTGGTAATGCGGCAATCATTTCCCGGGCTGCATTTGCCGCACGTACTGCGGGCTGAGCCATACCCATTCGCGGCAGAAACAGCGCCATTATCGCATCACCAATGAATTTTTCTATGCTTCCGCCATTACGCTCGATAATCGTTTCCATCATTGTCATATATTCATTTAACATCTTTCCAATCTGTTCCGGTGGGTAAGCCTCGCTAAGACTGGTGAAATTTCGAATATCTGAAAACATGACGGTTGCTTCAATTCTGGTCGCTCTGGTCGTCTTTCGACCCGCAATAGCATCTCGGGCAATGTCAGAAAGAAATCGATTGAGAAATTCTTTCTGTTTGAGTTCTCCAGCCATCTGTTCGAAACTTTCGGCCAGATAACCAAGCTCATCATCAGACCGGTAACCTGAAGTCAGCTCATAATTACCCGCTGCAATTGAGTTCGCACTGAACTTCAACTGCTGCAGAGGCTGCATGAAAAAACTGTTGAACCACAGGGTAAAGAAAACCAGCATAATTGCCAAATAGACCAGAAGTGAAACCAATACCCAGTTTGAAGCATGCCAGAGCGAATCAGTCTCAACCTTGACCGCCATGGCAGAACAGTTCATTTCGTGCAGCTGTCTCGCACAAACAAGAATTCTCTGGTTTTCTTTCTTTACAGCGATTTTAACGGTTCCACCCGCAGCATTAACGGTTTTAAGAACTGAAACATGATCGGGAGAAGTTTCGAGCAATGCCGGAGCCATTTTTTCAATCTGCATCAGACTTCGATCAAGCAGAAAAACATGAGGTTCGCGTTGCGACTGGTTCAACTGAATTTTCTCCAGATAATCGAGGGTGAAGTTGTTGCGATTCACGACATGCATCATCATACGTCTGAACTCTTTCTGTTCATTGTTCTGAAGATCGATGAAAGCCCAGATTGAACCATGAATGAGTTTGAATGGAATAAAGCGATTGCGATACAGAGCCAGTTGATACAGGGCATCGACCCCCATGGCTTCTGCAGCAGACTCGATAAGCATCGCCTCTTTGTCTATACCTTCTTCATCAGAATTGGATTTCTTTAAATCAATCTTTAAATTTTTAAGAATGAATCTAATCAAGGATTTGACAAACATAGTTCCGGTTCTGGTATCATCACTGTCCCAGTTTTCCCTGGCATTGATCGAATCGATGGTATTATCCGTTTTAGCCACATAAACCTGAATAAGACTGCTATAGCTGAGACGGTTTGCCTCTTTTCTCAAATACTCATAATCAATGGTGTTTTCACCGGCAATTTTTTCATTCAAAACCTGCAAATCTATTGCCAGATCGTTTTTCAACATCTTATGTCCGTTTTCAATTGAGGCCAGAGTGCTCTCAAGCTCTGCAAAAACCTCGCGGTCGGCTTCTTCCTGAAAAAGAGCCTGTTGCAGTCCATTTTGATAAACCAGCCCGGCAATTGGCAAAAGGCAGGCCACCAATGCCATGGCCATGAATTTGTTAATAAGTTTCCAGTTCCAGCTTTTGTCAGAAAACTCAAGCCTGAA
>JBMOKV010000264.1:0-16240 GCA_049325495.1 Candidatus Rifleibacteriota bacterium | reverse complement strand
TCATTGATCAGACCAGGGAACTGGAGATCAGAACCGCTCAGGGGAATATTGAGCTGAAAAACGCTGACAATACCTGGAGACTGCCGGGTATGAACGATATGCGGGCTGACCGCAACCGGCTGGAAGAATTCTTTCAGCGTCTGAATGATGCCAGGCTGGGCGAAGCAGTTACGGTCAATGCCCAGAAACATGGCGATCTTGGGGTTGCCAGACTGGCTTCAGATACATCACTGGTCGGTGACGAAGTGGCTGTGATCAATTTAAAAGATGCCCAGGGAAAAGAGCTGAAGTCTATTTACCTTGGAAAAGGACGCGCCGCCAGAAGTGTTGACGGAGCGCCTGGTTTTGGTAACGATGGCCAGTATTGCAGAATTTCCGATTCTGATGCGGTTTATCTGCTTTCCGGATTTTTCTGGATTGAAAAGAACCTGAAAAACTGGTTGAGCAAAGATCTGCTGAAAATCACCAGGAATCAGATCAGCAAAATTGCCTGGACATACCCTGCTTCCGATAAGGAAGTGTTTGAGCTGAGCCGTGCCACGGCCAGCGAAGCTTTGACCCTTGGCAAACTTGATGCCGACCAGCAGACAAAAGCTGATTCAGCCAATTCCGCCGCGGGATTCTTTGAGGCGCTGAGCTTCGATGATTTCATTGCTACTGACAGTCCCGAAATGCACCCGGGCCTTGAAAATCACGTTGCTCTCTGGGTGGAAAGTTTCGATGGCCTGAAGCTCAGTATGCGAATCAGCTCAGGGCCGGTTGATCTGCCGGGCCTGGGAAAAATGAATCTGCTGTGGCTTACCGGCGAATACTCTGGCACTGACCCTGCTGTCAAAACATTGGCAGACGAGCTGGCATCTTACTCACGCAAGTTTGTCTTTGCCTTGCGCGAACCAAGGGTGAAATCGATTCTAATCAAATCCGGCAACCTCAAAGAGGCGAAGCCAAAAGCTGAAACCGCCACTAACGCTTCAGAAACTGTCGCACTCGATAAAGTCGCTGCCAGCCATATTCTGATTGCCTACAAGGGCGCCGAAAGAAGCAGGGCTGAGCGCAGCGAAGAAGAAGCAAAAAAGCTTGCCGAAGACCTGCTGGCCAGGATCAGAAAAGGTGAAGATTTTGCTGAACTTGCTGAAAAGAATTCTGATTGCCCGAGTGGGAAAAGTGCCAAAGGTTCGCTTGGCGATTTCGGACGTGGAGTAATGGCCAAAGAATTCGAAGATACCTCTTTTTCTCTTAAACCAGGTGAAATTTCAGGTGTTGTTAAGACCGCTTTCGGTTACCACATCATACGAAGAGACAAATGATCAATTGAAATCAGAGTAAAAAGTTTCCTTGTTTAACTTTTGATCGGCACCCCGGGCATCAGTATTCTGAATGCCCGGGGTGTTTCATAAACCGGTCATTGAGCACACCTGCCATACAACAACTAACCGGTCATTGAGCCTGCCTGGCAGGTCGAAATGACCAGTGAAAAAAACTGTTTTTACTCTTCGCCGGTTGCTTCGACCTCTGAAAGAGGCTCAGCAACCGTAAGGGGCACCGGCTGCGCCATGATTTAAACCCTTACTTTTTCGTCGGCGTTAAGTTTTCCCCTGCGCCTCGATTCAAAGAAATTCTTCGTTGCTTGAGAACTTTTGCTTTTAATTCGAATCACGGTTAGAGTAAAATTAGCGCAATTCGAGGCGATTTAAAATCCGATTCAGAAAAGGAAAATCATACAGAGAAAAACTCTGTCGCAAATTATATGGAAAAAGCACTAAATGCCAACGCGAGTAAGGTTTCTTTTTTCAAGCTGATCCTGATCCCATTCTTTGTAATTTCTCTGTTTTCTGAATTTTATTCAAATGCCTTTTTGATGGCTTTTCTGGTTGATAACCAGCCCGCACTCGAGCTGGTAAAAAAGAAACCCAATGCTGATTTTTTCGAACTGATGCCGAAAATTCAGGATTCCCGTGCATTTAGAATGAAGGCCCAGGGCACAGTTTCCATTTCACAACGAGATGGCGAAACCAAAGCTCAGATTTCGGGAGATTTTTTGGCCGCCGGATTGCGTCTGCTCTCTCTGATTATACTTTATCTGTGGTTGCGGCCACTTTTTTGCTTTGTAAAAACCGGAAACGATAGCTGGAAAGAAAAAGCGACGAACCGTTATAACAATTTTTACCCGGGTATATTCTCGTATTTTCTTCTGGTGCATCTGATCTGGTTCTTTTCTTCAACATTTCGCTATTGCCTGCCGGAAAATCTGGGCGGAGCCGTGATTTATCATCTGATGTGGTATGTGATCGAATGCTATTTATTCTACCTGTTCCTCGAACCGACCCTGTTCATGTATGTCAGCGGATTATTCGTCGAACCCGGCTACCGGAAGCCTTCCCGCACCAGTCTCAGCATTTATGGCAAGCTTTTGACCATGCTGGTGTTTCTCATGCTTCTTCCCCTGGCAATCCTGGCTTCTTACATTCACAAAGAATACATCATCATCAGCCTTTATCAGACCAATGCCCTTATTTTGATTGCAACTTCCGCCGCTTTTCTAATCGGCAATCTGCAGCTTCTTTACAAATCGGTGCAGGAACCCATAGATTTTCTGGTCGAAAAAATGCAGAAACTTGCAGATGGAGACTTCAACGTTCAGACCTCGGTGCTCTTTGACGATGAAATCGGGCGATTGAAACTGAATTTCAACATGATGGTCGGTCAACTTAAAGAGCGTGACGAAATCAAAGATACTTTCGGGAAATACGTTTCAATTGAAATCGCCCGGCATCTGATCGAAAACCGCAAAGTGGCCCTTGGTGGTGAAAACATTGTGGCGACCATTCTTTTTTCAGACATTCGCAATTTCACTTCAATGAGCGAAAAAATGTCCCCCGAAGAAGTGGTCAGCATGCTCAATGTTTATTTCTCTTACATTACCGAGCCGATAATGCAGAATCGCGGGGTCATCAACAAGTTTATCGGCGATGCGGTTATGGCGATTTTTACCCCGCATCTGGGTTCGGAGAACCATGTTGAAGATGCCATAAATGCCGCTCTGGGTATGAGGCAGCGTCTGGCCGAACTGAATTCTTCTGACCAACTTAAGTTTCCGGTTAAATTTGGAGTTGGTTTGAATACCGGGGCTCTGGTTGCCGGAAATATTGGAACTGAAAAACGATTTGAATACACAGTAATTGGTGATACGGTTAATGTTGCCTCAAGAATGGAATCACTATCAAAAGAAGTGGGCAATGATATTATTCTAAGCGAAGCCACCATGTCTGCCGTTCCAGAAAGTCTGAAGCAGATTTTGAAAATTGAAAAATCCGAGCCGGTTCAGATCAAGGGAAAAAGCCAGCCAGCCTCGGTTTATAAACTGATTGAACGCAAAGATGCAGCAAATAGTTAAAGGAACGTTTGTTTGATTCAAGTCAAAGAAGTATTTAAAACATTTTATAAAGATCTTCCCAATGAGAAAAAAGTGTTGAAAGGGGTGACCCTTTCAGTTGCCGATGGTGAAACCCAGTTCCTGCTTGGCGGCAATGGGGCGGGCAAAACCACATTGATGCGAATCATCAGTTCCCTGCTGCCAATGACCTCGGGAACAGTTACGGTTAACGGGCATGACAGCAGAACTGACCCTGACGCCATCAAACATTCCATCGGTTTTTTTTCAGCGACTACTGGTCTGTACGAGCGTCTGACCGGTCGCGAGTTTCTTACTTTTTTTTCCCGACTTTATGGGCTTTCAGATGGGGCTTTTACCGATAAACTCGGCGAAATGACAGAACTTTTCCGAATAGAAGATTGTCTTGACCTTAAATGTTCGGCAATGAGCTCGGGGCAGAAGCAAAAAATCAATATTGCCCGGGCCCTTTTGCATGACCCGCCCATTTATATCATGGATGAGCCCACCCTGGGCCTCGATGTGGAAAGCCTGGCAGGAATTCTGGATTTTATAATTTATCAGCGCCGTCGCCGCAAAACCATGCTGATTGTAACCCATAACATGGAGATGGTTCACAAGCTGGGTGGCCGGGTGGCTTTTCTGGTTGACGGTGCTATCGTTAACAATGTTACGGTTGAAGAAATGATGCAGAACAGCGGTCAGAACAATTTGATCGATGCTTACCGATTTTATGCAAAAGTTTAATTTAAAAAACATTTTAAGTATTTTCAAGAAAGAACTGGTCTTTACCCTGCGTGACGCAGATTTGATTCTGACTATCGTTTTGTTGCCCATGATTGTTTATCCGTTGCTGGCAATCGGCGGAGCGATTTTTGTCGGACAGGCAAAAA
The DNA here is from genome assembly GCA_049325495.1 of Candidatus Rifleibacteriota bacterium. Taxonomy (GTDB): domain Bacteria; phylum Muiribacteriota; class Ozemobacteria; order Ozemobacterales; family Ozemobacteraceae; genus DYKG01. Next base: position 11,956 of record JBMOKV010000264.1, on the reverse strand, counting down.
ACTCGGTTGAAAAGGCTGAAGTTAAGGTGGTTTTGCCGGAAATTCTGCAGAAATACGAGCAGAAACTTGCGACTCAAACCGTTAAGCTTGCCTTTGTTGCTGAACCGCAAAAGCAGCTCGATGACCTGAAAAATGCAAAAATAGACGCTTTGGTTGAAATTGCCAGCCCTTCATCTGATTTTGCCGAGCCCCAGGCTACAGAAAGTCTGGGACTGCAAATTCACTTTGACCGAACCCGATGGCGCAGTGATAAAGCCTCGGATATTATTTACGACCAGCTCGCCGACCTTCGCGAGGAATTCCGGGAATCCAGGCAGCAGGCCAGAAATCTGAGCGAAGATTTTTTCTATCCAATCCGTATAAAGCAGAAAAACATTGCTGTGCCGGCAAAGATGGGCGGCTCGATGGTTGGCGACCTGCTTCCGAGCCTTATCATCATCTTTTCAATGCTTGGCGCATTTTATTCTGCCATCGATCTTACTACCGGCGAAAAAGAACGGGGAACCCTTGAAACCCTTTTGCTAAGCCCCGTTTCATTCTATGAAATAATGCTGGGAAAATTTCTTACCGTGGTAGCGGTAGTGATGATTTCGGTAAGTATAAATCTGTTTTTTCTCGGCGGCACCTTTAAATTCGGGCTTTATCAGATGAGCCGCATAATGTCGGTCAAGCTGATGGTCGAAACATCCTGGGTCAGCATTTTGCTTATATTCTTCGCGATGATTCCGCTTGCGGCAACGATTTCAGCATCAATGATGGCGGTTTCTTTCATGGCGCGAACCATGAAAGAGGCACAGAACTATCTTGCACCGATCATCTCGCTGATGATACTTCCTTCTTTTTCAGGCTCCATGCCGGGAATCGATCTCACCCCATTTACCGCATCGATTCCCATTGTAAATCTTTCGTTGCTTTTCAAGGCCTTTTTCGTGGGTGACTGGTCAGTTGGCATGTATCTGATAACCGTTGCCGCGAGCATGGTTCATGCCACCATCGCCCTGGCTCTGGCGGCAAGTCTGTTTCGCAGCGAAGACCTTTTCGATCGAAGCGGCGGCGAGCTGGCTCACCTTTTTTACCCGGTTGCACCGACCTGTACTGCCCCAACTGCCCGTGGTGCTCTTTTTGTTTTTGGCATTGTAATTGCCCTGGCCTTTTCGGTTGGTGAACTGCTGCAGAACAATCCCCGCTGGAATTTGATAACCGGTCTTGCATTGTTGCAGCTGGTGGTTATTCTTGCCCCGCCGCTTGTTTATCTGCTGTTTTACCGATATCGCCTGGTGCCGACCCTCAATCTTGAGTTTAGCCGTCTTCGCCCGCAAGACTTTCTTGTGGTTCCGGTCATGTCATTGTGCGTTCTGGTCTGGATCATGCAGTACAGCCTGATTCAAAATCATTTTTTCCCCGCTCCCGATGAATTGAATAAGCTGTTTCTCGGTTTTTTTGACGTTGCGCCCGTCTGGTGGGTATTTGTGGTTGGCAGTCTGATGGCAGGTTTTTGCGAAGAAGTGCTGTTTCGCGGCGTAATTCTCAAGGGACTGCAAAGCCGGCTGGGAATAGTGTGGGCGCTGGTCATTTCTTCCTGCATGTTCGGACTTTTCCACATTACGCCCTATAAAATGGTTTCGACTGGTCTTATTGGTCTCTGGCTCGGCTATTTGCGATATCGCACCGGATCTCTATGGCTCAGCATCTACGGTCATGCTTTCAACAACGCGGTTGCGCTGGCTCTGGTATATGCCATTTCGAAATCGGGGGCTGAAGCTGCAAGTCAGGTAGGCAGGACTCTGCTCGTGCCATTGCCATTGCTCGTCGGTTCAGCCCTGATTTTCTGGTTTCTGCACCGCCGGCTTTCATCGGATGATCAAAGCCATGCTGAAAAATGATATAATCTGCACTGAAATTATCGCTTCGGAAATAGTATGAATTATCTTAGAACATTCTGGCTGGCAATGGTGCCGAATAATCCGGTGTTTGTTCTTGCTCTTGGCTTGTGTTCAACTCTGGCTGTAACTACCGGTCTTGAGAACGCTTTCTTCATGAGCCTGATGGTTGGAGCAACCGGTGTGTTCAGTTCGCTGGCCGTAGCTTTGCTGCGTTTTTCAATTCCCTTCAGGTTCAGACTTTTGAGCTATATGCTGATTGTTTCGACGGCGGTAATCGCTGCTGAACAACTGTTGCGCGCCTTTAACCCAGAAGTTGCCCGGGCGCTCGGGCCTTACGTCGGGCTGATCGTGACCAACTGTATCGTGCTTGGGCGCCTTGAAGCCTTTGCCTCTTCACGGCCTGCTCTTGAATCAATGTTCGATGCTCTCGGGGTCGCCGCCGGTTATGCGCTGGTTCTGATGACCATGGCCGGTATCAGGGAATTCATCGGAAATGGCACGCTGTGGGGTTTGAAAGTAGCCTGGGAAGGCTATGTTCCCTGTCGGCTTTTCAATTCCCCGCCCGGTGCGTTTCTGGTCTTTGCCGGTCTGATTTTTGCTGTCAATTGGCTGAAGCCGTTGCTGGGAAGGGAAAGATGATAGAATTGTTTTTTCGATCGGCCATCAGCGAGAACATGGCGCTGTATTTTTTTCTTGGCACCTGCCCGCTGATCAGTATTTCAACCGATCTGCGCGCTGCCTGGCAGATGGGAGTTACCGTAACTCTTGTAATGATAAGCACTATGGCAGTTAACTGGTTTACCTTTTATCAGGTTCTGCGGCCCGCTGGCCTTGAGTATCTACAGCTGCTTTTTTTCATTCTAACCATTGCAGCCGTGGTGCAATTTCTCGAAATTTTTCTTGATCGCTTCTTTCCTGCCATTTATTCATCGTTTGGCATTTTTTTACCCCTAATCGCAGTTAATTGCGCAATTCTTGGGGTTTCAATGTTCGCCGTTCTTAAAGAGCTGAATTTTACCGAATCAATTGTTTTTGCATCTGGGGCGGGAACAGGCTGGTCTCTGGTTCTCTGTCTTATTGCCTCGCTGCGACGCCGGGTCGCCAGAGAAGACGTTCCTTCTGAACTGGGAAATGTGGGACTCACCATGGTAATCGCGGCAGTTGCCGCCATGGCTTTTTCGGGGCTGACCGGTCTCGAATTTTCCGGGGGCTGATCATGCAGGCATTGCTCATGTTTCTGGTGGTAAATGGTTTTATTCTGGTTTTGTGCAGCCTGATTGCAATTTCTTCATATTTTCTCAAACAATCGGGCCGGGTGCGGCTGTTTATCAATGAAAACGAATCGGGAGAAGCGGACTGCGGCATGACCCTTTTCGAAGCACTGGCCGAAAAAAATGTCTTTCTCCCGGCGGCCTGCGGCGGCAAAGGCACCTGTGGCCGCTGCCTGGTCAAATGCCCGCAGGGTGGGGGGCCTCTGACCCCGATGGAAAGGATTCTACTCGACGAAGTGTCTCTGGTCGGTGGGTTCAGGCTGGCCTGCCAGATCAAGGTGCGCGAGGATTTAAAGGTTGAATTACCCCCCGAATTGCTTATTGCCAAAAAGTTCACCGTTCGCCTCGAAAAGGCGGATTATGTCGGAGAAGGCATCCGAGTTCTTCAATTTTCTATTTTAAACAATCAATTACTTGAATTTAAGTCGGGCCAATATGTTCAGGTTTATCGACAGCTTCCTCATGAACGTATAGTAAGGGCCTATTCAATTTCTTCTGATGCTGAAATGAAAACGGGCTTTTCTCTTGATGTTCAGCTGGTTTCCGGAGGTCTGATGAGCACCTGGCTGCATCAGATCGAGCCTGGCACCGAACTTGAAATCAGCGGCCCATACGGCGAGATGGCGCTTGAAGATGAAGGCCACAGTTCTCCGGTAATTCTGGTTGCGGGTGGGGTTGGCATGGCACCGATGCGCTCGATTATCGCACAATTGTCGCGCCGCCCGTCACCACCTCCCGTTTGGCTGTTCTGGGGCACCCGCCATCGCGCCCATCTCTATGCTGAATCTGAGCTGGAAAAGCTGAAGCAGCAAAAATCTGACTGGTTTCGCTTTTTCCCGGCCCTTTCAGGGGACCTGATTGAAGAGGGCTGGACGGGCGACCGGGGCTTTATTCATTCGACAATACAGAGACACCTGCCAGAGATGCCTGATGCACAGGCTTTTATCTGTGGCCCTGGCCCGATGATGAAAGCTGTAACTCAGGTGCTTGAGGAGAAAGGCCTGAAGACGAACCGAATCAAGGCCGACCCCTTTGACTTTTAAACCCCTTTCGCCCGGAGTTTGTTATGGAACTTTTTCTGCTCATGGTATTTTTTCTTTTTCTAACTTTATTTGCTATTTTGCGCGTATTTTCCCTTTTTCTTTTCTGGGAAGTCGTTTCTCTTGGAGTTAAAATTCAGCCTATTGACCTTGTTGCCATGAGATTGCGAAACGTCCCACCCGAAAAAATTCTTCGCCCTTTGATCGTTCTTTTGCATGCCATTCCCGATTTCCCGGAAAAGGAAAATCCCGACCTGATTTCAATTTTTGAAGCCCATTTTCTTGCGGGTGGTAATTTAGACCTGGTCGTTGACGCCCTTATTGCTGCAGAAAAACAGAATGTTGAGCTTGGCCTGCGCGAGGCCATGGCAAAGGAGCTTGATATCTCTTTGATTCAGAGGTAGAAATCACGTCTGGGCAACCTGATCGACTTTGAACAACATTTTTCTACTGTTGGTTTGGTTGTGATATACTCCCGCCGTCGGTTGTTGCATAATTTCATGAAAAAGTGACGCGGGCCATGAAACAGATGATTCTGATGTTTAAGACCTTTCCGGCCACGGTCACCTGCCTGTTTACCGCTCAAGGTCTCTTTGGCCTGGGAATGGGCATTTTCATGGTTCTGCTGAATCTGTATCTGCGTTCCATCGGCTATTCGGAAGAGGTAATCGGAAGACTGCTGGCATTTCAATCCCTTTGCGCCGCCGTGATTTCCATGCCCATGGGCTGGCTGGCCGATAAAACCTCGCGTAAAACCACTTATCTGCTGGGAATAGTTCTGCTCAGCACCGGATTCGCAATGCTTGGCAGCGGCAGGGGTCTGGTTTTTCTTACCGCTGCAGTTCTTCTTGCCGGAAGCGGCAACGGTGCAATGATGGTTTCGGTGCAGCCCTATCTGCAGGAAAACAGCAGAAGGCGGCAGCGCCCATACATTTTTAGCTTCAATTTTACCCTGATGTGGGTAACCAGTGTCATTTCAGGAATTGTTGCCGGTTACCTGCCAGGACTGTTCCGAGTGGCAGTGCCGGCCCTGGCCTCGGCTGAATCAGAACCGGAAAGGCTCCAGTATTCACTGTGGGTGGGAATAATCTTCACGGTTCTCGCGCTGGTTCCGGCAAGAAACATGTCTACACAGCGTGCAGAAACAGGTCACGAGAAGGCTAATGGTCGCTCAGATGCTTCATCGGTGGCCAATCCCTGGCGCGAGGTTTTGAAATTTACTTTCTGCAATGGCTTGATTGGCTTTGGTGCCGGCATGATTGTGCCCTATTTCAATCTGTATTTCAACGATTGGGTAGGCGCAAGCATCCTGCAGATCGGGGTCATTTTTGCCGTGGGACAGTTCGGCACCGCCGTCGGATCAATCTGTTCGCCACTGATTGCTAAAAAAGCCGGGCTCGTGAAGGGCGTTGCCTTTTCCCAGCTTGCTTCGCTTCCCTTCATGGCAATTATGGCTCTGAGCCATGATTTGTGGATCTGCGCCATGTGTTTCAGCTTCAGAAGTGCTTTTATGAATATGTGTATTCCGCTGCGCCAGGAAACCATGATGGAAATGGTTCCATCAAGCTTGCGTGCCCGTGTTTCGGCTATCGACAGCATGTCATGGAATCTTACCTGGGCTCTTGCCATGACGTTTTCAGGCGGCATTCTAAAGAACTGGGGTTATGATACTTCGCTGTTTATCGCCATCGTTTGCTATCTGATCTCTGCAATAAGCTACTATTTCTTTTTCTCACCCTGGGAAAAATCAAGAAAAGCACACAGATGAATACAAAGTCTGCGATTCTAAAATCAATTGAAAATTTGAATCAAACAGAAGAAGCTTAAAAATCCTGAGACTTTTCCAGGAAATCATTGAATTCGTCGTCGATGTTTTTCCAGGGCAGTTCAGCCTTTTTCAGGAAAAAATAGCCTTCGAGCTTCTGAAAGAAGGGTGAAAACGGCTCACCGTCACGCTTGTTCAAAAAATTGTTGGCGCAGAATACCGGCAGCGTCAGGGTGTTCCAGTCTTTTGCCTGCAGATAATGGTGATCACCGATTACCTTTGACAGGTAGTCTGGAAAGTTCCAGCGATTGGCCAGAACGCTTCCAATGCTTTGGTGCTCAATGCCAAAAACCACGAGCTCGGCAAGAAAGCTTGGCTTTTTTTCAACCTTGATCAGGTGTCGCACTCTTTCATACTGCTGCGGAAAAAAGAAGGCCAGAGCCTGTCTTCCCACATCGTGCAGCAGACCGATCAGCCTGACTTTGGCGCATTCATGATATGATGCTCCGCCGGATTTGGCAATAAATTCAGCCAGTTTGGCGCATTCCTGACCATGCTCAACTGTTTCCTGCTGTGTTCCAAAAAAATTACCCACACTGTTGTAGAAATTGTAGATGAAAATCTGGCGAAGAGGGGCTAAACCTAGAGTAACCATGGCCTGCTGCAAAGTTTCCGCTTTTGATGCCCGCATGAAATATGGAGAATTGGCGGTGCGAAGAATCTGGCTGCAAAGCCCGGAATTATTCTGCATCAATCTTTCAAGTTCAGCAAAATTGGCTTCAGGAGAAGCACTATGCTGAATAAGCCGGTAAGCCTCGGTGTTGAGTATGGGCACATCACGCAAGCGCGAAATCAAAAGGCGCAGGGTTTCTTCGCCGGCGTATGATAAAGAAGCGCTTTTTATCGTCGGAAAAGTCTGCAGTCCTTTTTCGGTGCATTTGTTCACCAGCTCAGGCTTCTTTACTATGACTTTTATTCTGGTTCGTGAAGAAATTTCATCGAGATGATTAAACAGATCTTCGCATGTATCAGAGAGCTCCAGAAGATTTATCAGGGCACAGCTGAACTTCTTTGAAAGATGTGACAATGCACGAAAAAGCTCTATATCATTACTGGCCACTGTTCCAGAAACGGAAATCTGGGTAATGCCGCCATCAATTGTACTTATCTGATATTCTGCCATCTTTTTCCCTTGTTTGTCAGGCCATTATACTACATTTACCCGGGAAAAAAGTAAATCCCGAATTTTTTACTCGATAGTTTTCGGCAAGATTGCAAAGTGATAAGCATTGCAGAAACACCATCACTCGCCGAAATTTTCCCGGATGATTTAAAAAGCTTTTACCTGTTGATCGAAATAAATGAAGCCACCGCGCCGATAATGTTTATCGCAATTGCAATTGTGGGAACCAGCAGGGTTTTCAGAAATCCTTCGCCGTCCTGCGCAACCAGTCGTTTACATTTATCCAGTCGGGGCCGGCCTGGAATATCGTCCAGCATGCAGGCTTCTTTGGGATTCACCGGGTTATACAGCAGCGGTTCTTCGGCTTCATCGACGAGATGTTGGTATTCATGGGTATATGCTTCCACAGTTCCCGAGCGACCGGTCTGGGTTTCGAAACTGAAGGTCAGCTTCATTACCGGTTCGTCGTTAATTCGGGTATTGGTTGGCTCTTTGTTGATCAGAACTCCATAGGTGAGGCACGAATGGTTGAGCAGACCCACTATCAGCAGGCCACGTCGAATGCCGAAAAACATGAAAATCAGACCGATGAAGGGAAAAATCGAAACGAAGACCATTACCCAGGCAGGGAAGACGCTGCGGCGGGTGCCTGAAATTCTTGCCTTTTCCGGTTTGCTTTCTGGAAACTCTACTTCTGCCAGCTGGCCGGGTTGGAGATCGGTGCCAGTCTGGTAACATTCTGCAAAAATGAACTCAGGATTGGCTGTCATTTCGGCGGTGGGAATTGCTTCTGCGGGCAGGGTGGCACTACTGCCGGGCCTGACAAAGGCAAAACTTATTCTGTGTACCCGCTCGTCGTTCTCGGTGGCATTGGTGTCATTAACTTCAACCACCATTCCCGTCGTATTCAAAAGTTTGCCTGAGTTGGGCAAGATATCGTCGAGACTGACCAGACTGCCGAATACCCAGAAAAAAATCATGCCAAAACCAAAAAAAGCCCAGCCAAACTGATTGTTGAAACCGCCAAACATGGCGCGAATATACAACCCCGGTGAAACTTGTCTAATTTCCTCATGTCTAGTCATATGATGCATTCATTCTATTGCCTTGTGACTATTTTTTCAATTGAGAACAAGCAGGTTTTTTCTGCCGGAATCATTCTCAGGCGACTCTGTAATTGCGGGTCCCTCGCGTCGGCCAGGCTCAATGACCGCCTTTAACGGTTGCTGAGCCTGTCGATCCATCGAACCGGCAGAGAAGTGTCGAGAAAACTCAACGAGTTTTTGTATGGGGAAGACTAATAAAACAAAGCAATAAAAAGGTCATTTACATTTGTGCCGGTGTAGCCGGTTTTGATCAGGCAGTCGGTTTGTTTAAAATAATTGTATGAATCGTGGCTGTTTAAGAAGGCTTCCGGCTTAAATCCAAGCCTTTGGCCGAAATCGATAGTGTTGTGGTCAATGATTGCGCCGGCGGCATCAGTGGGGCCGTCGATGCCATCGGTAGCGAAGGCGGCAAACACAAATTTGCTGAATCTGGTTCTTTGTGCTTCAACGGCAAATGCGAGTGCCAGTTCCTGGGCGCGGCCCCCCTTGCCTGACCCGCTGACTTTAACCCGGGTTTCGCCACCGGACACAATTGCACAGGGAATTGCACTCCTGAAATTGCCACAATCGTCAATTATTTTTTTTGCAGCTTCGATTGAGCTGCAGGTTAGCGCGGCACTACCAGTTTTTATCTGGCAGCCACAACCGGCAAGGCTTTCGCCCGCAAAACCAACTGCAAGAGAATTGTTGGCGATAACCAGATTGCTGACCCGATCAAAGCAGACATCACCTTTTGTCGGATTTTCACTGATCTGCCCATTGGTTCCGGCGGAGAGGTGATTTATAATGCTGGCGGGAACAATATTTGACAGATCGTAGTGCTCGAGAATCCTGATTGCCTGAGCAAAAGTGCTGGTATCTGCAACCGTTGGCCCGGATGCGATTACATCGAGTGGATCGCCTATAACATCTGAAATGATCAGATTTATCAGGCGGGCAGGGTAAGCTGCCCGGGCCAGATTGCCGCCTTTTATGGCTGAAATATGTTTTCTGACTGCATTTATTTCATTGATCGATGCGCCACATTCCAGTAACTGCCTGGTCAGCATCTTCTTTTCTTCCAGGCTGATGCCGAAAACAGGTAGGGGCAACAGGCTTGATCCGCCACCGGATAAGAGACATACAACCATATCCTGGGCGGTGGCTGAATGGGCTAGTTTCATCATCTCAATAGCCCCTCGCATTCCGTTTTCGTCTGGCTCCGGGTGACTGGCGGGATTGAGCTGGATTTTTTCCAGATCGATAATGCAGTCGGGGGGGACACTTACTATTCCTGAAGTAATGCTCGATCCCATGAATTTCTCAAGCGCTGCAGCCATGCCTGAACCGGCTTTGCCGCCGCCAACAACAAATATTCGTTTGAATTCGTCAGTTTTTATATGCAGATCACCCGCATAAATAGCCCGATTCGAAAATTCCACATGACTGCCGATCAGATTTTCAGGAGCAACTTTCTGCAGCACCGATTCGATCGTGTCCAGCAGCCATTTCCGGGCTTCACGGTCGGTCGGCGTTTTTCCGTGCTGGATCAAATCTGCATGATTTCTGATCTGCATCAAATGTTAGCCTTTTTTATAAAAATGTTTTAGCATTGGTACCATTAAACCATAAACTGTATTTAATACCAAATCCGAGCTGTGAGGTAAAATATGACCAGGCCAAGGCTTTTTATTACCCGACGCATTCCCGATGCCGGTCTCGATTTGTTGAGCGGGCGTTTTGATATTGAGCTCTGGCCTGAATACGGCCCTCCTCCAGCTGAAGCTCTGCGAGCCGGTGTTGCCGAGGCCGATGCCATGATTTCACTTTTGTCTGACAGAATCGATGCAGCTTTGCTCGATGCCGCCCCCCGCCTGAAAATGATCGCCCAGTATGCCGTGGGCTACGACAATATCGATGTGAAAGCTGCCCGGGCACGGGGAATTCTGGTTTCTAACACCCCTGATGTTTTGACCGATGCCTCGGCAGATTTTGCCTGGGCTTTGCTGATGGCCATTGCCCGCCGGGTCGTCGAGGCTGACCGCCATGTGCGCGAAGGAAAATGGCAGGTTGCCTGGCACCCTGCCATGCTTCTCGGTCGCGATGTGGCCCATTCTACCATCGGCATTATTGGCGCCGGTCGCATTGGACAAGCGGTTGGCAGACGCGCTAAAGGCTTTTCCATGAATATTCTTTACTGCAGCAGCTCGGAAAAACATGATTTTGAGCTGGTTACCGGCGCGAAACACGTCGACCTCGACACGCTGCTGCGCGAATCTGATTTTGTCAGCCTGCATGTTCCGCTGACTGAACACACCCGTAATATGATCAACGCTGAAAAACTGGCCCTGATGAAACCGGGAGCCTACCTCATCAACAATTCCCGCGGCCCGGTTATCGATGAAAAAGCCCTGTATCAGGCACTTAAAAACGGTCACCTGGCGGGGGCCGGGCTCGATGTTTTCACCAGTGAACCGACCCCGACTGACAACCCGCTGCTCGAACTCGACAATGTGGTGGTCGCGCCTCACATCTCAAGTGCCGGTAAGGCAACCCGCGATCGCATGTCGATAATTGTGGCGCGTAACCTTCTTGCCTGGCTCGATGGTCATACCCCCGAAAATCTGGTTCTGCCTTCTTAAATAAACGTTTAATCTGCTGACCCGAGGCAAAAATGATTAAAAAGCTTATGCTGTTAATGATTCTATCAATTGTTGTGCTGCCGGTTCTGGCACAAAGTGCTGCTTCTGATGCGGTTACCTCCGACGAGTCGGCCAGGTGTCTGAATTGTCATTATGAGCGTCAGAAAAAACTGGTCGAGAGCTGGGAAAAGAGCAGCCATGCCCGCAACAGGGTCGGATGTTTCGAGTGCCACCAGGCCGACCCTGCTGATCCGGCTGCAAAGAAAGGCCATTTCGGATTTACCGTGCAGCTGCAGATTTCACCCCTGCGCTGCGCCGAATGCCACCCGGCTCAATATGCTTCTTTTGCCTCTTCAACCCATGCCATGGCTTATGAAACCATCAGAAATGCCGAACTGGCATCGACCTCGCCGGTTTTGTTCGAAACCAGTTGTGCAATCTGTCATGGCAACGACCTGAAAATGACCAACGGCAAGCCAGCCCCCCATAAATGGCCCAACCACGGCATCGGCCGCATCAATACCGACGGCAGCCGCGGAAACTGCGTGGCCTGCCATGGACATCACGACTATTCTCTCGCCGTTGCGCGAAGTGCCGAAACCTGCGGACGCTGTCACCATGGCGCAACCGGCCCCGCCCACGAAACCTGGAAAGCCTCTAAACACGGCAGTAACTGGAATCTGGCCAAAGTGCACGCCGATTTCAACAGTACGGGTCTGATCCCTTCACAGCAGCATCTCCATTACCCTGACTGCTACGTCTGCCATGTGGCACCGACGCAGAAAGACGGCAAAGACAGCACTCATAACCCGGGCGATCGCCTGTCATGGAAACTGGCAGCCATGAAAAGCACTTTTCGCGAAGACTGGGGTCAGAAACGCCTGAAAATGCAGAACGTCTGTCGCAGCTGCCACGGTAATTCGCAGGTTGACCAGTTCTATCGGCGTTATGATGCGGCGGTGATGCAGATCAATAAAATTGCGGCCGCTGCTGCTCAGAATGCGGGCGATGACCGACGGCGCCTGAATGCTATTAAAGCCGGAGCCATTACCGCAAGACTTGGCGCTGCAATGCTTGGCCCTTTGCA
>JBMOKV010000263.1:0-2150 GCA_049325495.1 Candidatus Rifleibacteriota bacterium | reverse complement strand
TCCACCCCGAAAAATCGGTTGGGATTACAATTGACATCAGGAACGGTTTTTCCGGTTACCGGGTCAAGCAAAGGCACAACACCCTCTGCATCGGTGTTCAGTCGTTCTCTGAACCATTCTGGTGCAATGGGGTTATCGTTATCCATACGGTATTTCCACTGGTAGTTGCCGAGATTGCCGGTGTACGGCCAATCAAGAGTAAGGCCCGGCTTGCGGAAATATTTTACCGGCAGGCGATCGATCCAGACCTGCCCGCGAATGCCATAATTCGACGAATGGTTGACCACCACATCCTGAATAACCTTGATATTGCGCTTATGACAGGCATCGATCAGATCTTTGTAGGTAGCGCCCGGCGATTCGAGGCGCGGGTCAATTTTTGTCCAGTCATAGGCATGGTAACCATGGTAATCAAGACCTGAGCGGTTTTCTACCGGCGGGGTGATCCAGATTGCGGTGAATCCAAGGTCTTCAAGATAATCGAGTTTTTCAATCAAACCTTTGAAATCTCCGCGCCAGTGTGGGTCGCCCTTTTTAATGCGGTCGCGGCAATAAAAATTGTTTTTTTCATCGCCATCATAAAATCTGGTGGTGATGAGGAAATAAATGGTTTCTTCGCGGAAGTCGCTGCCGGTCTGCGGCGGCAATTCCGGTGGGATGGGTGGTTGCGGAGGTTCAGGCTGATCGGGAGAAGCTTCGATCAGTGCAAGAAGATAATTACCGGTTTCCGGGTTGAATGAAAAACGATAGGTTCCGCTTTTTCCAAGGCTGCAGACAATGTTTCCCGCACCCTTGACCGCTGCCCCATTCTGCGGCAGTTCATCACTTTCCTTGTCGTCGCCCCAGTTAACCTTCCAGGCATGGTCAGCTGTGAATTTATATTCTACAACCCCGGCATGCAGAAAGGTTTCAAGCGACCAGAGACCATCAGCAAGCTTAAGCTGCGAGGCCGGGTCGGCGGGATTCCAGGAATTGAAACTACCTGCAACCCCGTATGAGTCCACAGCAAAAACCGGTGAACAGCAAAGAAGGGTACAAATCACCAGAACAGGCAAAAAGCTACGTTTCATTAAAAACCTCAGACTGTAGTTTTTCGGTGCATTGACTTAAAATCTGGCGGGACAAGGCATTATACCACAAAATGATGTCACCGGCTCTGCGGTGCATAGAAAAAGCCGGCGGCAACTGGCCAAAAGTCACATTGCCGCCGGCTTTTAAAATTTTCAGGCTGACAATGCGGCCCGGAAAAGTTTGAGATTGTTTTCGAGCATGCTGCCCGACATCAGATCATTCATCGCCTCTTCGTAATGACGGGCTTCAACCCCATCAACCAGGTTATTCCGGCAGATTCCCGCCAGCAGAGCGATGTTCTGCATTCGCGGATCCGGCAGATCTTCTGAAGAAATGCGAATCATTTTGAAAGAATTCTGCCCGCAGAAATTCTTAACATCGTCAATGGTAATTTCTCTGGTCTTGCCAAGCCTGACCGGCAACGGCTGCCAGCGTGCATCGAAATAAATCAGAGTGCCATCTGCCTTGAGATATTCCGCTGCTCCACGTATCGCTTCAGTTCTTTCGAGAGAAATTACCAGATCGGCTGTTTTTGGTGCAACCAGCGGAGAATGAACCTGGTCGCCGATGCGAATCTGGGAAGCCACAATACCGCCGCGCTGGGCCAACCCGTGAGTGTCAACGCCGATTGCGTTCATTCCGGCCCGATCTGCGGCCCGCAGCATGATTTCGCTGATCAGACCGATTCCCTGTCCACCAACGCCACAAAGATAGATATTGAAGTTTTTCATTGTTTTTCTCCTGGTTTTCAGGCCTTTTCGGCGCTTTCAGGGCGGTTGATCGCCTTGCTCGGACAGGTCTGCAGACATGAACCGTCACCGATGCAAAGGTCGGGGTTAACGTCAATACTGCCATCTTCATTAAGAATAAAGGTCGGACAGGCAAATCTCTCAACGCATACATGCTGTTTATCGCATTTTTCCTGGTTAATCGAAACTCTTTTCGCCTGATAGCCTGATTTTCGTCTCTGCTCGCGGGTAAGCTTGAGCATACATGGGTGCCGGGCGATTACCACGCTGAATTCGTTGATTGCCATGGCCTGCTTGACTAGATCGGTCAATTTGGGCTGCTGAGAGGCA
>JBMOKV010000262.1:0-2151 GCA_049325495.1 Candidatus Rifleibacteriota bacterium | reverse complement strand
GGAACCCCCTGCCTCAGAACCGGAACTTCTTTCTGCCGATTCTGCGCTGACTTCCCATGCATCAACGCCTGCCCGACCGGGGCCCTGAACCTGGTTTCGGCCCATGACAGAATCGGCCTGGCAAAAGCAAACCCGGAAACCTGCCTGCGATCGCAGGGGCAGGAATGCTCTGCGTGCTGTCAGATGTGCGACCGGACTTTTAAAGCCATCCGTCTCACCGAAACCGGCAAACCTCCGGCCGTTGATCGAGAAAAATGCACTGGTTGCGGCGCATGTGTAACCGTATGCCCGGTAACCCCGGTTCCTGCCATAAGAATTACGGGTGACTGGTAATTTTGTGCCGCTGGGCAATCTGCATATAACGTTTTGCTGATTCAAGAATCTTTTCCCGGCCCACATCACCAACCTGCCCTTTGATCTGCCCCGGCAGGCCTACCACCAGCGAACCTGGAGGCACCACCTGATTTTCTTTGACCAGAGCGCCGGCAGCAACGATGCTCCCCTCGCCGATCACCGCTCCTGACAGAATAATGGCACCCATGCCAATCAGGCAATTATCGCCGATGCTGCACGCATGAATCAGGGCCCGATGCCCAACCGTAACATTACTGCCAATCTTCGTAAAGCCAGACCCGTCATCATTTTTTGGGAAATCAACGTGAATAACCGTTGATTCCTGAATGTTGGTGTTATCCCCGATTTCGATCCAGTTAATATCACCCCTGATCATGGTTCCATGCCAGATGCTGACATTCTCACCAAACTTTACCCTTCCGATTATTTCTGTGCTCGGCGCGATGTAACAAGAATCTGGAATTTGAGGGTAATAAGTTTCAAAGTTTCTTAACATACAAGATCTCCATACATAATTTTGCCGAAAACCAACCAACAAATTATAACTGAAAAAACGTGATCAAATCATGATTTTATCACAGTTAATTCCTACACCGGCATTTCATTTTCAGGCAACTTATGTTATAATATTTCGACTATGAAGTTAAAGCATATTTTTGCCGATGAAAGAATTGAATATGCAATCTGAAAACTTCTGGACAAAAAATAGCGGTCAGAAACACTTTGATGAAGCTCTGGTTCTGGAAGCCGAAGGCAAGACTTCCGAAGCAATAGAAGCTTATCAAAAGTCGATCAGCTGTTGGCCCAAACATGGACAGGCCCAGTATAACCTTGGCGTAGCTCTCGCTACCAAAGGGAACCTGGATCAGGCCGTTCGGGCCTGGAAACGGGCGATCTGGATCGATCCTTCGTTTCGCCTGGAGCTGATCAACGCTTTTGATATAGACGACGAACTGCGTGAAGAAGTGATTTTTGAGCCTGATGTTTCATGCTATGCCCGGGCCGCTTGAAGAAGGAGCAACTAAAATGACCTATTGCTGGGAACTCTACAACAACAACTCAAAATGCGAAACCTGCAAACATTACCAGGATTTTCAAAACGGCACCCTTGACCTGGAAAAGGTAAAAGACATCGTCGTCGTCGACGAAGACTGATTCTTCCTGCAAACTGATATTCTCTGACGGCTCAAGCCTTCCATATTATAGCTTTGAGTGCTTCAGTAATGCTTTGATGATCGTTTCGACTGGTCTAAACAGGCCCAGGCGACCGAAAAGAGCTGATCATCAGACTGAAGTCTTTTCTGAGCTTTTGGAATTTTTCCGGTTTTTACGTCTATGAATGGCTGAAAGGGCTTTCAGCCGTTCACGTTGTCGCGCCGCATTTTCCATGGCCTGAATACCCGATCAAAAAATGAAAACCGGTTAAAATACTTGTTATCCAGAGTTGGCTGCTCTGATTGCCATGGTTTAATATCGGGTTTTGGCGCTTCAAGAAGAGCAAATGATTTTTGCTGCTGTCGCAGCATCAGGGTTTGTTCGGCATAGGCCTTTTCCATTACCCCGAGCTTATTCTCAAGGCTTTCCATGCGCCTCGCCATATTTTTCAACAATGCCTGATTGGCAGCAAGAATCTGACCTATATCAATCGCAACTTCGCATGAAGGCGAAAGAATTTCACCGGACTGGACAACGTTTTCATGACCTTTTTCGGTTTCGCTCATCTTAATTTCAACTTTCATACTGGTAGCACCTGCCGTTTTTTTTTCTTATCGGTAGATCAGCCTTTTTTTTTTACCG
>JBMOKV010000261.1:0-2154 GCA_049325495.1 Candidatus Rifleibacteriota bacterium | reverse complement strand
AACCCGATGTGTATACCTGGGAACTGGCTATGGCAGAACATCGCAAAAAACTTGATCAGCTTGCGCCGCCGGCCGCCCCGGGAATCGGTCTGGTTACTCCTACGCCAATGACTCCTCCTGCGCTGTTGCCGGCCAGTCCTGGAGCATTGCAACTGACTCCGATTGGCCCACAGGCTGTTATTGAACAGGTTATGCCTCTTCCGGCCGATGCCCAGAACCGGATGAACCAGATGGTTTATCGTGCCCGTCAGCGCGGCATTTATCCTGAAAGAGACCTGAGGGTTGATGACATCAGACAAAGACTGGTCAATCACCTCAATTCCATGGGACAAAGTGAAGCTATTCCCGCTTTGATGCCTGCTCTGCCTAATCTGCCACCCGGTAATCGCGGTGATTCTTACGATTCTGAGTTCTGAGCCGGGTTACCCAAAAATGTTCTCAGGGGCCGACCTTTGTGTCGGCCCGTTTTATTATTGAATGAAACCGGATACATTGTTTTTCTTTCTCTTTTAATCGGTCGAAAAATGTTGTAGGATAGCGCACTCATTTGAAAACAGGATTTCTATGGCGCTAAAAGACTGGTTCTGGCTGATTTTTCTATCGGTTATCTGGGGCAGCTCATTTATGTTTCTCAAAACTGCCCTGATAGAGCTGCCGCCTTATTTCATCGTGCTTTTCCGACTTTCGATTGCCTCGGCATTTTTGTTGTCGGTCTGTCGTCTGCGCGGATTGGAGTTCCCGGTTTCTGCTCGGGCCTGGTTTTCGCTGGGTTTTCTTGGCATAATAAATACTGCAGCGCCGTTTTTGGCGATTACCTGGGCACAACAGTACATCGACACGGCAACCGCATCGATTCTTAACGCGACGTCACCTATTTTTGTCATGATTCTTGCCCAGTTTTTTACCGACGACGAAAAACTTTCGGTTAACAAAATTTTCGGCGTTTTATCTGGTCTCGCAGGAATTACCGTAATGGTTGCTCCCGGACTGGTCAACAAATTCGAACTGGTAAATCTGGGGCCATTCGGAGTCTTATGCGGAACCTTCATGTATGCAGCCGCGGGAATATATGCAAAGCGTTTTCGCCTGCTGCCATCTACCATGGTTTCTGCAGTAAGTCTGCTTGGTGGGCTGGTTTTCATGTTGCCCGGATTGTTGTTCGTTGAATTTCCAGCTTTTGCGACTCTTCATCTCAAAACCTGGTTATCGGTAATCTTTCTGGGAATGATCTGTACCGGAACTGCTTACCTGATTTATTTTCGCCTGATTGCTTCATCAGGGGCCACCAATGCACTTCTGGTCACTCTTCTGATACCGGTTAGCGCGTTTATTTTCAGCGTGACGATAATGAACGAAACAATCAGGAATAATGACGTCTACGGCATGCTGCTTATCGGTGCCGGGTTGTTGATAATTGATGGCCGGCTGATCAGGTTCCCGGGGGTCAGAAGGCTCTGGTTTCCCCCGAAAACCTGATCATACAGAAGCTCTTTTTTCGGTCGCTGAGCCCGCTTAGCGGGTCGAAGCGCCAGAGAAAGCATCGGTGATTCAATCAGCTTTTGTATAGAAATTCAGCTTTTCAAATGCTTTTTTACTTTCAGAACTTCGCGAACCATTTTGCCGAACCCCTTTTCTTTTCGCCGCTTTTCAGCGACGGTCTGACTGAAGCGGGCCGATTCTCGTTTTAACTTCTGGTAGCTTTGCAGTTTTTCAGGTAACAGAGTACCATCTTCTATCGCTTTCTGAACGGCGCAACCAGGCTCAGACATGTGACTGCAGTCAGAAAACCGGCATTGGGCAGCCAGATCTTCTATCTCAGAAAATGTTTGGCTCAGGCCGGTTTCAGCATCGGTAATGCCAACTTCGCGAAGCCCAGGCGTATCGATGAGAATGGCTCCACTTTGCAGCTGATGCAGATGCCCGGAAGTGGTGGTGTGGCGGCCCCGGCCTGTTCCGTTGCCGATTTCCGTGGTTCGCTCGATCTGGCGCCCGGCAAAATAGTTGATCAGACTGGATTTGCCAACTCCCGAAGAACCGGTGACGCAGAAAGAATGACCGGCAGACAGACTTTTTTCAAGGGCGTCGAGACCCCGGCCGTCTATAACACTGCCGCACAGCACCAGCAAATGCGGGTGGCGTCTGAAAATTGCCGAT
>JBMOKV010000260.1:0-16285 GCA_049325495.1 Candidatus Rifleibacteriota bacterium | reverse complement strand
TGATCAGACGTGTTATTTCCGGGTTATCGTTCTTTTCTTTTGCTGGAGGGTAACATTGCTTGAGTTCGCTTACCAGGTGTTCACGGGCTTCTTCAGGCAGGTAAAGTCTTAAAAGAACAGTTTTTTCACGAAAAACCAGTGCTGCATGCTGCGAACCGACAGTAAAAAGGGAATAAAAAATACTGGCGTGGGCATCTTCAGGTTTCTTGTGGTTTATCCGGGGGGTCGTTTTCATCATTTTTAATAATTATCAGGTTTTTGCCAGACAGGCAGATCTTACAGCGCGCATCTGAACACCAGAGGCAATTGAAGCAATCTTTGCAGGGGTGTTTCTTTTCAGGGTTGTTAACTGGGCGAAATGCATTGTAACGGCTATATACATCGTCTTTTTTTTCATCTTCCGGGCTTTGCATAAATTGCCTCCACCTTAGAAAAAGATGAAGCAATTCGAGATAATTTCAAGCAGATTTATAGATCGAGATTAGGTTTAATGAATTCTTCGTAACGGGCAAACCATTCTTCAAGCTCTGCCTGGCGCTTTGAGCCATTTCGCACGGCAAGAATGTAATTTTGCCGAGCGCTGTCAATGGCGCAGATCATTTCGAGAACCGGGTCACGCATTGCTTCGGCCTCGGTTTTTGTGGGAGATGGATTATTTTCATGGGCAGTTGATTGGGGCGGCGAATCGGAAAGGGATTCCAGGCTTGCGAGGTCAGGCAGTGCTTCTTTTGCCCTGCTCGGTTGAGCAGGTGGCGACACCTTAGCTGTTTCCGGCCCTGGCTCTACTGTTTCCGCTTCACCCTTTTTCAAGCCGGCCTGCTGCATCATGCTGGCGGCGAGTTCGGCCATTTTCTGCAGTTCCAGAGATTCGCTGCCGATAGTGTACACATGGATCGGCTCGTCTTTACCCTTGACTTTTTTGAGCCCAAGATCGGAAAATGCAATGGTTCCTTCGATTTTCTGCTGAGTTGCCTCGGTAATGAAAATCATGCCCGGTTTTGCCAGGGCTTCCATGCGTGCTGCCACATTCACCGCATCGCCAAAAACGTCTTCGTTCTTTACAAAAACGGTGCCGGTGTTAATGCCGATGCGAACGAAAATCTTTTCATCGGAGCCCTTATTGAATGAAGCAAGCCGTTGCTGCATTTCGATAGCTGCTTCGCATGCCCCTATTGGGTCATCGAATCTTACCATAAGGGCGTCACCGATTTTCTTGATAAGAGTTCCATGCTTTTCGTCGATCACCGGCATAAGAAGTTTGTCGTGCACGGCAAGCAGTGTCATGGTGTCGAGCAGCATTTTTTGAGAGGCGGCGCTGGAAAATCCGACGATGTCGGTGAACATTACGGTTTTTTCGAAAGTGAATTTTTTCAGCAGCTGCTGGTCAAACTTATCACCGAGCTTGCTGTCGGAAAACCTTTTAGTAAGTAGAATTTCAATGTTGGCATCGGAGAATTTCTCAAGTTCCATTTTCTGCAGCCTGGATTTGCGGAAAATGTATTCACTGTTGGTAAGAGTTTTTGCGCGAAACAGCATGTCGAGCTTGCGAAGCTCGTTATCAAAATCGCGATCGATGAATTCTTCATCTGCTTCAATGGTTTCAACACTTTTTTCTCTGAGAATCCTGCTGACTTCATAAGCGTCATTAGGCTCAAGACATGGAACAATGATGAAATCCTGCGGGGTTTCAATCTCAAGGTTGATAAGACTTCCTTCTTTGATGGTTTTTACGCCGATAATTGTCTGCAGGTTGAAGCCAACAACGGCTGCAGAGGTGGTTTTCAGCTCATCCCTAAGAAATAAGAATCCTCTTTTGCCGGTTACGATCAGCAGAAGGTAAATTGGGCGACTAAGTTTTTCGAACATGGTCTGAAGAATCGGCGAAATTTTTCCCGGCTGGTTGATTCTTGCCAGGTTTACGATAGTAGCCGCGGCGGCTCCGTCAGGCGATTTCATGGAGTCTCTGAATGGTTGAAGGGTTTCGTTATAAAAGCAGATCCAGGCTTTTTCAACTTTTTCCCCATCTAAGAGCAGGCTGTTGATCAAGCTCTGGGTATCTTCGCGAAGAGTGTTCAAAATTCTTGCTGATTGTGGGAAAATGCCGTCCCATTCCTGGTAAGTTTCAAATTTTTTCTGCTTTTTCTGCAGGTTTTGATTCATCAGCTGGCGGTTGACATCTTCAGGGCCTTCGATTGTTTCTGGCCCAAAGCCAAATTTCTGGCGCAGAAAAGCCCCGATTTTATCGCGGAAATCAGGAGCAGTTGGTGAGCCGAAGTTTTGCACCCATGGTTGTCCGGAAAAAGTGGCGACAATCATTTTTGCAGCCAGCGAAACCTGAGTTTCAGCGTCGAGCATGGCGTGAAGAGCCAGGTAATAGTCTTCGCGTTTGTGATTGTTAAGTTCCTTGATATGCATCAGGGCAGTAATTTTGTTCTGGCGGGTCATTGCATCAAAACTGCTGAACTTCACACTCATTGTTGATTCTCCGTCTCATGGCTACAGTAGATTTTATTGTTGCTTTTTATGCTAACATGAATAGAATTATAAATTAAACCAATTGTTTGAGGCCGAGGATGAAAATGCCAAAACCAGCATTTTTTCGTATTTCATTTTTTCTTGTTTTGAGTTTCATCGGCTTTTCATCGGCCTTTGCGCAGATTGAAGGCGCGAAACTGACTACATGGGAAGAAGCGCAAATAGCTCTAAAAGATGGAAATCGCGATGAATCGCTGAAGCTTTTGAGAATTTGCAGCTTTTCAGGTGACAAGGTTCGTGAGGCCGAAACGGAGCTTAAGCGCCTGCTGGCTTCTGAAAGTGCACAACTTGTTCAGAAACTTTTGCAGAATTCTTCAGCTCCGGCTGATGCGGATGCTCTTCTGGTTTTTTACGAAGAAATTTGTGGATTAACCATTTCTCACGCCGATGACTGGAAAATACTTCTTCTTGCTGCGAATCAATCAGGTAATCCTGAAAAACTGGTATTATACGGCGAAAAATTTCTCGATCGGCTTCGCAGTGGTCTAAAGGTCAGTTTTGACAGCAGTTGGTTAGAGCCTCTGAAAAAGCTTTCTCCGCTTTTGAAAAATGAATGGCAGATCATTTACCGCTGGCAGGTCAACAAAATTCTGGCCACGCTTCCGGAAACTCAACAGGAATTCAAAACAGAAGCTGAAAACGCTGGAATCCTGGCTCAGACCAGGGCTCGTGCGGTTGTCAGCCTTGCCGAAGTGGCAATGGCAATGGGTGATATTGAAGTTGCAAGAAAGCATCTGGACCAGGTCAGGTTTTTCAACCCTGAGTTTCCTGATCTGGATAAAATGTATGCGAGATTGAAAAAGGTTTCCGACATTCAAAAACTTCAGGTGCAGGCTGATCAGGCTTTTCAGAAACGGGATTTTACCAGGGCGCAAAAGTTCTGTGAGGACATAATCAAGCTTGATGAACACAACTTTTTTGCAAAAGAAATGCAGTTACGCATTGAAGAGGCCAAGGGTCACAAGCCGGATGGAGTTCTTTCTGCAGCTGACCAGACTCAGCTCAAAATTCGCCGGCTGGAAGGTGAATTGAAGAAGGCAGAAAAGAACGAAGATATTCTGCAGATGCGCAGTCTGATAAAAGAGCTGCTGGCATTGGTTTCAGATGTCAAGTTGATCCAAAAACTTGAAGACCTGGAACGGGAAATTCAGGAATCAAGAGTGCATGCTGAAGAAAGGTTCAATGAAGCAAACCGGCTGTTTTCCGCAGGTGAATATGAAAAACTGCGACTGTTTCTGAACCGGAACCCTGGTGTTATGAGCTCGATGGATAGGATGGTTCAGGTCTGGGAAATGAAGCTCATGGTAAATTTTTATTCAGGAGTTCTTGGCCCCATCGAGCTTGCTAATTCGGCGCAGAATATCCTTTTAAAGGGTGGAAAGAGTTTTTACGCCTATTTCATTCTGATGAAACTTGCGTTAGCAGAGAACCGCATGGAACAGGCCCGTGAGCATTATAAAAATGCTTATGCCATCAATCCGGATTTTCCGGGGTTGCGCTGGCCTGGCTGGCTGCTGTGGATTCATGGTGAAGGAAGATACCTGGTCGTCGGAATTCTGATAGTAATTCTCTTTTTCTTGATTAAGCTGATCAGACCGGCTTTCGAATGGTTCGAGTCTACCTACTGGACCAGGGCAAGAATTCTTTCATCGATTTTTCCTTCGCTTGCACTGCGATCTCTGGAAGGATGTTTCGGCACGGTAAACAGCAATTATGAGCGCCGTGAAATGTTCAGGCTGCTGGTTAAATGCTGTGAGAAAACCGGAAATACGGTTAAAGGCCTTAAATATGCGGAAAACCTGCTCGAAATTTCGGCAGATGATGATGCAGCCATAAGTTTGATCGGCTCGTGTCTGCTGAAACAACCGGAAGTAAGCCAGGAGAAACTGCCTTTACTGATAAAGCATGCGCTTAATCATAAAGAAAACAAAGAAATAATTGAAAAAACCGGAAAAGTGATCAAGAAAACCAACCGGGTAAAAACTGATCAGATCGATTTTCTAAGGCTTTATGCGCAGAAATTTAGTGAAGACAAGGAAATGTTTGCCCTGATCGGTCGGTGTTTTCTGGAAATTCCTGCGAGTGAGCTTCCCGACAGTGCCATTTCAATGCTTGAAATAGCCTGGAAGGCTACCGACAGTGATGAATTGTGGTGGAACCTCTGGCGAACTCAGATGTTCAATGGAAAATTTGAACTGGCACTGCATTTGACTGAAGAGGCGATCAACCGCAAAAAGCCGATCGTTCCCGAGAAACTGCTGGAAGTATATGATCGTGAGCAGATGGCCGAGGCTACGGTTGTGGTTGACCAGCTGAACTCTTTTGATCAGAAGACGGTCATAAAAGTTGCCAGGGATATTCTGCTGATAAAATATGTCAGTGCCGAAATGGGCGACCTGCTGCTGCAGACGCTTGAAAGGCTTTTGCACGAAGAAAACCCGGATCTGGCAACTGCTGCCCGCCAGGCTCTTGATCATGTTAAAGCCAGGGTAAGGGCCAGTGAAGGTGCAAGAGCAAAACTGCTAAGCATTGGGACTGCTTCAGTAGTTGAATCCAGTCGTCTTGATGATGAGCAAATGCAGGAGCATATTGAGGAAGCACCAGAAGAATTCCCTGAAGAGGCAAATGATGGGCAGGAACCTGGAATATTTGATTTTTCAGGGTCAGAAGAGCCTTCCGCCCATGAAAATCTGGGAGATTTTCCTCAGGAACCGGCAGAATTTTCTGAAAAGGCTGACTCTGATAGCTATGAGGAAGAAGCAGCCGCCCGGGAAATCATGGAACCGGCTTTGCCCGATCGACAGCCGGCCGAATCCGGTGAATTTCCGGGCTTTGAGTTTTCTGAATCGACAGATGGGGACGAACGAACGGAATATGCTGATCAGGATGTTTCAGGAACTGAATCTGCAGATCGTGATTTCGAACCGGTCTTCGAGCCTGATGGAAATCCTGAATCTGTGGATGTATTTGCCAATTCTGAAGTCGATACAGGAGATCGAGCAGAAGACGGATTTGATGAAAAGATTTCAGCTGACCCCGAATTTAAAGATGAAAGAGAAAGTTTCGGGGAAAATGAAGAGGAGCTGGTTTCAAATGATTATTCAGCAGGAGATGAATTTGAAGATGATGAATTAGAAGGTCTTGCAGATGACGAGCTCGAAGGCGACGAAGATCTGAAAGAGTATGACGAAGATTCAGGGGATGAAATCACCTCAGTCTCGAAATTTGATGACAGTGATGATGAAGACGAAGGTGAAGTTTCTGAAAAAGCTTCCGGTGCTGGATTTGATGATTTTGCCGAGGAAGAGGAAATTCGGGAGGAAAAAGATTCTGTTTCTGGATCAGTATCGGTGCCAGTGACAGAAGAAGTTCCTGATGACTATTCTGATTACATTGTTGGTGTTCCATCGGAAGTAGCGGTTGGAACAGAGGTTCAGGAAACCACGGTCAGTGAAGAAGAAGCACCTGAAGATTATTCAGACTATATTATCGGTGCCGGGGCATCTGAGCCCGCTGTTGCTGAACCGGTTACCTTCGATCAGATCCCTGAATATACCCTTACGGAAGAGGTTAAGCCGGAAGAGATCGAATCGGTTCTTCATGCTGAAACTGCTGAGGAAATTGAGGCTTTGCAGAAGCAAAGGTCAAATTTATTTGCGGTTCTCGATGAAATGGAACCAGAGCCGACCGTTTCGCAGGACTGGAAAAACTATTTACAGAAAGCTCCAGAAAGCAGATTGTTTGAAGACCTTGACGAATAGAGAATTTAATGCGGAAAAGATATGGGAAGGCGAAGAATTGCGAAAATGATTGCTGCGGGCGAGTATGAAATGACCAGGCATGCTTACGATCAGATGCTGGCGCGGGATATTTTCATCAAGCAGGTTCATGACGCGGTTTTGAATGGCAGGGTAGTGCGGCGCTGGCAGGATCGTGGCGTCGAAAAGCTTGAAATTATTGGTGAGCGTTTCAATGGTGATTTTATCAAAGTTGTTGTAAAAGACTCTGAGATTCCAAAGGTAATAACGGTGTGTTATCCATATGAAAAACTTGATTAAATTGTTTGTTCTGATGTTTCTGCTTTCGTGTTTTTCCCCGGTTTATTCTTTAACTCTTGAATCTCATGAAGTTTTGTTTTTGAACAGCCTGGCAAGGTTTCTCGACGTAAAACCAGAGGGGAAGGCTTTGAAGCCGTTAGAGCAGGCTTTGCGCAGTAAAAACCCATGCGTTAAGGGAGTTGGGGCTCTTATTCTTTACCGACATTATGGTCGTCAGTTCAAGCGAATCTTTGAAACTTCTTTTACCTTGAACCGTGGCATTGATAATTTTGAACAGGAACCAAGGAAACTGATCAAGCTCGAGAGTGTTAATCTGATTCTCGCCGATCTTGAAAATGCTTTGGGGCGGTTGAAAGATGACCGTCTCCGTCGTCTTTTTCTGTTTTTCCATTTTCGTCAGATAGACCTGTGGCTTCTTGGCGGATCTTCAGAGAAGCTGTCCATGGCCTCCTTCTATCGAGTCAGTGCCCTTGATTCAGTTTTCGGCCCTTCGGTTGACGTAATAAGGATTGCAGGCAGATGTGACCGAATTGAAAAATAATTGAATCCGTTTTTAAGTATCAGCGTTTTTCAGATCGAAGTAAAAAATCTTTTTAAGAGGCAAACCATGAAAGCAAATCGTTTTATTGTCGTGCTTTTTCTTTTCTGTCTTTTCTGTCTTACTGCCTGGTCTCAGGAAGTTGAATTGAAAACTTCTTTGCAGAAGAATGAACAACCGGTGCGGCTTGTTTCGGTTTATACCGAGGTTCGGATATACGGGTATCTCAGCGAAACCTCGATGACGATGAAGTTTTTCAACCCCAACCACCGGGTTCTCGAGGGAGAATTGTATTTCCCTCTTCCTGAGGGTGCGGTAGTTTCAGGATACGCTCTTGATATAGGCGGTGACCTGGTTGACGGGGTTGCGGTCGAGAAGCAGAAGGCCAGGGAGGTTTTCGAAGCTGAAGTTCGCAAAGGAGTTGACCCTGGTCTGGTTGAAAAAGTAAAGGGAAACAATTTCAAAACCAGAGTTTATCCTCTGAATGCAAATGAAAGCAGGACAGTCAGGGTGACTTTCACTGATGACTTGAGAGAGAATGATGGTGAAGCCCTTTATCGCCTGCCATTGAAGTTTGCTGGAAAAGTTGATGAATTTAACCTCAGGGTCGAGGTAACGGGGGCAGAGCGCGAGCCGTCTCTCAGATTGGAAGGAGCTGATTCAACAGCATTCAATCGAGGAGTCGCCGGCTGGTTCAGTGAATATCGGGCTCAGGGCAGAGAATTGAAATCAGAGGTTACAGTAGCTGTCCCGCAGAACAGTTCTGATCAGGTGATGGTGGAGCAGGCTCAGGATGGGGATTTTTACTTCTGCATCCAGGGTAACCGTCCGGGAGAAAAATCTGAAAATTCAGGTGCGGTCAAGAAAGCCGCAATTTATTTTGACGTCTCCAACTCGGCTGTGAAACGTGATATTGCACTGGAAAAGCAGTTCCTGCAGAAGCTTGCAGCATCGGGCAAATTCAATGACGAGACCGAATATGTTCTGATTCCATTCAGGCACCGTGCCTTTGACCCTGAATTCATAAAAGCAGGTAAAGATTCAATTAATCGTTTGCTTGAAAGTATCGATCGGCAGGTTTTTGACGGTGCTAGTTCAATGGCATCGATTACAGGTTTTGACGCTTCAGGGGTAGATTTTGCCCTGCTCTTTTCGGATGGGATAAATACTTATGGCAAGAGTATGGTGCCCGAAACCGGAGTGCCGGTCATTACCTTAAGCAGCAGCGATGGGGCCGATTTTGATTTTCTCAAGGCTTTGGCCCGGCGCACTGGTGGTAAGTTTATCAATCTTAAAGAAAACAGTGCGGCAGAAGCGGTTAAGCTTGCCGGTGCCCCGTTCTGGGGAATAATCAGTAAGTCTGCAGATAGGGGAATCGAGGAGCTGGTACCTGGTGGAGCCCAGGTGGTCAATGGCAGATTTTTTGTCGCAGGAAAATTGACGGCAGAGCAGAGCAAAGTTCATCTTGTGTTTGGAAGTGACAAGGAGAAGGGGGCTGCAGCGAGCTTTGATATCAATCGCAACAAAGTGGTCAAGGGTGAATTCCTAAGGCGTCTGTGGGCCGGTTCGAAAATTGCTGAACTGATGGCCGCGAAAGATGAAAATCGACGTGAGATCGTTAAATTGAGCAGTCGTCATGGCATGGTTAATGAGTTCACCTCCTTAATTGTGCTGGAAAGAGTTGACCAGTATGTAGAGCACCGCATCATTCCGCCGGCAACCAAGCCGCAATGGCGGGAACAATATTTTGCTGCAGTTGAATCTGAAGATGCCAGAGAGGACAAGGAGCGGAGCAAGAACATTGAAAACGTTATTGCCATGTGGGAAGCCAGGTTGAGCTGGTGGAAAACAGATTTTTCAAAAGTCGATTTGAATCAGTTGCGCGACAGGAAAAAAGGAACGCGAAATGGTGGCATTGAACGTGATGATGCCGATTTTTCAGGCGGGGCTCCCGGTGGAGCAATGCGTGAATTATCTGCCCCTGTTCGATCGGCACCTCAGTCAGCTCCGATGATGGAATCTGCAGGAGATACTTTTGATAGTGATCAATCCATGCAGATTTCAAGCAAGGCAGTCGATGAAGAATCGGTAGAATTGAAAAAAGATAGGGCCGATGACAAGCCCCGATCAGTTAATCCTGGGGTGGCAATCAAGCCATGGAAACCCGATGCAGAATACACTAAGAGCATCAGTAAGGCCAAAGACAAGTTTGCTGAATATCTGAACCAGAAAAAAGAATTTGGTGATGCACCTTCATTTTATCTTGATTGTTCTGACCTGTTCAATGACGCAGGGCAATCAGACCTGGCAGTTCAGGTTTTGAGCAATCTGGCAGAGCTTGAGCTGGAAAATCCGGCGTTGTTGCGAATTCTGGCGCACCGACTGGCGCAGCTGGAGGAACTGGAGGCAAGCAGTCTGATATTTGCTGAGGTTCTGGAAATGAAACGGGAAGAGCCTCAGTCATACCGTGATCTGGCCCTGGTTCTGGGCCGTGCCGGCCGCTTCGAGGAGGGAATTGCATTACTGGCCGACGTGGTAGCCAAAACCTGGGATAGCCGATTTCCAGAAATTGAAGTTATTGCTCTGGAAGAGTTGAACAATCTGATCGTCAAGGCGAAAAAAGCTGGTATTACCAGCTTTAAGGTTGATGAGCGGCTGATAAAGCCGATTGACGTGGATTTGCGAATTGTCATGACCTGGGATGCGGATATGACAGACATGGATCTCTGGGTAATCGAGCCTTCGGGAGAAAAGGCTTATTACAGCAATCCCAGAAGTGCCATCGGTGGTCTTGTATCGCGGGATTTTACCCGTGGGTATGGCCCCGAGGAATACATGATACGCAAGGCAAAAACCGGTACCTATGAAATTCAGACCAATTTTTTCGGCAGTACCTCGCAGAAAATTGCCGGAGCGGTAACTTTGCAGGTCGATATTTTCACCAACTATGGGCGTGATGATGAAAAGCGGCGTTCGGTTACACTGAGGCTCAAGGAGAATCGTGAAACCTTTACGGTTGCAGAGGTCGAGTTCTGATTTTTTGCAATCTTCATCTTTAAATATCTGCTTAAAAATAGTAAGCTGTTGAAAACACGAAGATGAGGATGCAGAAAAATGATGCAGTTAAGAAATGCGATTGCCGAAAAAGTCGGGTTTCTTTCAAGGATTCTCGATGTGACCCATGATGTAATATGGGTCATGGATATTTCAGGTAATTTTCTTTATGTAAGCCCCTCAGTTGAAAAATTGAGGGGTTTTTCCGTCGAAGAAGTCATGGCACAGCCTGCTTTTTCAGCAATTCATGATGAAGATCGGCGTCTGGTCGAACGGGTTTTCGCGACTGGAGTTGAGCTCATAGAAAAAGGAGTTACCCGCATTCCGCCAGGAAAAGTTCGTCTGCGTCAGTTGTGCAAAGATGGCTCATTCGTCTGGACCGAAGTGATCGCTGATTACGTTTTTAATGACAGTCGTGAGTTTCTCTTCGTTTTAGGTTTCAGCAGAAATATCCAGGACCAGGTTGCCTGCGAAGAAAAGTTGAAGAAGCTTGAGACAGGCGTTTGAAAATTACCTTGTATCGTTAATTGTTCGCGAGCCTGCATTGTGATAAGATGCAGGCAAATTTTTTTTGAATGAGTGAAACCGATGAAAATTCTTGGTATCAATTCTGTTTATCATGAATCTGCAGCTGCGCTGCTGGTGAATGGTGAACTTGTTAGTTTCATTGAAGAAGAACGCTTGAACCGCTTCAAGCATGGAAAAAATGCGGAGCTGGACAACCCTCATGTTTTACCGGTTCAGGCGATAAAAAAATGTCTCGAGATTGGTGGATTAAAATTTTCTGATATTGATTCCTTTGCTTTTTCATTTTCCCGGGATGGCCGCAAACAGAACATCGGCGTCGATAATTTTTTGAAACCGGGTGGTTGGGGTAGCGAAGAAGGTGAAAAAATTTTTCACGAAAATTTTCTAAAAGTTCCAGGAGCTTTGTCTGAGCTTGCGGGCTTTGATGTAAACGATCGACTGATTTTTGTCGATCATCATCTGGCCCATGCTGCCAGCGCATTTTTATGTTCCCCTTTCAAAGAAGCTCTGGTTTTGATTGTGGATGGAATCGGAGAATTCGATTCGATTTCAGCTTATGTGGGCCGTCATAACCAGCTGGGAAAAATTTTCTCGCTGCCGTATCCGCACAGTCTTGGTTTTTTATGGGAAAAAATCTGCAAGTTTATCGGGTTTTCTGAGCATGATGCTTGCAAACTGATGGGTTTGAGCAGTTATGGTGACCCGGAAAAATTTCGTGAGAATTTTAAGAAATTGGCCTGGCCTGATAGTTCAAGTCTATTCAAGGTAAACAACGACATTGCCCGCTTTCGCTCCGATGATTTTTCTGCACTTGAGGAGCTTTTTGGCCCTGCGAGGGCGAAAGATTCCCACATAGAAATGCGTCATAAAGATCTGGCGGCGACTCTTCAGCAATTTACCAGTCAGTGTATTCTTGAGCTTGCGCTAAAGTTGAAAAAACAGCTTCGTATTAACAAGCTATGTCTGGCGGGGGGTACCGCGCTTAATTGTGTGGCGAATTCATTCCTTCAAAAAGAGGGTGGCTTTGGTGATATTTTTGTGCAACCGGCGGCCAATGATGCCGGGTCAGCCCTCGGTGCGGCCATGTATGTCTGGCATGGGCTCAATGAGCAGCCACGCGGCTTTGCCATGAAACATGCCTATTATGGTCCTGAATACTCGGAAGAAGAAATCAAACGAACGATTAAACAGGCCGGTTTAAAAGCCGAAAAGGTCAGTGATGCTGGAAAAAGGGCAGCCGGGCTTATTGCCGATGGCAACATCGTCGGCTGGTTTCGCGGAAGAATGGAAGTTGGTCCCCGCGCGCTGGGCAATCGCTCACTGCTTGCAGACCCCAGGCGCGCGGATATGCGCGAGATCTTGAATAAAAAAATTAAACACCGTGAAGAATTCAGGCCTTTTGCGCCAAGCGTTCTGGCAGAAAAAGCGGGAGAGTGGTTTGAAATTCCTGGACGCAGTCTCTCTCAGGAATTTATGTTGCTCACTTTTTCCACCAGGAAAAAAAATCATGAAAAAATTCCTGCAGTCATTCACATCGACCGTACCAGCAGAATTCAGGCGGTTAATCGCGAAACAAACCCTGATTATCACCAGTTGATATGTGAGTTTGAAAAGTTGACCGGTGTTCCAATGGTATTGAACACATCTTTCAATGACAGCGAACCAATCGTCATGTCGCCGGAAGATGCGATCAAAACTTTTTTAAAAACCGGCATAGATGCCTTATTTTTACATGATTACATGATTCTGAAGCAGGGTGGCAGGGGATGAATTCCGGCGTAATTTCCGGGGCAGTTCCCCCGGCTGAATCTCTTTTCAACCCGGTTATGGGGCCGCTTGGCCTGAGGCTGGCTCTGGTTTTTGGAAATGAATCGCCAGACGGTCGCTGCCCCTTTTTCGATTCACAATGCCTTCATTGTGATATTGGTAACGGCGAGGGCAAGTCTTTTTCTCCGGAAATGAACCGGCAGCGCCTCGAATTTTTCAAACAAAAATTTGCCGACTTCTGGTCGAAAATCAATCATCTGGTTGTGTATAATTATGGTTCGACCCTGAATGAGCAGGAATTCTCACGCGAAACGCTGGGGAATATTCTTGAATTCGTCAGGCAAACCCCATCCATAAAGCGGGCCAGCTTCGATTGTCGGGAGTATTTTGTTACCGCTCCGGCAGTGGATTTTCTGGTGAGAAATCTTCGTTCAGACCAGACGGCTTCAATCACTTTCGGCTTTGAGTCTCAATCTGAAGAAGTCAGGATGCAAAATCTGAGGAAAAAAGTCAGCAAAGAACAGGTTGAGAAGATTTTTGCCGCCCTGTCCTCCGGGTCGCCTCGAACTGCGGTTGAAATGAATATTTTGTTTCAGCCGCCGGGAGTGGCATGGACGCCAGCAGTGAATGAGGCGGTAGCAACTGCCGAGTATGGTTTAAGCCTGATGAGCCGATTTGGAGTAAGGGTCGATTTTAACTTTCACCCTTATTATCCGAGTATCAAAGGGTCGAATGCTTTTCCTGACCATCCTCGGGCCAGATTGGAAGATGCAGTGCGTTCACTGATTCTAATTTCCAGAAAAATCAGGGAACACGGCGGTGGTTCAATGCTTTTCGTTGGTGGTAACGATGAGGGACATGATCTGCAGCCCTCTTTGAAGCAGATGAAGCAATTACTGTATGACCCGGCCTTTGCGGCTTTCAACATCAGTCAGGATGAAAAGGACCTGATGATTTAATTATTCCCTTCTTCGTTGTCGGAAGTTTCTTTTTCAAAATCAGGCATTTCCAGGTCGAGTTCATTACAGAGTTTTTCTTTGAGCTCACGGCTGAGGTTTTTGTCTTTCATCAATTTTTCAGCCAGATCGATCGCGGCTTTTTCTTCGTCTGAATGAAAAAGTGCGATTGCTTTCATGGCAAGGCTTTGAGAGTCATGCCTGTTTTCGGTAACTGCCAGAACCTGGCTGTAATCGCCCTGTTCGAGCATCTGCATTATCTGGTCGGGCTGACATTTTCCACTTGAGCTTCTGGCCATGCCAGTAACTTCAGCTTTGAAAGAGACCCCGGTGTCTTTTTCTTTCGGTGGTTGATCGGCTCCTCCCGGGTAAATCACCTTGGTTCCGACGGTCAAGGAGCCTGCCAGAACTGCTGCCGGCAGAAAAATCGCGAGAATAAGCAATATCACTGGGGAATGTTTCATAAGCGAACCTCACGAATATTTTAGCAGATTTTTCGAAAGACTGCGAAAAGAAGTATTTTGCGTTATAATTCATGATGCTCATAGAACCAATCAAAAAAGAGCCCATTCTTTTACGGTTCTTGAGCACGTTTAACGGGTAGGCTGGTGAGCCTGTCGGGCCATAGAGGCAGCAAAGTTGGTTATGTTAGCAGGGAGGTAGTTTTGCAGACAGGATGGCATTTGATTGCTCTGGCGCTTTTTCTGGTTTATAAGGGGCAAAAAGAAATTAGGTCTGCTTCTGGTTCTGAAGCTGCTTTTCCCGTAAGCATGGGGAGATTTTTCATTCTAACCGGAATTTTTGTCTTTTGTCGTGGGCTGATTTATTTGAGTCAGGAGCTGGAATACGCCGTTTACCTGATTCCGGCAGCGTCGGTTTTTCTGGTAATTTCACAGTGGCAATGGTTCGCAGCCCAGGTCGACCTGGGGGCAACTCCGGGTTGGTTGTTGAAAATTGCGGGCTTTTTTGCAATTCTGCTCATGGTTTTCTGGGGTTTTAGTCTGTCGGTCATGAGTCTGGAAGAACATCTTTATCTTCGCCGTATTTATTTCCCGTTTTTGCGTCCAACGCTTTGTTATCACTACGAACCCCATATTCTGTTCAATCTCGATTTTATTTATACTTTTGCCCTTCATCTGATCAATTTTCCATTTCTTTTGTATTTCTGCTGGAAGATGGGGCATGGATTGTTTTCTCGTCTTGCCATGATCGAGGTGCTGATTTTTCTGGTGCTGCTGAACGATTTCTTTTTTTCAGCGGGAATTATACCGACAGTTTTTCTTTATGAGCTCAGCGCTGTTGTATATTTTGCGACCAGAAGGTTTTTTGGTTTTCACAATAAGACGGTCTAATGATTGCCAGTTTGTATGAAATTGACTGGTTCAGGCGGAAGTATTGAGGATTTCTGGTTCAATTGATTTTTTGAAATCGATGAAATTCTGCTGAAGAATTTCGGCATATTTCTTGAATTCTTCGGGTTGTTTTAATGGAAGAAGATTCTGGATAATCATGGCAGTTTTACTCATTTGTCCGGCACAGACATTAGCTGAAGCCCCTTTAATTTTGTGAGCGATGCTTCTGGCCTGTTCGAA
Source organism: Candidatus Rifleibacteriota bacterium (assembly GCA_049325495.1). Taxonomy (GTDB): domain Bacteria; phylum Muiribacteriota; class Ozemobacteria; order Ozemobacterales; family Ozemobacteraceae; genus DYKG01. The sequence goes on along the minus strand of JBMOKV010000260.1, from coordinate 1,257 downwards.
ATCATTTTTTTCAATCAACAATTTCATCTGGGCAATTTGAATGGCCATGTCTTCAATGAATGTTTTAATTATCAATTTGACTGTGGTTTTATCCCCATAAAGCTTTGCCAGCAGCGAATCGAGGTCGAAAATCTGCAATTTGATGTCAATAATTTCAGAGCCTGGTAGAATTTTTTCGATGGCAGCTGTAGTTTCGGTTTTTCCCAGCCAGCTATCCAGAACTGCTTTTACTTTCTTGGGGTCGATGGGTTTGGTAATGAAATCGTTCATGCCGCATTTGATACAGTCGTTACGGTATTCGGGCAGGGCATGGGCAGTCATTGCAATGATCGGCAAATCTTTGTGTCTGGCCATTCCGCGAATTTCTCTGGTTGCAGAAAATCCATCGAGAATCGGCATCTGCACATCCATAAAAACCAGATCGTAGGTTTTCTGAAGTAGTGAATCTACGGCTTCCTGACCATTGGCAACGCAATCGACCTGGTAGCCAAGTTTATTGAGAATAATCATGGCAACCTGCTGGTTGGTGAGATTGTCTTCGGCCAGCAGAATTTTTGCGCGTGGGCTGCCGTTTGGGGAAACTGACTCTATTGTTTCGTTTTCCTGTTTGTGCGTTTTTCTTGCTTGCGGGTGGGTTTGAGTAAGTAACGAAATAAGGCAATCTTTCAGGTCGTCTTTCTTCACTGGTTTGAGAAGATAGGCAGAAAATCCGCTTATTGCAAGAGTCTCGACCTGTTTTCGATCGGGAATGGTGGTCATAAGAACGAGACTGCTGTTCTTCAGTTCCGGGGTGGAGTTGACCTTTCTTGCAAAAAGGTGCCCATCTACTTCGGGAAGTTCGTAATCGATGATTACGATGTCGAATGGATCTCTGGCTTTACTGGCTTTTATCATGAGATTGATCGCATCGTCTGCTGAAACGGCCTCTTCATAACGGATTTTCCAGAGATGCAGCATTTCGATCATGGCATTTCTTGTGTTTTCATGGCTATCTACGATAAGAATATGGCGGTTCTGCAGCTTATTCAAAATGGTTTCTTCAGGTGATATGCCGGCAATGAATTTTTTGAAGGCCAGAGAAAAGCTAAAGGTTGAACCTGAACCTGGTCGGCTTTCCAGAGAAATGGAACCGCCCATCAGTTGAATCAGGCTGCGGGAAATGGCAAGGCCAAGGCCGGTTCCCCCATACTTTCGGCTGACGCTGTTGTCAATCTGTTCAAAGGCATTGAATAGAAGCTCCTGTTTTTCCGGGGGAAT
>JBMOKV010000259.1:0-2167 GCA_049325495.1 Candidatus Rifleibacteriota bacterium | reverse complement strand
CACTATCGGCGCTCCCGTTTTGATGGAAATGGCAGCCGGCCCGGTTGGTGCTGAAGCCCATGTTTTGAAAAAGGGCACGAAAACCCCCTGTTTTCCGTTATCCTGATCGACCATCAGCGCAAGAATGTGACCTTTTCTCAACGATTTAAGAATTTCTCTTATGCCGAAACCCGAGTCGGTGGTGCGAGCCCCATGCTTCTGCCGCATTTCTTCCATCCAGCGATCTACTTCAGGATTGTTCTGGCGTCTTACCACAACGGTAACCGGGAAACCGCTCAGCGAAAGCCATGGCGGCACCAGTTCCCATAACCCGAAGTGTCCGGAAATAATTATCGCACCCTTTTTTCGGCTCAGGGCCTGCTCTAGAATTGCAAGATCTGTGCAGACCAGACGACTTTTTAAATCCTCAGCCGACATGAATTTCAGGCCGGCCATTTCAAACGCATTGAGTAGAAAGTTGAAATAAACCCGGCGCGCCATTTTTGTGGCCTCATCGGGGCTGAGCTCAAGGTGCAGGCTAATGGCTGAAACGACGTATTTTCGCCGTAACTGCAGAATGTCGAAGGCCAGCCAGGTAAGTAGCTCTGCAAGCTTGCGGCGTTGAGTCAATTTCATGCCACCGGTGCTTTTTGCAAGCAGGTCGAGCAGCATGCATTGAATCTTGTGTCCTATTTTTTTTATACAAAAGCTCATCGAATGTTTCCGCAGCCCACCAGTCGCTTCGATGGTTCGATCTGGTTTGTTGATCGCAAGTTAAACGAGCTCAGCGACCCTAAAAGGCGGCCATTGAACTTGTCGAATTTGAAGCGAAAGAATGGGCTTTTATATAATGAACCAGGTGTCGGTTTCATTTATTTCTTTTAAATGCCTTTTTAAGATTTCTCAGCTTGAATGCAAGATTCAGCAATGGGCTTTTCTGGGCTTCGATCGCATCTACCGGGCAGACTTCCATGCAGCAGAAGCACGAAATGCAGGTTCTTCGGTCGAATTGAGCCGTTTTGTCAACTATGTCTATGGCATTTACCGGGCAGATTTCTTTGCATCTTCCGCAGCCGATGCAGGTTGCCGCTTTCAATGCCGGTCCGGCCCAGACCAGTTTTTTCAACGAGTTCAACAGCAGATCGGGCAGGTAATCCTGAACCGGTCTGCCGGGAACCTGAAAGTTGCTGATTTTCACATCATTGGGTGAATCACCCCGAAATTCAAGCTGATCAACGTTTGTCGGGCCCCAGCTCAGTTCTCGGGCCCGATTCAGCATGCTGACCGTGTTTTCATCGATTCCGCCGATTCTGCAGATGGCGCGGTCAATGGCAACCGGGCAGGTAGATGCCATCAGAAAACCGGGAAAAATTCTTTTGCCCCCCGCCGGCCCCTGGCCTTCCATGCCCTCGATTGCATCTAGAAGCGTTATGCCGGCCGGCATTTGCCGGGCAAAATCAACGATGAAGTTGCTGAATTCGAGAGATTTGGGAAAAACCTTGTGCCAAACCGCTTTCTGAAGCCCCGGTACCAGGCCAAACAGGTTTTTTACCGCTCCGGTTATCCGGGTCAGATTATGGGTTTTCAGCTTCGGCAGATTGACAATAAGGTCAGCATCGAAAGCCAGTTTGACCACGTGAGCCTGATGCTTCTGCCGGTTGGTTGAAATTTCAATTGTTTGTTTGGCAATGGTTTCAAAACAGACCAGTTCCGCTCCTGAATTTTTTGCCGCTTCGGCAAAGCCGGTGCGTGACCAGTATTCTTCGGCACGACCAAAAACTGCCGGCGGACTGTCGCCGATAAGCACCCGTGCTCCGGTTTTAACAAAATACGCCGCCACGGCCTCAACGACCGCCGGGTGGGTTGTGGCCGCATGATCAGGGGTTTTGCACGAAAGCATGTTGGGTTTGACGAGAACCGTCTGTCCCTTCGATGCCAGAGGCCTGTCAAGCGAAAGCTGATCGAGAAGGCCGGCGACTGTTTCGGTGACTTTCGGGGAATGGTAACCAGGGCATCTTTTTAAAAAAATTTTTGTCATTTTAGGGTGTTTGTCTGATGATTGGATGATTCAGCAGGTGGTAAACTGCCCTGATTACAGGGCCGGTAGCCAATTTCCACGTCCCATTCAACATCACCGCAGGGTTCCCTGAAATCATTTTTTTGCTGATCAGTTCAGGCGTTCCATTGC
>JBMOKV010000258.1:0-2181 GCA_049325495.1 Candidatus Rifleibacteriota bacterium | reverse complement strand
GGTCGGCATCAAGATGCCGCGCCGACCGCAGATCCTGCTTCAGCAATGCCGTCATCCGCTGCCATTTTTCCTCAAAAGAGAGCCTCAGCTCGTGATGATAGGTCTGAATGTTCGAACTGCGCCAGAAAAGCGAAGCGCCAAGCAGCACCACCAGCAGAATTACTGCGGCAATGCAGATTTCAACGAGACTGAAACCGCTTATCCTTTTACTGAGCAATTGTTTTGCCTTTAACAAACCTGGTATTCAATTTTAAACCATTTTTATTGTTTAAGCGACAAAAAGGCGAACCTGGGTGAAAAAGTGACGTATCTCATATTAAACGAATGAGAAAGTATAAGCCATTATGAAATTTGCCATTGGGTACCATCGGCGAAAAAGCCCGGTTGAAATTTCGCCCGGTTTTGCCTTGGGCAAAAGGCAAATAACTGTTTAAAATAGCGCAAATTAAAAATCAAAGAGAGCTCTTCCCCATGATGATTGAAAGAATCGACTCGCTCAGCAGTCACAATCTTGAAATCGTGCACCAGGTTCAGAGTATTATTTCGGGGCAGTTTCCAACTGCCAGGGTAAAAGACATACAGGAAATCCCACAGCGTCTGGAAAATCAGGCCAAAGCCGGTTATCACACCAGTCTATTCGCAGCCATCAGCGGGCATGATCAGGTAATTGGATTTGCTATCGTTCTTTCTTTCAGGCTGCCCGATTTTCACTGGCTTGAATACATTTCTGCCGCGCCGGGCATGCAGGGTCATGGTATCGGAAGTCTTATTTATCGGCATATTCAGAATGAGCTTCGACTGCAAGGGGCCTCTGAACTTTTTTTTGAGTGCTGCATCGACGACGCGGGTGCCATATTCGACCCGGCGACCCTTGCCGACAACATTGCGCGAATGCGTTTCTACGAGCGGCACGGTGCCCGGCCTCTGATTAATAATGATTACCCCTGCCCCATCTGCCCCGACGACCAGGACCTGTATTACCTGATGTTCGACCCGCTGGGTCTGCCTTCATATGGCCCCAACCGGGATCTGACCCGCCAGGTGGTTGATCGAATAATGAAACTCAGGTATTCAGACCTCTACACCGAAGCTGAAATCGAAGAACTCTGCCTTTCTTTTGCTGACGACCCCTCAGCTGTCCGGTCTCCATTTTACCAGCCAAATCAGCTGTCACAATCTGCTCCCCTTAACACCCCGGCACATTTCTCTTATAATTGTTCAAGTCTAATGCACAGATCTTGAACAGTTTTTTTTCATCAGCATGCTTGGGAAGTAAGAAAAATCCCTTCTTTAGGAGGTAGTATTAACTCATGAAGCCGAAAATACTTCCATGGTTACTCTTACTTGCTTTGCTTTCTTCGACCGTCAATGCCAAAGAATGGTTTGTGGCCACGAATGGAAGCGATTCATCCGGTGATGGAACCATATCCAGACCTTTTAAGACGATTCGGCATACCCTTTCAGAGAAGGCGGAACCGAAAGATATCATTACTCTGCGAAGCGGAATTTATAACGAAGAAGTTAGAGTTAGAAAGCCAGAAATAACGATTCGTTCAATGGAAAACGAATGGGCTGCGATTGCTACCCCGGTCAATATTGACGATTCCGACCCTGTTGTCACGGTGACCTTTGATGTTGGCTCAAAAGGCAGCAGAATCGAACGGGTTGAAATCACCGGGGGTTTTTACGGAGTTTTTTTCTTCTCCGAATGGGATTGGGATGACACTCCGCTCGATAATGACGCTGCAAAGAAAATTTCCATAACAAACTGCAGAATTCATGATACCGGAAGAGATGCAATCAAGCTGCCTGCTGGTTGTGATGACATTTTAATCCAGAATTGTGAAATATTTAATTCCACTGTTTTTGTCATTTTTTCTGCTGACACTGTCAGACGCGGGTAATTCCGATGCAAAGACTAAGCATTCTCCGGGAAGTCGTGGAAGTGGTGCAAAAAAGAATAAACCAGCAAAGAAAAAGAAAATTGCAAGCAAGACTGCAAAAAAAGGTAAGAAAATCCCTGAACATGTATGGAATAAGACCCCTATGCTTATGAAGCATGTAAAACCAATAAAAAATCCACTTCCCGGGATGGATCGCGAATGTATTGCAAGACTCAGGGCTTCAAAGATCAGGTTTGACATTCTCAGCGGTGTTAAAGGTGTTAAAACCCCTCTCAAA
>JBMOKV010000257.1:0-2190 GCA_049325495.1 Candidatus Rifleibacteriota bacterium | reverse complement strand
AGTCCTGGGGCAGCCTTTTTCTCGACCAGTCTGGGAAAACGGCAATGCTGGTTCTCGATTCTGAAGTTGATCGCGGCATTCATCGCAGCCTGGTATCTTTTGCCGGAGACCGCGTCTTCATTACCACCGACTTTGGCTCGCCCAAGGCCAAATTCCCCGAGTACGTATGTTACAGCAACTCTGACCGCAAAGTGACCGACCAGCAGTTGCTGCAAACCCATATAGACCGCATTGCCGGCCTTAATGCCGACGACATCTCAAGTTCAATCTGCCTCAGACTTGAAAACTTCATCAAAGCCATGATCAGCTTCCTTGAAAAGGACGCCGGATCACGGCAGTTTCAAACTGAGGCCCATGGTGTAGCACATGAATCAGATAAACAACCAGATAACTGAACCGGCCCACAGAGCTGAAACCAGGCCGATTCTAAAATTCAAGATCTTCGGCCTGCTGTTGCTGCTCTTTTCACTGTTCATCCTCGGCATGAGCTACTCAGAGATCAGCCGGTGGCGACAGCTCAGTGAAAGCTATATCAACCGCAAAGGTCTGACCCTGGTCAAAACCGTTGAACCCCACGCCCTCGATTACATTGAAAGCGAAAACATCAAAGGCCTGCAAAAACTGGCCCATTCACTAACCTCAACCGAAATTCCCGAAAACGATGTTATTTCGGTGCAGATTCTCGACAGCAGCCTTCAGAAACTTGCCGAATCATCCCCCGAAATGACGGCTTCAGCCGGTAACTTCATCACCCTTCCCGCCACCGTTGTGGTAGCCAACCCGATCTTCGACCCGGATTCGGGGCGCCAGGTCGGCATTCTGCGCATGGTGTTTTCCAATCGTTTATTTGAAATTCGCAGTCGCCAGGTTCTCGATACTTCGCTTTATTACTTCTTTCTCGCCCTAATTTTTGCCGGAGCTCTCACCTGGTATCTGAGCCGAATCTTTGAAAAGCCAGTACAGATGCTCGCCGAAGCCGCAAGAAAAATATCAAGGGGACAGCTCGACACCCTCGTCGAAATCGGTTCAAACGATGAGATCGGTGTGCTGATCGACTCTTTCAACCAGATGAGCCGCAGTATCAACATTCACCTGACCGAGTTGCGCGAAAAAGCCCATTCCCTCGAAAAGAAAAACTACGAGCTGACCACGCTGCAGCATATCGGGCGCTCGCTCAGCTCGATTCTCGAACAGGACCAGCTTTTTGAAAGCGTGGTAGACAACGTAATCAACATTCTCAGCGGGGTAAAACGCTGCTCGCTGATGCTTGTAGACGAAAGCGCAGCAGAATTTGTGATCAGGGTCGCCAAGGGCCTGGAGCCGGAATCGATCCCGGAAAACCGCCGGGTTCCCATTGAACGTGGCATTGGGGCAAAAGTCTATCAGACTGGCGAACCGGTTCTGATCAACGATCTCGATGCGGAAGAAGACAGCACCCTGCTCGATGAAGCCCGGGTCTGCCGCAGCTCGATCTGCGTGCCGATCAAACATTCCGGCAAAGTAACCGGTATTCTTTCGGTCAGCAACCGCATTTCCGGCACCCCGTTCAACGAATCGGATCTGCGCCTCGTTGAAGGAGTAGCCCGCGAAGCCGCCATCGCCATGAAAAATTCCAAAATGTGGAACGACCTCAAACGCAAAGTTCTCGAACTCAACACCCTGCATGAGGTAGGCAAAACCCTGAGCATGGTTCTCGACATCAACAAACTGCTCGAACTGGTGCTCGACCTCACCGCCAAAGTGCTTGGCGGCGTTAAAACCAGCTCGGTTATCCTCTACGACGAAGAAACCAACAGTCTGCAGGTTATGCTCTACAAAGGCTCACGCAGCGTCGAAACCCTGCAGCCCATCAAGGTCGGCGAAGGCATTGCCGGCAAAGTGTTCGAACGGGGAGAACCCATAATCATCAACGATATCCAGTCTTCTGACCAGAAAGGCAGCTCTGATGTCCTGAAAAGCTCAATCTGCGTGCCGTTGAAAGTCAAAGAAAAAACTATCGGCGTGCTCTCGGTTTCCGACAAGATTTCCGGCGGATTCTTCGATCAAAGCGACCTGGAAATGCTGGTAACCCTCGCTTCACAAATTTCCGTCACCCTCTACAATGCCCAGCTTTACGAAGATCTTGAAGCGAGCTACCTGTCTGCCGTCAGGGCACTCGCCAATTCCATCGACGCTAAAGACCCCTATACC
>JBMOKV010000256.1:0-2196 GCA_049325495.1 Candidatus Rifleibacteriota bacterium | reverse complement strand
TATCTTTCTTATCAAACTTATTTTGACTCATTTTCAGACCTCATTGCGATTTCAAATATTTGTTCAAGCCTGTCTGTCTGACCGGTCAGAAAAAGATAGGCAACCCATGCTTCAAGCGCTGTGGCTCTGGCATATTCGGCTCTGGTTCCAGAACCATAACGGGCGGGAATTTTTGCATTTCGCCAGCTCTTGACCAGCTCATGCTCATGTTCTGACAATTCAGAAAAAATTGCCTCAAAAACCTTTGCCTGCGCAGAAGAGCTGACAAACTCAACCAGCGAGCTATGAAGGCGGCCGGCGTCATCTATTCCATTGCGCACATGCGCCATGCGCAGACCAAGCTCATAAACCGCATCGCCGATATAAGCCAGGGTTCGGGCGGGCATTTTTTCGATCTCTTTTCGGTTCCACTGACTGCAGACCGCAAATAGACCCGACCCCAGAAGATTTTCTTTGCAAACGTCCATTAAATCAGGCTTTTCTCCAGCGGGTGCCGTCTTTGGTGTCTTCAATAAGAATTCCACTCTCTTTAAGACGATCGCGAATGGAATCGGCCACATCGAACTTTTTGGCCGCCTTCATCTCTTTTCGCAGATTTATCAGCATTTCCATAACCGGGGCAATATCAAGTTCTGCGCTGGCTTTTTGTGCCGGAGCAAGAATGCCGAGAATCTCACCGCCCCATTTCTGAATAAGAGATAAGAGCCTTTGACCGCCGGCAGAAGACAACGAACTCGACGCAAGAAGCTTGTTAGCATCAGTGACCATACTGTACAGAGCAGCAATGGCTCCGGGTGTATCAAGGTCATCATCGAGGCAGGCGATGATCTTCTTTTCCACTTCAGCGCAGAGTTTTTCAGCATCCGCATCGGCTGACCCGGCACCGGCCTGTTTTTCAATCAATTCAAGCAGAGCTGCCTGCAGTTGAGACAAGCGGGTAAGCCCGGCTGCAGTCGCTGAGATGGCTTCTTCAGTGTAATTAGAGGGCGAGCGGTAATGGGTTGACAGAATAAAAGCCCTGATAGCCTCAGCACTGTGGCGCGAAAGCAGATCTTCGCAGGTTTTGAAATTGCCGAGGGATTTTCCCATCTTGATTCCATCCACAGTCACCATATTATTATGTACCCAGTATCGGCAGAAAGGAGCATGATTCATCGATTCAGACTGGGCAATTTCACATTCATGATGGGGAAATTTGTTTTCGAGGCCACCGCCATGAATGTCAAAAGTTTTACCAAGATATTTGCCGGCCATTACCGAGCATTCGATATGCCAGCCAGGATAACCTTCGCCCCAGGGCGAGTTCCATTTTAGAATGTGACCGGGTTCGGCTTTTTTCCACAGCGCAAAATCGCGCGGATTTTTCTTTTCGCTGCGTGATTCAACCCGAACGGCTTCTTTCTGCTCTTCGAGACGACGCCCGGAGAGCTTGCCGTATTCAGGAAAAGATTCTACGGAAAAATAGACATTGCCATTAACTTCGTAGGCATTGCCGTTGGCAATCAAAGCCTGAACCGCTTCAATCTGCTCGCCGATATGCTGACTGGCACGCACATAAAAACTCGGATGGGCGACATGAAGTTTTTCCATGTCATTCATATACTGGCGAGTCCATTTATCCACGACTTCCCAGGGATGAACCTGGTCTATTCTTGCCTGACGTTGAATTTTATCTTCGCCGGCATCGGCATCATCAGTCAGATGGCCAACATCGGTGATGTTTTGTACATAGCGCACTTTAAGGCCAGAATTGCGCAGGTGCTTAACCAGTACATCGAAAGTTATGTAGCTCTTTGCATGGCCAAGGTGCGGCGGCCCGTAAACGGTGGGTCCGCAGACGTAGATGCCAACCTGCCCCGGTTCAACCGGAACAAATTCTTCTTTCTGTCTGGTGAGTGAATTATAGATAGTTAGCGCCATGACAGCCTCCATAACAAAAAGTGAATTAAAAAATCAGGTTTTGATAATAACACAAAAATAAAAAATTGCGCCGGCATCTTGCAAGTTGCCGATAAATAATTAACAATAATTTCAGGAGACAAATATATGCCCAGAGCAACCACGACCTCTGAATTCATACTCGACCAACTGGCCGAAGGCAGCTCATTCAAAGACCTGCAGGCAAGGTATGGTTATACCAAAAAAGATCTGCTGACTGCTGCTCTTTTTGGGGTTTCAGAACTTCAGGGTGAATAT
>JBMOKV010000255.1:0-2197 GCA_049325495.1 Candidatus Rifleibacteriota bacterium | reverse complement strand
GCCGGCAATCTGCCCTGCGAGCTTGACCCGGGCCGGCAGATCGAGCATGTCATCGAGAAGCCCGATAATGAACACAAAGGTGGCTGCCAGCAGAATTCCAGCCGTTTCCTGACTTTCGGCAATGAATGGCAGAGCGCCTATCAGGGCTGCGAGAAACAGGGCAACTCCCCCGACCCTCGGAACCGGGCTCTTGTGAATCTTGCGATAGCCAGGGCGATCAACCAGTCCGAGTTTCAGGGCAACTTTGCGTATCATCGGCACCAGCACGATTCCGGCAACCCATGATAGAATAAAAGCAAAAATAACCTGTTTCAAGCCGCATGAGTATAACAGAATTTTCATGCCCGGCAAAGTTGGGTTTTACAATAGTTGAGAATAATGTTATACACTAATACCCTGCCGGAAGCAGGGGCATTGGAATTTCCCGTTTATAAAGGTGGTTTGAATCGATGAATCGCACTGAAAAAGATCCACAGGCATTCAAAGCTGCCTGTCAGAAAATAAAAATGCTGCTGTTCGACTGTGATGGCGTACTTACCGATGGGCGAATAATTCTCGGCAGCAACGGAATGGAAGTAAAATGCTTCTCGACAACCGATGGAATGGGCCTCAAGCTCTGGAAAACCGCCGGATTGATGGCCGGTTCAATTACCGGCCGCGCATCTGATGCCCTGGTCAAGAGATCCCAGGAACTGAAGTTCGACGAACTGCACCAGGGCATCGCCCGCAAAGGTGAGGTTTTCGACGAAATCATGCAGCGACGTGGCCTGAAAGCTGAAGAAATTGCCTATGTCGGCGATGACGTCAATGATCTGCCCGCCGGTTGCCGGGCCGGATTGTTTTTTGTGCCGGCCAACCATCACCCGGTCGTCAGGCCTTACGCAGATTATGTCTTAAGCTCTGCCGGTGGTCATGGGGTTATCAGAGAAGTCGCAGACATAATTCTCACTCACAAGGGCCTGATGGAACAGCTGGTAGCCGATTTTCTCAAATGAGCTGCAAATGAGTTTCAAAGACGACCTGAAAAACCTGAAAAGAAAGATCAGGTATTATCTGCTCAAAAGCCTGACTGACCAGATGGTCAGGCTGCCGGTCAAGAAACTGCCGAAGCTGCAGCGCCTTTTTCTCAAAGTCTTTCCGCTGGTTTTTCAGCGCGAAATGCAGCGGGCCCACGAACTTCTGCCAGCTGAATTTTCTGACCGGGCCGATGAAATAATCGAAGGCATGACGAAAAATCAGGTTGCGACTCTGCTCGAAGTCTTTTTTTATGATAAAATCAAAGCCGAAGTTCCCGACTTTGTAAAAATTGAAGGGCGTGAACATCTTGAAAAAGCGGTCAGAGACCATGGCACATTCATTATTCTCAGCGCCCATTTTGGCAACTGGGAAATCATCGGTTACGAACTCTCGGCAATGGGTTACCCGCTGCACGTCGTTGCCAGACCGCAGGCAGTCAACCAGATGACCGAATTCGTCAACAGTTTTCGCGAAAAACGCGGCGCCAGAGTAATCATGGGCAACAACATCATTGAATCGCTCAAGCTGATCAAGAAAAAAAAGGTGGTTGGCCTGCTTTCCGATCTGAATGCCCGCGAATGGGGTTATCAGGTCGAGTTTTTCGGGCAAAAGGCCTCGTTTTACCATGCTCCGGTCATTCTTTCAGAACGGGGAAAAGCCCCGCTGATTCCTGCTTTTGCCGAGCGTCAGCCCGATGGCCGGCAGTTCATCAGATTTGAAAAACCGGTTCAGTGGCCGGAAAATGCCAGCGTAAGCGACTGCATCCGCGCATACGTTTCCCGCTATGAGAATGCTTTTAGGCGGCGACCCGACCAGTGGTGCTGGTTTCACGAGCGCTATCAGCATGCCGAACTCGGGAGAACGGAAGAATGAAAACCTTTTTCACCAGTTTCTGGTTCTGGGGCATTCTTCTTGTCACTTTCATCGTTATCATACTCTGGGATGACAAAATACAGGAAACCGTTATAAACTCTTACATCAAGCATCGGATGATTCTGACCGATGTTAACTTCAGTCAGGTTGAAAAGGGGTTCGAAGAAGCCAAAATGCACGCAGAAATCGTTGACATGGACGAAAATCAGAACAACATGAATGCCGTCAATGTCAGAACCCTTTTTTACAAGCGTGACAACGCATCTTTCACCGGCACCCTGCTCGCCGAAAAAGCGCTGAAAAACCC